>NZ_LMQJ01000001.1:0-509709 GCF_001424605.1 Bradyrhizobium sp. Leaf396
CCCCGCCGCCTCGCGCTTGTACTCTTCAGTAAACGACCGACGTGCACGTTCCATTCAACACCTCCAGGCTCAACGAGCCTACTACAGGTGTCCACTCATTCGGAGGAAGTTCAGACGGCGATCAGGCCGTTCTCTGGCACCTTCAGTGTGAACGTCCCGTCCAGTCCGGTGCCAGCGAAGACGCCGAGGGCGAAGAAGAGGAAGGATCGTCCCCGCGTGGTGTTCTCCCCCGCCGATCCGCGGACGAAGCCTTCAGGAAAGGCCATCCAGAGACGCAGCCGATCGAACGCCCTACCGCGATAGTTCGCCTTGAGAGCCTCGAAGATCGTCGCCTGCGCGTCGCTGGTGGCGCCTTCTCCGGCGTGGCTGATGAGGAGCGGGGTACGGCCTGCCTCGAGGGCGTCAATTGCACCGATCAAGCTATCGAGACCGCCCGAGAATAGAGCGAGATCATCGAAGGGAGGACCGATGAGCCGCGGCGGCGGTGTCGGCGCCACGCGCGCGAAGCGGCGGGGTCGGGGTCGAAACCCCAAGGACCAGCGATCGCCGGTAAGAAAATTCAGCAATCGCACAAAGATCGGGGCGGCGGCGTGCCAGCGGTCGGGATCTGAGACCGGGACGATGAGGCGCAGCTCGCGGGTCCAACCATCCTGCGATTCACTGTCGCGCGAAACGCGCGTGTCGGCAGCGTGCACGTGCGCCGCCAGCACCAGGACATCGACGCCCATTTCCGAGGGAAAGACGCCGAGCCGGGAGAGGTCGGCCATTGCCCGCCCGATGCCATGGCCGAGCGACCGCTCGCCGGCGACGAGATCGAGACGGGTTTCTACCTCGTCTTCACCGAGCGGCATTCGGCTGCGGTCGCCAGGGCCGTAGCGGCCAGTGATGAGATGTCGTCTCATGCGCCCTCTGCCTCCGCATCGCCCATGATCTGCAGGATTCCGAACGCCTGCTCGTAGATGCGTCCGACGAAGGTCAGCACGCGATCGGGTGTTAACGCCGCGGCCGCAGCGCGCGCGGTCGTAAGGGCGTCAGCGACGCCGCGCCTGATGAAATCGTTGAGCTGTGCCTGAACGCGCGCCGCTTCTCGACTGTCGCTCGGCAGCGTCACCGTTTTCGCCCCGATGTCATTGCACAGCCGGGCCTCGATCGCATTCGTCGCGTACAGTTCGAACACGGCCTGCATCTGCTCGGCGCTGAGGCCGTCGAGATCCGTGATACCCGCTCCAGCGAGGTCGGCAATGGTCTCGATGAACGCTTCGCGGGCGATGCCCTCATCGATCGAGCCGCCGTCGGGGCAGACATAATCTGCGAGTCCGAGAAAGATTTCTTCGATCGGCCGGCCTGCCAAGCCGTCGAGATTGAGCGCGCGCAGCGCTTCGGTGGCGCCCCGGTTGACCGCGTCGGACAGGAAACCGAGCAGACGGCTTCCCGCGCCGCGAGCCGACCCCATCCTGGCTGCCGCCGTCCGCGCGCCTCCAGAGGATGAACCCACATAGTGAGAGACGGCGCGGCCAAGGCTCCGGCGATCGTCGCCTCCGGAACCGGCGAAGCGTGAGAAATTGTTACGTGCGGCCGAGAAGCGCGTGGGATCGGCAACGGGGGGCACGGGAGGTCTGGGTGGCGGCGCAGGCGGAGCATTGGGCGGGGCCTCGTCACCAGGCGTGCCGTCCGGCGGCTGACTCGGATCGGGTGGGGCGCCGTCGGGCGCGGCCGGTGGCGCGCCGTCGTCGCCGAGCCAGCTTGGAACGAGGGGTGTGCCACCGGCCTGGCCACCGAACGCGCTGGAGGTGCCCATCAGCGTCCTCCTTGCCGGGTGCGCAGCACGCCGTTGGCCGCGGCCTTCAGCATGGGGCCGCCTTCCTTGCCCCAGGTTTGGAGCAGGCGATCGAAGCGCTGGACGGCTTCGTCGTCCTTGAGGACGCCCTCCCAGCCACCGCAGACCCACGGGCCCAGCCGGTCCCGTGGCAATGCATCGAGGAAGTCGACAAGTTCACCTTGGAGGGTAGGATGCGCCTTGATGAGGACCGCCAGGCCGGCCGCGCCCGGCGGCTCGGTCTCGAATGCGTCGGCGCCGACAATGCGCCCGCGCACCGCCTCGAACACTTGGGCCGCTTCTGGCGGTGCCAGCCGCTTGAGATCGGCCTCGAGACCCTGGACGGCGAACTTGCCTCCGAAGAGTTGCTCTACGACAGCTGCCAGATGCCCCAGCACCGAGGCCGCGCCGAAATAGTCCTTCCGGTCCTTGGCCACGAACAGATAGGGGCGGAGATCTTCGTCGCCGATCATCGTCGGGACCGTCGCCCACGCCTTGATCGCCGGGGAGGAGAGCCACTCGCCGAGCAGCGCGCTCTCGGTCGTCTTCACGGCTTCGAGTTTGTGCGCAGGCTTCGCCGCGTCGCCGTCCTTGCCGGCCGACTTCACCGGTTTGGCCTTCGGCTTGTCATCCTCCTTGGCGGTCGCGGCGGCTTCCAGGGCGGCCAGGTCCGGGCATTTGCCATCGGGCGCCGCGGCCGCCGCGGCAGCGATCTGATCGAACAGCCGCGGTATGAAGCGCTCGGC
Organism: Bradyrhizobium sp. Leaf396; assembly: GCF_001424605.1. Taxonomy (NCBI): domain Bacteria; kingdom Pseudomonadati; phylum Pseudomonadota; class Alphaproteobacteria; order Hyphomicrobiales; family Nitrobacteraceae; genus Bradyrhizobium; species Bradyrhizobium sp. Leaf396. Next base: position 2,563 of record NZ_LMQJ01000001.1, read on the forward strand.
AAGCATGAGCTTCGCCAAAACCGGGAGTTTCACGTCGTCGCCGAACCCGCGCGCCTCCGCCGTGCGTTGTCGCAGGACGAGGGTATTGAGGAAGCGTTTGATCTGGCGGGGATTGCCTTTCGTGCCGCTGGCCAGGATCGGCCCGATCTGGTCGCTGAGGGCCAGCGCGTTGTTCGCGCGGGAGGCCTTCTCGCCGAGCGCGGTCCTCACTGCAGCCGAGTCCAGTGCGCCTGAGGTCCACGGGCGTTTCAGGCGCTCGCGCGCGACACCGATCAAAGTGTTGAACTCCGGATCGTCGTCGCCGAGTTCGGCGCCCACGAGCAGCAGGGTCACATAGATGCGGGTTTCGGTGTCGCCCAGGGCAGGAATCCGGAACGGCACCTGGATCAGTTTCTCCAGGTAGTTGCGCGCATAAGTCTGTGGGCCGGTCGTGTCCGGCAGGTCGGGGAAATGCTTGCGCACAGCGTATTCGATCATCGCCTCGTCGGCCGCGACGATGAACGCGGTCCGCGAGGTGAAGACGAAGAGACGGACCGCCTCAAGGGTTTCGATGGCGGTGTCTGGGAGGCAGCGGTCGAGGTCGTCGATGAGGACGACGAGCTGCTCGACGCCTGCCTTCTCCAAGAGCTCGTCGAACGCTTTCCGGAAGGCATTGATCTCTTCGGGAACGTTCGCGCTTTCGCCGTCCTTCTCCTTGAGGAGACCCTTCACGCCATCAATGGCTGATTGGACGTTATCCTTGGTGGCGAGCTTCGCGGGGTCCGCCAGCACGCCCTCCAACGTGCCGACGATCGCGTTGATCTGGTCGGGAGTCGGGATGCCCGTGAACGCGGTGAAGGCGAGGCCTCCTGCCTTCTTGGCGACCTTGAGCCAGTCGATGCGGCGGAAGACGTCCTTGACGGCTTCCCCGGCCCTCGTCAGCGCCGGCCGTTTCTCGATCAGCCCTGTAACGATGCCCTCGATCAGCGCGATCTTGGCATCTTCGAACCCCTGGAACCGCCATCCATTGAACTTCAGGCACAGGACCTTCGACTCCGACTCGAAGCCGGCTTCGATCATCTCCAGGACGCTCGATTTGCCCGCGCCCCAGTCGCCATGCACGCCGATCGTCACCGGTCGATCCGGTCGGTCCCTCAGGAGCTTGATGATCGTTGTTGCGATCGCCTCGTTGTTGAGGAGGTCGACCTTGGTTTCGTTGTCAGTCAGGATCATCGGCTCCCCCCGTTTTGATCGAAAAGCTCCCTTACCGGGATGAAGGGGCGCCCCGTTTCAGCGGCCCTGCGCACCTTGCGTTCGAGAACCGCCTTGAGCGGGATCTGACGATCAAGTGCGTCATAGATGTCACGGCCATCCATGCAGATGAGCCGCTTGCCCGAGCCGAACGCAGAGAGGCCGTCAGGTGTAAAACCGTTGTAGCTGACGAAGAGCCCGCGGGCCCAGGCAGCCTTCTGTTCGAGCTTGCCATGAAAGACATGGAGGTCGGCGACACCGGTCGGCGCCGAATGCCACTTCGCCTCGAACAGGTAAGTCTCTTCGCCGAGCAGAAAGCTGCCGTCGATCTGTTCGCCGGTGTTGCGGAACGGTTCGCGGGCAGTCAGGCCCGCCATGTCGAAGCTCCGCTTCAGGAAGGCCTCGAAGGCATAGCCTCGCTCGTGCGCTTGCAGCGATGCGACACGCACGAGTTCGTCCCGCAGCTCGGTGAGCAGCCGCCAATCGAACGCCGGTCGCGGCGGCATCCCACCGTCCGCCGGATGACCGGTAAGCCGGGCTAGTAGCCCCAGATATCGTCCCTCGGCGTTCAGTACGGGATCTTGCTGGCCCGTGCGCGCCAGCAATTCCGCACGATGCTCCCAGAGGGCCTGCAGGGTGCGAGCAGCGGTGGCGTCGTCGACCTTCTGAAGGAAGCAGCGCAGCCGCTTCCCCTTCGAGCCGCCGTGTTCGGCATAGATCGGGTCGTCGATGTCGACGTCCAACTCGGCGGCGAAGAATTCCGAGAAGCTCGGATCCGAGAAATCCAGCACATAGCCGCGGCCTCGAGCGAACTCGACGAGATCTTCAATCAGGCGCAGGTCGATGGATCGTATCGAGCTAATGGACTTTTCCCCCCTAGCAGGTCGCCTTGTGCTATTTGTTTATTGTTTCTTCGAGCGCCGCGATTTTCGCAAGTATGTCGTCAAAGGGCGGCGGGCGTTCATCGAACATCATGGGGGCCATTGCTCTGTAGTCCGCACGGAGATCCTTGAGCCGTGCCTCGTCAGGCAAGAGCCGTAGCGAGCCAGGACGGGCGGTGTCGTAGCTGGCCCAGCCGGACCGGAAGAAGATGGCTTTGTGCTTGGCGACCTGTGCGAGAAGCTCGAAATCGGTGGCGGCGGCTTTGCCGTCGTCGGTATCGAGGAGCATGGCGAGATCGTAGTAGTGCCGCGAGAAATACTGCGGTGTTGGGGAGTCGGTCGGACGATGCGCCTCGGCATGCAGTGCGGTCGCCTTCTCCCAGAAGGTGCGGCGTGCGGAGAGGACGACGACGGTGCTGTCGGGGTTCTCAAAGAAGTCGGGATAGTCATCCGCGGCATAGGGGCGGATGACCCGTTCCTCCGTAGGCCAAGGATCTCCGCGAGCCCCGAGTTCGAGCTTCACTCGAGGCGTGATGTACCCCATGCTCTCGTATTCGGCGGCGGCGAGCGCGGTGGGGTAGTGGAAGTTCACCGTCTGCGCGTCGGCGCCGTCGATCTCCAACGACCATTCGCCATTGGTCGGCTCGCCGAGCTGCCGGACGATCGAAGCGCGGAGTGCGGGAAGAAGCTTTTCGGCGATGTGCAGCTCTACGTCGCGAACCAGGTCGTCGATGAGCTGCCGGACCTTTTTTCTGCTCAGGCCTTCCTTCTCGGGATCTCGGTCCCCGGTGTAGCCAAGGTCGCCTCGATCGAAGGACAGGTCGATGTCCTCCGAGAAGCGGCGGATGGCATCGAAAGCCTTGGAGAGCGATGTGCCACCCTTGAAAACGAGGCTGGGTGCGTCCTCGGACTGTTCGAACAGGCGGCGTAGGGTCCAGCAGACCCAGAAGTCCTTTTCGATGATCGTGTCCGCGACGCCCCGACTCGCGCCGGTTTCCCCGAACAGGGCGGCACGGTCTCGGGCGGGAAGCAGGGCGACCTTATCCATCCAGCTCGCCTGACACCGTGTTTGCGATGGAGACGAGCGTTGGCCGCATCCAGGCAGGCGCCTGGACGGCGGTGGAGGCAAGCGTCTTCTTGTCGTTGGCCGACAGGCGATGGGCTGCGACCTGCGCCACGTCCGCAGCACGGACGGGCCCGACATGACGAAGAGCCTGTACTACGGTGCCAGCCGGGCTGCCCGGAGCGATTAGGTGCTTGGGCGAAGCATGGCGAAGATCGACTACGCGCTTGCCAAGCACGACGCGCCGGGAAGGTCCGTCGGTCAGATATGTACTCTTCGCCGGAACCTGAGTTGAGAGGCCGAGCGCGTTGGCTGCGCGAGCGCCAGCGATCTGCACGTGCGATCCCGTCTCGCGTGCCAGCGCCTGGGCCACGTCGTCAGGTGTCGGTGAAAGCGGGCCGAGCTTCGGATGAACCTTCGGGAAGTCGTACAGGCCGCGGGCCAGGCGGCGGAGTTGACCACCCTTGGCCAGTCGGGACAGCGCCTGGTCGATCGCCGACCGCCCCGCCACGTCTAGGAAGTCACTGGGCGTGAAGACGCCGCCACGCCCGCGAGCACGGGCGCGCTTCATGATCCGATCAGGAACCGAGGTCAGTTGGGCTTTCATGCGTCAGAAAATAGGCTATCTTTTTCTGACATTCAAGTGGGGGTCTTGTGCGCCGGGCCCGAGAACCCTTCTGCCCGAGCCACAGCGGTGCCCAGGCGCACATCTCGCCTTCGTTCGGCAGATCTGCTACAGAGGCTGACGGTACTTTCTCGGGAGGCGAGACTGCGGAAGCCGAGCGAGAAATCCAGCTTCTGAAGGGCGATTGGTCCCGATAGATGCCGGCACCCCCAAAAAAATTTTCGGGGCATATTTCCCTTTAAAATCAAAACGGTAAGTTTTTGACGGCCCCCATGGCGGCACTTTGGCGGGCAGCAGGGAACATTTCCCAGTTAAATCAGTATGTTAGGTGTGATTTGAACAATCGAGTGGGAATGAGAGAGCCGTATTGATTTAGGGGGACGGCGGTCCTTTGTCGAACGGTGAGATTCACCGCGTCGTTCGCGTGCGCCGAAACAATCGCAGGTGTCGACAGTTCACGGCTGCTCTCCGCGTGTGAACCGTTCACGGCTCTGCGGCGTTAAAGGGATGTGCAAGTCTCCTCCTTTGCCCCAGAGCCATACATCCTGATCCTGACAGGAGCGGGCCTGCTCATCGCGCTCGTTGCCTGGCTACCACTCGCCCTAAAGCGGCTTCCCCTGTCTCTGCCGATCGTCTGCATCGGGATTGGTGCTGCGATCTTCTCGCTGCCGGCAGTCTCGCTCCGGCCACTGCCGCTCAACTACCCGGACTTCACCGAGCGTTTCACCGAGTTCGTCGTGATCATTGCGCTGATGGGGGCCGGCTTGAAGCTCGATCGCCCGTTCAGTTGGCGAAAGTGGAGCGTAACCTGGCGGTTGCTGGCGATCACGATGCCGATCGGAATCCTTGCAATCACTGCATTGGGGGGATGGATGCTGGGCCTGCCCTGGATCGCGGCGCTGTTGCTGGCGGCGAGTCTGGCGCCGACCGATCCGGTGCTCGCGTCCGACGTCCAGGTCGGGCCTCCCAAGACCGGGGAAGAGGATGAGGTTCGCTTCGGGCTGACATCCGAGGCAGGCTTGAACGACGGCTTCGCCTTCCCGTTCGTGAATCTTGCGATCGCGCTCGGTTTGGCGATGGCAACGGGTGAACCCTGGGCAGGGCAGTGGCTGCTCCACAATGTGCTGTGGGAGATTGGCGCCGGCCTCATCGGTGGCTGGCTCATTGGCCGGCTGTTCGGCTGGCTCACGTTTCACGTTCCCGCCGACACGAAGCTGTCGAGGACGGGAGACGGTCTCATCGCGATCGCGGCCACGTTCGTTTCTTACGGTGTGACAGAACTCATCCACTGCTACGGCTTCCTTGCCGTTTTCGTCACCGCACTGACGCTGCGCCGATCGCACCGCGACCACGAATTCAACAGGCAAATGCACGACATCACCGAGCAGGTCGAGCGGCTGGCCATGATGGTCCTGCTGCTGCTGTTCGGCGGGGCATTGGTCAGCGGTTTGCTGCGCCCGCTCGAGTTGGTGGACGTGGCGGCGGCGGCGGCGATTCTGCTCGTCATCCGGCCGATCGGCGGTTTGATTGCGCTGGCTGGATTCAAGGCTCGCTTCTCGGAGAAGATGACGCTGGCCTTCTTCGGAATCCGAGGTGTGGGCTCGTTCTACTATCTGGCCTATGGGCTCAACCATATGGAGTTGACCGTCGGCGAGCGGCTGTGGGCTATCGTTGGCCTCGTAGCGCTGTTGTCGATTCTGCTTCACGGACTGACTGTCACGCCGGTCATGCGACAACTCGACAGGAGTCAGGGTCGGGATCCAGACGCCGATGATGCTGCTCCACCGCCAAACGTGCAGAGACCGGCGTCGGCTTAGGATCGAACGATGCCCGGCACTGGCAGCTTCGACGCCGCGAGAACGCATTTGCGTCGAACGCACTCGCAGCTCGTCGGCTGCAGACCGTGCGGGGGGTAGGACATTCCGACGTCTTGAGACCGTAGTGTGCCAAGGATACCCTCCAGACAGTGCTCGCAGAATGCTTAAGACTCTCGACATCTGATGATCGAGGCAGCTGGAACCAGCGCAGGTTGAAAGCGTTAGCTGCGGGCCGCAATTGATGTCGGGGGCGGAGCTATGTCCGACTTACTGCCCAGCGCGTTGGATCTTGCGCGCTTCCAGTTCGCCTTCACGGTGGTCTGGCACTTCCTGTTTCCGGCCTTCACCATCGGACTCGCGAGCTATCTTGCCGTGCTCGAAGGTCTGTGGCTGTGGACGGGCCGCGGCGCCTATCTCGATACCTACCGCTATTGGTTGAAGATTTTCGCGGTCGCCTTCGCCATGGGCGTCGTGTCGGGTATCGTCATGTCGTACCAATTCGGCACGAACTGGTCGGTGTTTGCCGACAAGACATCGCCGGTGCTCGGACCGCTCCTCGGCTATGAAGTGCTGACGGCATTCTTTCTCGAGGCCGGCTTCCTTGGCGTGATGCTCTTTGGCCTTGGCCGCGTTGGTCCGCGCCTGCATTTCGTCGCGACCTGCTTCGTCGCGGGCGGCACCTTGCTCTCGGCCTTCTGGATTCTCGCCGCGAATTCCTGGATGCAGACGCCGACGGGACATGGGACGGGGCCGGACGGCCAGTTCATTCCCGAGAGCTGGCTCGCAATCATCTTCAATCCGTCGTTCCCCTATCGGTTCGCCCATACTGTCACCGCGGCCTACCTGACGACCGCGATGATCGTGGGGGCCGTGGGCGCCTGGCACCTTCTGCGGGACAGGATGAACGAACGCGCTCGCATCATGTTTTCAATGGCGATGTGGATGGCGGCGATCGTGGCGCCGATGCAGCTCCTGATCGGCGATCTGCATGGCGTGAATTCGTACCACCATCAGCCGGTCAAAGTCGCGGCCATGGAAGGCCACTTCGAGACCGAACGCCGTGCGTCCTCCATCCTGTTCGGCATGCCGGATGCCGAAGCCGGGGTGACGCGCGGCCAAATTGCCATTCCTGGCTTCGCGAGCCTTTATCTGACGCACAGCCTTGATGGAGAGGTCAAGGGGCTCAAGGCTTTCCCGAAAGATACATGGCCGACCAACATTCCACTCGTCTTCTGGGCGTTCCGCATCATGGTCGGCCTGGGAATTCTGATGATCGTGCTCGGCATGGCCTCGCTCGTTCTGCGTTGGCGCGACGGGCTGTACGACACCCCGTGGCTGCACCGCTTTGCCGTGGCCATGGGGCCGTCGGGGCTGATCGCGGTGACGGCCGGATGGACGGTGACGGAGGCGGGACGCCAGCCATTCACGGTTTACGGACTCCTGAGGACTGCCGATAGCGTCGCGCCGATCGCCGCGCCGGCCGTGGCCGCGTCACTGGCGGCATTCGTAGTCGTGTACTTCGTCGTGTTCGGCGCGGGGATCGCGTATCTGTTTCACCTCTTCCGCCAGACGCCTGAAGCCGGCGAGCACGGACCGCCACAGGGCCAGCCGGTCCGCACGGCCGGCATTACGCCGGCCCCAGCGTTGATAGCCGGGGCGCCGGCGACACACAGAGCAGAGTCGCGTCAAGCGGGGATCAGGCCATGAGCATCGACCTCACACTGATATGGGCCCTGCTGATCGCCACGGCCGTGCTGCTCTACGTGATGATGGACGGCTTCGACCTTGGCGTCGGCATCCTGTTTCCGGCCGAGGTGGCGAGAGCCGACCGCGACGTCATGGTCAATTCCGTGGCACCGGTCTGGGACGGCAACGAAACCTGGCTCGTCCTCGGCGGCGGCGGATTGTTCGCGGTGTTTCCGCTGGCCTACGCGACGATTTTTCCCGCGCTCTACATGCCGCTTATTCTGATGCTGCTCGCGTTGGTGTTTCGCGGAGTGGCCTTCGAAATGCGGTTTCGAGCGCGGACGCCCGCCGGTGAAACATGGTGGGACCGCGCCTTCTCGTGGGGCAGCTTTGCCGCCGCATTCCTCCAGGGCGTCTGCCTTGGCGCCATCGTGCAGGGCATTCGTGTGGAGGGGCGTGCTTACGCCGGCGGGTGGTGGGACTGGCTGACGCCTTTCTCGGTTCTGACCGGTATTGCCCTGGTTGTCGGCTACGGCCTGCTCGGCGCGTGCTGGCTGGTTTGGAAGACCGACGGCGCGCTTCAGGCACGCTGCCGCAACTATGCACGCGTTCTCGGCTTTGCGACGCTCGGCTTCATTGCCGTCATATCCGTGATGATGGTCATCCAGAGCCCGGCGTTCCGGGAGCGATGGCTGACGCTGCCAAACATGCTTTACGCAGCGCCTGTGCCAGTTCTCGTGGCCCTGCTGGCATGGCGCTTTCATCGCGCGCTCGGCAAGGGCGAGGATGTGGTGCCGTTCCTGTGCGCGCTTGGCTTCTTCGTGCTGTCCTACATAGGGCTTGGCATCAGCATGTGGCCGATGATCGTGCCGCCCTCCATTACGATCTGGCTGGCAGCCACGCATCCCAGCAGCCAGTTGTTCCTGCTCGTCGGCGCGGCGGTGCTGGTGCCGGTGATCCTCGTCTATACTGGCTACGTCTACTGGATATTTCGCGGCAAGGTGCGGCACGGCGAGGGGTATCACTGATGCTGCGTGTGTCTCGAACCTGGAGGCAGCTGTTATGGTTCGTGGCGCTGTGGGCGGCGGGTGTGATTACGCTGCTGGCGATCGCAATGCCTATCCGATGGCTGCTGAAGACGGGGTAGAGAAGCTGCCGATCGATGGCCTTGGTCAAGGCTGCGGCAAGGAACGCGAGCAGAAAGGACCGCTGCGAAGCGGCAGAGTGCAGCGACGATCCCCTCGGGAAGCCCGTGCATCGCCATACCGAGCGCGACCAGCGCAAGCACGCTGGCCAACCGATCGAGTAGGCTTCACTCCGCACGACGTGCTCTCTCGTAGCGGGAGTCGAACTGGCGTGGTTTGACAAAGATCAACTTCAAGGGGCACCGCCAGGCAGTAGCTCAGGCTGTTCGCGTTCTCGGAGCCTGCCTGAATGATCCGTCTCTCGGCACTAAGTTCGACACGGCTGCGCATTGCGCTGGTCATCGTGCTCGGATTGATCTTTGCGGCCCTGCAACTCACTGCAAATGTTGCGCCGTCGCCTGAAAGCACGTCTGCTTGGCAGCACGATGGAAGGCTTCACGTTTTCTTTCATCCGGACTGCCCTCATTGCCACAGGGCCATCGAGTTTCTCAGGACACAACCGCGTGTCGATTTCGTCCTTCACGATGTGTCGAATTCGGCCAACGAAACCCTGTTCCTTGCCATTGCTCGTCAGCACGCCATACCGGAGCACGAACTTGGCGTTCCCCTCTTCGTGCGCGGCTCGCGCTACCTGCTCGGCTTCGAGTCGGCGGAGAAAACGGGCAGGGACCTGCTGGCTCTTGTGGCTGATGAGACCGCGATTGCGCGTCCGGAGGACGCCGCCCGCAAAATAAGCTTGCCGTGGCTGGGAGACATTGACCCCGTCGGTTATTCCCTTCCGACGCTGGGCATTCTGATGGGCCTCGCCGACGGCTTCAATCCCTGCGCCATGTGGGTCCTCGTCTATTTGATCTCGCTGATCGCGGGCATCAAGGACTACGGCAAGATCTGGTGGCTGGTGGGGAGCTTCGTCCTCGCGTCAGGCGTGCTCTACTTCCTGTTCATGACGGCGTGGCTGAACACATTCCTCGTGGTCGGTCATATCCGCCCGCTCACACAGATCGTTGGGCTGGTGGCGATCGGGATCGGCATCGATCATCTCTATGAGCTTGCCGTGACGCGTGGCGTGACCGTCTGCGACGTCGGCAATACCGAACAGCGGCAGCAGACGATGCAACGAATCCGCAAGATCGTCGCCGCGCCCGTCGGCCTGGTAAGTCTGCTGCTGATCGTCGGTCTGGCGTTTACCGTCAACGCGATCGAGTTCGCGTGTTCGGCGGCGCTGCCGGCGATCTACACTCATATGCTCGCGCTGGCAGACCTCTCGACCGGAGCATACTACGCCTACATCGGATTGTACGTAACGTTCTTCATGCTCGACGATCTCGTCATTTTTGGACTCGCGGCATTCACCGTGCAGAAGGTCATTGATACGCGCTATGCCGCGTTGAGCCGCGGCGCCGGTGGCGTGGTCCTGATCGGGCTTGGCCTCTGGATGCTGGCGCGCTGAGAATGGAGAGTCCCGGGAAGCGAACTTGTTATCTCTTGAAGTCAATGTACTACCAATACTTGCATAGAGCGGGAGCAAGGGGCGAAAGTCGGTCGTATCGCCGGATGAAGTGGTGTCGGAGGGCGTTCTTCTCGTTCCCGCTCCGCGACGGTTTGTTTGACCTACGTCATTGTGACGATCCTCGAAGCTGGTAGCGTGTTCCTGTCGGTTCAAACGCTGTTGCGAGGTCGATGACAATGAAGAGTCCGGCCCTATCGCGCATTTTCTCGGCGAGCCTGGCGGCTGTGATCGCCATCGCGCCATCGCTCTCGCTCGCTTGTACGCGACTGGTCTATCTCGGCGCCAACAATCAGGTCGTCACTGCGCGGTCGATGGACTGGCGGTTTGAGATGCCGACCAATCTCTGGATATTCCCGAGAGGCATGGCGCGCAGCGGCGAGGTCGGGCCGAACTCGCTGAAATGGAAATCCAAATTCGGCAGCGTGGTTGCCTCCGCTTACGACGTTTCGACGTCGGACGGCATGAACGAGGCGGGACTGGTCGCCAACGTCCTCTGGCTCACCGAGTCCGAATACCCGAAGTTCGGTCCCGGCAAGCCCGGCCTGTCCATTGCCGCCTGGGCCCAATACGTGCTCGACAATTTCGCCACCGTTCAGGATGCGGTTGCGGTACTCGAGACGGATCCATTCATGATCGTCACCGACAACGTGCCCGGACAGAAATTGCTCGCCACGCTTCATCTGTCTCTTTCGGACGCCACGGGCGACAGCGCGATCATCGAATACGTCAATGGCCGGCCGGTCATTCATCACGGCCGCAAGTACCAGGTGATGACGAATTCCCCGGTCTTCGAACAGCAGCTGGCGCTGAACGAATATTGGAAGGAGATCGGCGGCACGGTGATGCTGCCGGGCACCAACCGCGCCGCAGACCGGTTTGCGCGGGCATCCTTTTACGTCAACGCGGTTCCAAAAGATGAAAATCCCGACCGTGCCTTGGCCAGCGTCTTCAGCGTGATCCGGAACGTGTCGGTGCCGTTCGGCATTTCGACGCCGGATCAGCCCAACATTTCCTCGACGCGGTGGCGCACGGTGGCCGACCATCAACGCAAGCTCTACTTCTTCGAGTCCGTGCTGACTCCGAACACATTCTGGGTGGATCTCAAGACAATCGATTTTTCACCGGAGAAGGGGCGAGTGAAGAAGCTCGATCTTGGCCCCCAACAGTCGCGAATCTTTGCCGGCGATGCGACCGCGAATTTCCAGGAGGCCGAGCCATTCAAGTTCCTGGGTCTGCCGATGTGAGCGCCACCCGCTGCGACGGCGGCGCCAGGGGCCGATTCGATTTCCACGGTTCGAGCAAATTCTGCGAGGACCGATGTAAGCCCGAACCGGGGAAGTGGCTCGATCCGTGTGGTAGGCGGTGAGGGCGTTGACATTCAGCTTATATTGCCCCGACAGTCTGCCGATCGTTGCACGGTAACAGGTTGTCTTATGAAGAAGATCCGGATCTTTGGGCGGGTGGTTTGTATCGCCCTCACACTCACGAGCGCGGCCGCCGATGCCTGCACGCGATTCGTCTACGAGACGGGAAACAAGACCTATATCGTTGCGCGGTCGATGGACTGGATGGAGGATCCCAGGACCGATCTCTGGGCGTTCCCGCAAGGGATGGCGCGCGACGGAGGCGTGGGGCGTGGCTCCGTCTCCTGGACGTCGAAATACGGGTCCGTGGTCGCATCCTTCTACAACATCGCGACCGTCGAAGGCATGAACACCGCCGGCCTCGTCGCCAACACGCTCTACCTCGTCGAGACCGACTATGGCGACGCCAAGGCCTCGGGCAAGCCGCTGATGTCGGTCGGAGCCTGGACTCAATATGCACTCGACAACTTCGCGACAGTGGCCGAGGCCGTCGAAGCCCTCTCGCGCGAGCCGTTTGCCATTGTCGCGCCAGCGCTTCCCGATGGCAACGCCGCAGGCGGGCACCTGTCCCTGGCGGACGCCTCCGGGGACAGCGCGATCTTCGAGTACGTGAAAGGCAAGCTCGTCATTCACCACAACCGATCCTATACGGTCATGACGAACTCGCCGCCTTTCGACCAGCAGCTGGCGATCTCGACCTACTGGAAAAACATCGACGGCCTCTCGTTCCTGCCGGGCACGATCAATTCTTCCGACCGCTTCGTGCGCGCGAGCTGGGCTCTCCAGTATGCTCCGAAGGAGAAGGACAACAGGCTGGCAGTGGCCACGTCCTTCTCCATGATCCGCGCGATCTCGGTGCCGCTCGGCCTTGCCGAGGCGGGCAAGCCGAATATCGCCGGGACCATCTGGCGCTCGGTTTCCGATATTCAGGCCAAGCGGTACTATTTCGAGTCGTCCTACAATCCCTCGATCTTCTGGGTTGACCTCGCCAAGCTCGATCTGGCCGCCGGCTCCAAGCCCCGCCGCCTCGATCTCACCAGCCGCCCGATCTATGCAGGAGAAGTGTCGGACAAGTTCGCACCGGCCGAGCCCTTCAAATTCCTGTCGCAGTGAAAGGAGAGGGCGACTAGCGTCGCTGTGGCATAAGCAGATCGGGCCTCTGCCTGGTCGCAGCCGGCCGCTGCTGCCGTCCCGACCGCGCGTAGGCGCCCGGCGCAAACGTCGGATCTCCGTCACGTCCTCTCGTGATACGACATCCGTATCGCCCCCTCCGGAGCCCGCCTTGATGCCCGTCGCGACTGCCGCCAGCCAGCCTCCCGCCACTGCCGTTGAAACCGACCCCGAAGCCCTCGGCTGGATGCGCGGCTTTCCGCCCTCGCCCGACCGCACCATCACCTTCCAGGACGGCTCGTTCCGCAGCTTCCCCGAACTGCGCTGGGCCTGGAGCAACATCCGCCAGCTGGTGCCGACGGTGAATGTGTGGCGCGGGGCGGGGCCGGCGTCGGTGCTGCCGCGGGACGACCATGACATCGGCACGGTCGCTTCGACCACGATGGACGGCCGGCCAATGACGTTCGCGAAGATGCTGGAGGAGACCTATGCCGATGGCATCGCGGTTTTGCACCGGGGCACGCTGATTTATGAGCGCTATTTCGGCGCGCTGAAGCCGCACAAGCCGCATATCGGCATGTCGGTGACGAAGTCGTTCACCGGCGTGCTCGCCGGCATGCTGGTCGCCGAGGGCAAGATCGATCCGCAGGCACCGGTGACGGACTACGTGCCGGAGCTGAAGGCAAGCGCGTTTGGCGATGCGCGCGTGCATGAGGTCATGGATATGACCACGGGGCTCCTCTACACCGAGGTCTACACCGACAAGAATTCGGACGTGTGGGGCCTGCGGCGTGCCAACGGCATGGCTCCCATCCCGCCCGACTACGACGGCCCGACCACCATCTTTGATTTCCTCATCGCGCAGAAGAAGCAGGGCGAGCACGGCAAGGCCTTCGCCTACAAGACCGTCAACACCGACGTGCTCGCTTGGATCTGCCGGCGCGTCAGCGGCATGTCTCTCTCCGATTTGCTCTCCGAGCGCATCTGGCAGCCGATGGGAGCGGAGGAGGACGCGCATTATCACGTCGATCGCATCGGCACGGAGAGCGGGGGCGGCGGTCTCTCCACCACGCTGCGCGATCTCGCCCGCTTCGGTGAGACCATGCGCAATCACGGCCGCTTCAACGGCCGCCAGATCGTGCCGCCGAGGGTGGTCGAGGATATCGCGCGCGGCGGCGATCCCGAAAAATTCAAGCCGGCCGGCTACACCACACTGCCCGGCGCGTCATACCGTAATCAGTGGTGGGTCACCCACAACGAACATGGCGCCTACATGGCGCGCGGCGTTTACGGTCAAGGCATCTACATCGACCCCAAGGCCGAGATGGTGATCGCGCGCTACGCCTCGCATCCCATGGCCGGCAACGCCGCCAACGACCCGCTGACGCTGCCGGCCTACATGGCGCTGGCGAAGGCGCTGATGGCGGGCGGGTAGGGCGCGTCAAGACTGGCTTCTTCGTAGCCCGGATGGAGCGAAAGCGAGATCCGGGACGAACGAAGTGAGTTGCGCGACTGCCCCGTCACCCCTCAAGCGGCGTCGTCACGCCTCCTGCCAATGCGGATAGGTGACGTAGGCGGTGACGGCGCCTTGCTCGTGTGAGCGGATCGTGACGGTCTCGCCCTTCGGCATATGGACGATCTCGCCGGGCCCCGCGGTCACGGTGTTGCCGTCGCTCGTGACCGACAGCTTGCCTTCGAGGACGATCATGACATCGTCGACCTTCATCGTCTCATCGAGATTTTGGTTCGGCGCGTAGCGGCCGAAACCGATCGTGATGGGGCCGCCGTGGCGTTGGTCGATCACATTGCCGGCGAAGATATCGCCGTCTTGTCCCGGCGAGCGTTCGAGCGAAGCGCCGGCGAGGGCGAATTTGCGAACTTTCATGACATCGTTCCGTCTTGTGTGGCTGGGGAGGCACGAATAGACGCCGTGGCCGTTGTTTGGTTCGCCTCGCCGCGCGAGGCGGTTTGACGCAGTGGAGCATTCATAATATAAGTATTGACTTATATAATTGGAAATCGATATTGGTTCGACAGGAGAACGCCAGGGAGAACCGAAAATGCAGATCGACGTCGCCCGGGTCTTGGGGCTTGTGACGCGCTCGGTGAGGAGCTTCGACAAGGACGGCAAGCCGGCGAGTGCGGTGACGCTGACGCGGCTCTACGACACCAGCGTCGACGATCTCTGGGACGCCGTGACCAGCAGGGAGCGCATCCCGCGCTGGTTCGCGCCGGTCGAGGGTGACCTTCGGCTCGGTGGACGCTACCAGGTCAAGGGCAATGCCGGCGGCACCATCACCTCCTGCACGCCGCCGACCCATTTTGCAGCGACGTGGGAATTCGGCGGCGCCACGAGCTGGATCGACGTCACTCTGAGCGCAGAGCGAAGCCAGGCGCGCTTGACGCTTGAGCACACCGCGATCATTGGGGATCATTGGGACCAGTTCGGCCCGGGTGCGGTGGGCATCGGTTGGGACCTCGCGCTTGCGGGTCTTGAGCGCTACCTTGCGACCGGAGCATCGGTCGATCATGAAACGGCCGAGGCCTGGATGGTCTCGCCGGAGGGCAAGGACTTTATGACGACAAGCGGCGAATCTTGGCGTGCGGCGCATGTGGCAGGCGGGGTCGATCCGGCCACGGCGAAGGAGCGGTCGGACCGCACCATCGCCTTTTATCGCGGCGAGACGCCGCCCGATATCACGCATCCCGGCACAGGAAGCTGATGCACGCCTTCGAAGTCCTCGCCGATCCCGTGCGCCGTCGCATCCTCGAGCTGCTCGCGCCCGGGGAAATGGCATCCGGTGAGGTCGTCGAAGCGATCGGGGCCGAGTTCGGCATCACGCAGGCGGCAGTCTCGCAGCACCTCAAGGTGCTGCGCGAGAGCGGTTTTGCGACCGTGCGGGCGGAGGCGCAACGGCGCCTCTATTCGGTGGACGCTGCGGGCCTCCGCGCCGTGGATTCGTGGATCGGCCAGTTCAGGACGTTCTGGGAGCCGAAGCTCGATGCGCTGGCGACCGAGATCGCGCGAGGCAAACGCGAACGTCGCACCGCGCCAATGACCAAGCGCGGCGGGAAGAGGGCTTGAGCGTCGCAGCACAGTCCGGACTGCGGGAGCGTATATGGTGCCGCTCCGCTTCTCTCATCCAGCCTGTGAACTCCGCGACATCTTCTCGAACTTCTTGATCAGCCGCTCCCGCTTTAGCCGCGACAGCCGCTGGATCCAGAACATGCCGTCAAGCTGGTCAATTTCGTGCTGGTGACAGACCGCGCGCAAACCTTCCGACTCCTCGGCGTGCATGTTGCCGTCGAGATCCTGATAGCTGATCCGCACGCGGGCGTGACGCTGCACCTCGTCATTGATCCCCGGCATGGAGACGCTGCCCTCGCGATGCAGGATCATCTCGGGCGACCTCCATGTGATCTCCGGGTTGACGTAGGTCTGCGGGCCGGCCTCGGCATCGAGCTCCAGCACGACGACACGCAAGGGCACGCCGATATGCGGCGCCGTGATGCCGATGCCGGGCGCAGCGCGCATCGTATCAAGCAGGTCCAGCGCAAGCTCGCGCAAGGCGTCGTCGAAATCAGTGACCGGACGGGCAGGGCTCGCAAGCCGGCGGTCGGGGTAGCGGAGGACAGGGCGGATGGTCATGGAGGCTCCTACCACTCACGGATCATTGAAGCACTCTCATCTTGAGTATCTACCAACTGGAAGGTAGATGACTGGCCATGAGCAACGTTTCATCCACAGCCAACGACATTCTCGCCTGCGCGCGCACCCTGATCATCGCGGGCGGCTACAACGGCTTCAGCTACGCCGACATCGCCGATGTCGTCGGCATCCGCAAGCCGAGCATTCACCACCATTTCGCCAGCAAAGTCGATCTGGTCCGGACCCTCGTGTCGCGCTATCGCGAGGAGGCGCAAGCCGGACTGGCGGCGCTTGAACGCAACGTTGCGGATCCCGGCGAGCAGCTCAGAAGCTACATCGCGTACTGGGAGGTATGTATCAAGGACGCGACGGCTCCGTTCTGCGTGTGTGCGCTCCTGGCAAGCGAGCTTCCGATCTTGCCCGAGGAAGTCGCCGTTGAAGTGCGAGCTCATTTCCGCGCGCTGGCCTCGTGGCTGACCTCGGCGATGGAGCGCGGCAAGCGGCAGGGACGATTGCAACTCGCCAGCACGGCAAGGATCGAGGCGGAATCGTTTATGGCAACCGTTCACGGCGCGATGCTGTCGGCGCGCGCCTATGGCGATCCCAAGATGTTCGGGACCATCACGCGGCCGCTGCTGGATCGGCTTTCCAGCAGGCACTGAGGAGATCGACGCGGTGCAAGCCCGCGCGGTGGGCATGCATCCGCTTCGTAATCTACCAACTAGTAGGTAAGGAAAAAGAAGTGAGAGCTCATGAACTGACCTCGGATACGGCCGATCAATGGCTGAAGCAGTACTACTTCCTGCGGGCGGCGTTTTCCGTTGGCTGGGTCGTTCTGGCCTTGGCCATCGCGCCGTCATCTGCGGTGATCGCGGCGACGCTACTCGTTGCGTATCCGGCATGGGACGCCGCGGCCAACTATCTCGACGCGCTCTCGAACGGCGGGTTGAACCAGAACCGCACGCAGGGCCTCAACGTGCTCGTCAGCCTGGCGACCACCATTGCGGTCATCCTGGCCTTGCAGGTCAGCATGAACTGGGTGCTCGGAATCTTCGGCGCCTGGGCGATCCTGTCCGGATTGCTCCAACTCGGCACTGCCTTGCGGCGCTGGAAGCTGTTTGGCGCGCAATGGGCCATGGTTCTCAGCGGAGGCCAGTCGGCGCTGGCGGGCGGCTTCTTCATCTTTCAGGCCTCGATGCCAGCAATCCCGTCGATCTCGAATGTCGCGGGCTATGCCGCGGTCGGCGCGCTCTACTTCCTGGTCTCGGCGGTCTGGTTGACCGTCACGGATTGGCGGCGTCGTGCCGCCACATGAAAATTCGCAGGGACGTCACGCCGCATACGGCGTGACGTCCCTGTGCGGGAACCGGCCGTCGAACGGACCAGCCGTGGTCACGATCGGAGTCGTGGACGAGATCAGGATCGGCGGGATGTGGCATTTGTGCCGGTGTTTTGCCCGACGAGTCAAAGGACGGTCCAGGCCTTGCACGTTGCTGACGCCGTAAGTCATTGATCCTGCAGCGACCGGCTACTGTGCATGGGGTTGTTTTCGCAGGCTTGTTGGCAGCTCGCAAACGATGCCACACAATATGCATCAGCTTGTCGACTGCGGCGGTTCCCGTTCGTCTTTCACCCAGACAGATCTGACGGGAGACCCAAATGACTTCTTCCAACTATCGCTGGGTGATCGTCGCCGCCGGCGGCCTGCTCGGCTGCGTCGCAGTCGGCGGCATGTTTTCGCTGCCGGTGTTCCTGCAGCCGATCGCAAAGGACACCGGGTGGTCGGTGACCGGCATTTCCAGCGCGATGACGGTCGGCTTCCTGGCGATGGCCTTCACCAGCATGGCCTGGGGCACGCTGACCGATCGCTTCGGCCCGTTGCCCGTGGTGCTGACGGGATCGATCGTGCTCACGCTCAGCCTGTTAGCCGCGAGCCATGCGACCTCGCTGATCGTGTTCCAGATCGTGTTCGGCCTCCTGGTCGGCGCGTCCTGTGCGGCGATCTTCGCGCCGATGATGGCGACCGTCACCGGCTGGTTCGACACAAACCGCAGCCTCGCGGTGTCGCTGGTCTCCGCCGGCATGGGCATGGCGCCGATGACGATGTCGCCGTTGGCGGCCTGGCTCGTCTCCGGCCACGACTGGCGCACCTCGATGCAGATCATCGCGCTCGTGGTCGGGGCCATCATGATCCCGGTCTCGTTCCTGGTGCGCCGTCCGCCGGCGCTCGCGCAGGCTGCTGTCGCACCGGGCGAGGGCGCTGCGCAGGCCGAGATGTCGATGGGCGACGCGCTGCGCTCGCCGCAATTCCTCATCCTGCTCGCGACCAACTTCTTCTGCTGCGCGACCCATTCGGGTCCGATCATCCACACCGTCAGCTATGCCGTGAGCTGCGGCATTCCGCTGGTCGCGGCGGTGACGATCTACAGCATCGAGGGGTTTGCCGGCCTGGGCGGGCGCATCGCCTTCGGCCTGATGGGCGACCGCTTCGGCGCCAAGCGCGTGCTGGTTTCTGGGCTGCTGCTGCAGGCCTTCGGCGCGCTCGCCTATGTCTTCGCCAACCAGCTTGCCACGTTCTACGCGGTCGGCGCCATCTTCGGCTTCATCTACGCCGGCACCATGCCGCTCTACGCCGTCCTCATCCGCGAGAACTTTCCGCTCAGGATGATGGGCACGGTGATCGGCGGCACGGCGATGGCCGGCAGCCTCGGCATGGCCACGGGCCCGCTCGCCGGCGGCCTGATCTACGACGCCTTCTCGAGCTACGCCTGGCTCTACATCGCCTCGTGGGCGATGGGCCTTGGTGCGTTCCTGATGGCGATGACGTTCCGGCCGTTCGCAAAGCCGCAAGGCGAGGTGGCGCCGGCGCCGGCGTGAGCTCCGGATGAAGGCGGGGCGTCAGAGTTGCGCCTCGATCGCGAGCTTGTCGATCACCGACCAGACCTGCCGGATCTTGCCGTCGCGAAATTCGTAGAACACGTTCTCGCAGAAGGACACGCGCTTGCCGTTGACGGCAAGACCCAGGAATGTCCCGACTGGTGCGCAATCGAACTTCAGTCGGGCGGCGATGCGGGGTGGCGCGGAGATCAGCATCTCGATGTGGAATTGCAGATCGGGAATCTCCCGAATGTCCCGTTCCAGCATCGCGCGATAGCCCGGCAGCCCGAGGGGCCGCGCGTTGTGGGCGACGTCTTCGTGCACGAATTGTCTGAGCGCCGGCCAGTCTCGCCGGTTCAGGCAGGCGATGTAGTCGCGGTAGAACTCGGCGAGCTCGTCTGTCGTCATGGCGAGGCTCCTGTGGTCCGGGTCGCAACGCACGAGCACCGCAAACAGGTCCAGCTCAGAGGCGCTTCTCGAAGAAGAGGTCCGGATAGGGATCATCGTTGAAGCGGGGAATCTCGCGCCAGCCCGTGCTGCGATAGAGCTGGCCGGCTTCGGGCAGCGCGCTGTTGGTGTCGAGCCGCAGCAGCCCGATGCCGAGTTCCCGCGCTGCATCCTCGGCTGCATCCATCAGGCGCCGGCCGAGCCGCAATCCGCGGGCTGCCGGCGCGACCCACAGCCGCTTGATCTCGGCGTAGCCGTGATCAGTTCCCTTCAACCCGACGCAACCGATCGGCAGTGTGTCCGACATCGCGACGATGAAGGTGCCGCGCGGCCGGCGCATGTCCTTGGCATCAGGATCGCGCGAGAGCGAGACGTCGAAGCCCTGGCTGAAGCGGCGCCCGAGCTCGGCATAGTACTCGCCGAGGCAGTAGCGCGCCTGTTCGCTCCGCGGGTCCACCTCGTCAAGTGCGACGCGCTCGCGCGTCAGCGCGGAGGCAATCAGGTCCATTGCCGCCAATAAGGCCTCGCGCTGCGAATGTTGCGCGAGGAGGCCTTCCGCCTGCGCGTTCGACAGCGCTTCGTAGGCCGCGAACTCGCGCCGGCCCGCGCGCGTCAATTTTGCGACACGCCGCCGCGCATCGTCCTCATGCGCGGCGGTCTCGATCAGCCCCTCGTCTTCGAGGCTGCGCAGCAGGCGGCTCATCAGCCCTGAATCGAGAGCGAGATAGTCGCGGATCTCCGCCACATCGGAACGCCCGTGCCCGATCGCATTGAGCACGCGCGCCGCACCAAGCGGCCGGCCGCGTCCGAGAAAGGAGGTGTCGAGCGCGCCGACGGCGGAGGTGACGGCACGGTTGAAGCGGCGGACGCGGGAGACCGGGTCGAGCATGATGTCTGACTTTAGTCAGATAAAATGACCTGTCAACGGTGGCGAACCGATCGGGCGCAATTGTGCGCCTCATTGTGAGTTGTGCCGGAGCGGAAGCTCGCTACCATGTGCCGGCTGCGGCGACACGCGGCCGAGCCAGCACAGCAAGCGGAGACGACATGAGCGGGCAGGAGCGCAAGGTCAAGGGATCGGATCTGTTCGTTGCGGCGCTTGAGAATGAGGGCGTTGACAAAATCTTCGGCATTCCCGGCGAAGAGAATCTCGATCTGGTCGAATCCCTCCGCACCTCCAAAATCGAGCTGATCCTGACCCGCCACGAGCAGGCTGCGGCCTTCATGGCCGCTACCCATGGTCGGCTGACCGGGAAGCCCGGCGTCTGTCTGTCGACACTTGGTCCTGGTGCTCTCAACCTGTCTACGGGCGCCGCCTACGCGCATCTCGGTGCCATGCCGATGATCCTGATCACCGGACAGAAGCCGATCATGAGCAGCCGGCAGGCGCGCTTTCAGATCGTGGACGTGGTCGCGACCATGAAGCCGCTGACGAAGCTGTCGCGGCAGATCGTCAGCGCCTCCAGCATCCCGACCGTGGTGCGCGATGCCTTTCGCGTCGCGATGGAGGAGCGGCCCGGGCCGGTGCATCTCGAGCTGCCCGAGGACATCGCGGGCGATGAAGTGCCGCCGGCTCCCGTGATTCCGGTTCATCCGATCGAGATTCCGGTTGCCCATCACGTTGCGCTCGATCGGGCCGCCGAACTGATTTTGGCAGCAAAGCGTCCGCTGGTGATGATGGGCGCTGCGACCAGCCGACCGCGATCGACGCATGGCATCGCAAGCTTCGTGCAGCGGACCGGGATTCCGTTCTTCACCACGCAAATGGGGAAGGGCACCGTGCCCGGCGGCACCAACCTCTACATGGGCACGGCAGCGCTGTCCGAGCGAGACTACGTCCACGACGCGATCGATGCGGCTGATGTGATCGTCGCCATCGGACACGACCCGATCGAGAAGCCGCCATTCATCATGGGGCCGGCGGGCCCGAAGGTGATTCACGTGAGCTACACGCCGGCGAGCGTGGAGCTGGTCTACTTTCCCGACGCCGAGGTCGTCGGCGACGTCGGCCCAAGTCTGGAGCTGCTCGCGGATCGGATCGAAGGCAGGCTGCCGCAGGCGGCGGCGCTGCTCCCGCTGCGCGAAGAGATATTGAAGCACCTCGCCGACCGGGCCACCGAAGCGCGCTGGCCGCCGACCCCGCAGCGGATCGTGCACGACATCCGCCGGGTGATCCCGGAGAACGGCATCGTCGCGCTCGACAACGGCATGTACAAGATCTGGTTCGCGCGCAACTACCGCACCCGAGTCGCGAACACGCTGCTGCTCGACAACGCGCTTGCGACCATGGGCGCCGGCCTCCCGTCGGCGATGATGGCCGCGATGCTATATCCCGACCGCCGCGTGCTCGCCATTGCCGGCGACGGTGGTTTCATGATGAACAGCCAGGAGATGGAGACGGCTGTCCGACTCAAGCTCAATCTGGTCGTGCTGGTGCTGGAGGACAATGCCTACGGCATGATCCGCTGGAAGCAGGCCGTCGATCGTTTCGCTGACTACGGCATGACCTTCCGCAATCCCGACTTCGTTGTCTACGGGAAGGCTTATGGCGCGAAAGGACATCGCATCGAGAGCATCGACCGCTTCGGACCGACGCTGGAAGAGGCATTCCAGGAGGGCGGCGTGCATCTGGTCTCCATCCCGGTCGATTATTCGGAGAACGTGCGAGTGCTGGTGGATGAGCTAAGGGCGCACGAGAAGGCAAAGGCGTGAGTCTGGGCCTTCTCCGCTACACACGTCATTGCGAGGGCAGCGAAGCAATCCAGAATCGTTCTTGAGAGGCGGCTGGATTGGTCCGTCGCTTCCGCTCGTCGCAATGACGGAGTATGCGGATCGGCCCAAATGCGATAACAATCCGCTTGAGCATTACCAACCCAACCACAGGACTATGAAATGACCCGCGTTCGTTGTGTCACCGAGATGGGCATGGGCGTCGACGTTCACGGCAGGGACGCTACCAAGGCGGCAAAGCGCGCGGTGTCCGATGCGATCCGACATTCGAGCCTCGGCTTCTTCCGGATGATCGGGAAGACCGCGAACGACATGTTCGTCGACGTCACGATTGCGGTGCCCAACCCGGAGGCCGTCGACAAGGAAGCCGTCGCCAAGGAGCTGCCTTACGGCACCGTAACGGTTACGGCGGTCAAAGGCGGGCTGGAGATTCCCTCGGCCACGGAAGCGGCCAACGATCCGATCCTGATCGCCAATGCGGCCGTGATCGTCAGCTTCGACAAGGACTAGGCCAATGTCCGACACCGATCTGGCGCTGCTGGATCGTCCGATCTGGAGCGCGTTGACGACGAGCCAGAGGCACCTGGCCGAAGGCGGCCCACGGGCGCTGCGCTATCCCGTGGACATGACGCCGTTTGCCGACATGGCCGACATGTCGGCGGAAAGCTTTGCTGCGCTCGGTGATCTGCTGTCCGGTTCTCAGGTGGCTGCGCTGTTCACGCCGGAGCCGGTCGAGGTTCCCGCGGGCTTCAAGGTGGTGCTCGCCGATACAGGTGAGCAGATGATCGGCTCGCCGGCCGACAGCCCGTTGCGCGATGCCGAGATCGTCACGTTGGGGGCGGCCGACGTGCCCGCGATGATGGCACTGACCGAGCTGACGAAGCCCGGTCCATTCGCGCGGCGTACTCATGAGCTCGGCACGTTCCTCGGCATTCGCTCCGGCGGCGAACTGGTTGCGATGACGGGGGAGCGCATGAAGCCGGGAAAGTTTGTCGAGATGACCGCCGTCTGCGTGCATCCGGACTACCGTGGGCGGGGCTACGCGCAGGCGTTGCTCGCGGCGGTCGCGCGCCGGATCGAGGCTCGCGGCGAGATTCCGTTCCTGCACGTGTTTTCCAGCAACACGTCGGCGATCGCGCTCTACGAACGGCAGGGCATGTGGATTCGCCGGCGCCTGCACGTCACTGCGCTAATGAAACAGGCATGAGCCGCGCGTAGGGCTTCATATTGCACGAATTCGCGCTATATCGATTCCAACCATAACAGGGGGGATTACATGGACGCCAGGACACCTGATTTTTCCGCCGCACGGACGGCGATGCAGCGCTACGTCGATCAGGAGATCATTCCAGGCGCATCCTGGGCGGTGCTGCGCGGGCGCGAAGTGCTCGATCAGCAATGCGTCGGCTTTGCCGATCGCGAGGCGAACACAGCGCTTCGGCCGGACCATATTTTCCGCGCGTTCTCCAACACCAAGATCTTCGTCACCTGCGCGATCATGCTGCTGGTCGAGGAAGGCGGCATCGGGCTCGATGACCCCGTCGAAAAGGTCCTGCCGCAGCTTGGCAATCGCAAGGTGCTGAAGCAGGGCGCGGCAAGTCTCTCGGACGTCGAGCCCGCAACAAGCCCGATCACGATCCGCAAGCTTCTGACCCACACCTCCGGCCTGAGCTACGGCATCTTCGATCCCGGCACGGTGCTGTTCAAGGGGTACAACGATGCGCGTGTGCTCAATCCTCTGACCCCGCTCTCGGACCTGATCGACAAGCTTGCCGATCTGCCGCTGTCCTATCATCCAGGCACGGCCTGGGAATATTCAGTGGCGACCGACGTACTCGGCCGTGTCGTTGAGGTCGTCTCGGGCCAGCCGCTCGACGTCTTTCTCAAAGCGCGCATCTTCGACCCGCTCGGCATGATCGATACCGGCTTCCACGTGCCGGAGGCGCAGCAGGGCAGGCTGGTCGCGCTCTACAATGGTGCTGACGTGCTTGACCCTATGAAGCCGGGTCTCACGCGTGCCGACAATCTTCCCTTTCCGCAGGCCTATCGGCGGCCATTCCCGAGGCTCTCGGGCGGCGGCGGTCTGGTCTCTACCTTGCCTGATATGCTCGCACTGGTGCGTGCGCTGCTGCCCGGGTCTGATGCGCTGCTGAAGCCGGCGACGCTGCGGCTGATGATGACGAACCAGCTAGGAGCGGGGCAGACCATCCGTTTCGCAACTCTCGGGCCGATCCCCGGCAAGGGCTTCGGTCTCGGCGGCGCCGTCACCTTCGCGCCGACGCCGTTCGACCCTCCGAATTCGACCGGCGAATTCCAGTGGGGCGGTCTTGCCGGCACCCATTGGTGGATCTGCCCGGAGGCCAATACTGCGGGTGTGCTGATGGCCCAGCGCTACATGGGCTTCTGGAATCCGTTCTTCTTCGAGTTCAAGCGGCTGGCCTACCAGGCCGTAGGCGCGAACTGACGCGAGAGTCGGCTCGTTCGTCTGTCTCAGGCTGCGACAAGGGCAAAGCGAGCGGGAGGTTGGGCCTCCCGCTCGTCGTTGTCAGTCCTTCCAGGGATCGAACTCGCCTTCGCCGGCCATCGCGACCGCGAACGGCCGCAACGTGTGCAGCACCTTCACGGTGCCCGCATGTTGCGCCAGCACGTCCGGCAGGCGGCGATAGGCCATCGGGCTCTCGTCGAGGTCGGCACCGATCAAGGTGACGCCGCGCTCGTTGAGCCACTGGTCCATCTCCGCCCGCGAGAAGCGCCGCTTCGCCTCCCTTCGTCCGAACAGGCGGCCGGCGCCGTGCACGGTCGAGTAGAGCGAGGCCCTGGCCTCCGGGCTGTCGACGCCTTCGAGGATGACGGCATCGTCGCCCATCGAGCCGCCGACGAATCCCTTCTGGCCGGGAAACGCCGGCGTCGCGCCCTTGCGCACCACCCACAGATCCTTGCCGTCGTGGGTCTCACGCCAGGCGTAGTTGTGGTGGTTGTGCACCGTCTCGGTCACGCTGCCGCCGATGATCTGGCGGACGCGCTCGACGACCCATTCGCGGCCCGCATAGGCATAGCGCCCGGCGAGCTGCATCGCCGCGATGTAGCGGCGGCCGAGCTCGCTGTCCTCGTCAACCACGGCCGGCGGAACGTTCATGCCGTCCTTGCCGCCGGCAGCCTTGAGGTAGCGCGTCGCGGAGGTGTGCCCGAGACCGCGGCTTCCGAAATGGACGCCGATCCAGACGAAGCCTTCCTCGTCGCGCATGAGGTCGACATAATGGTTGCCCGATCCGACAGTGCCGAGCTGGCTCACCGCTTTCTTGCGGTAATCCTCCATGTCGCTCTCGCGCCAGGCGTCGCCGTCGTCGAACAGTTCGTGCTCGGCCCGTTCGGCGTTGGCACGGCCGACGCCGAACGAGATCACCTTGGCGACGTCGCGGATGATCGTTGGAGCGATCTGCGCGATGTCGGCGAAGCGGGTGTCGAGCCGGGCCGCCATGTTGCCGCAGCCGATGTCGAAGCCGACGCCGGAGATGCTGATCTGCTTCTCATAGGCGATGACCCCGCCGACCGGCTGGGCGTAACCGAGATGGCCGTCGGCGCAGATCACGCCGGATACGACGTTGCCGACCGCCATGCAGTTGCGCATCTGCGCGATGGTCGCGTCCTCGTGCGGGCCGAACACCTTCAGCGGCGCATTCTGGAAGCGGGCGTCCTGGGTGCGGAACTCGGCGATGGAGTCTGCGGTGGCATTGGCCTCGCGGGCAAGATGCTCCTTGCGCGCGGCATCCTTGTACAGGCACCAGGCGGGCTGGCCGCGTCCTTCGCCGACGCGCGAGTCGGGATCGACGCCGGCGGCAAGGCAGAGCTCGCGGGCGCGTTCCATGTAGGGATCGGGTCGTCGCATGGTGGTGGGTCCTTGTCATTCCGCTCGCACAATCCTCGGGCGGGCGGATCAATCCGGTGAGTTCTAAAGCCCCGGGCGCAGTCTCCTGCGTCCGGGGCCGCTGTCGTTCCGCATCAGTTCAACGCCGTCTCCGACGCTGCGATCCACGCGACCACGGCCTCGGAGAAGCCGTTGACGCGGGTCCAGGCGCCGTGGCCGACACCGTGCTGATACGAGGCCACGTTGACCATGGTGCCGCGCGCCCTCGGCTCGGGCACCTGGTCGTGGCTCTGCTCGTCGGTGAAGACGATGAGGCGATCGCCCTTGCGGTCGATCTCCGTCACGGCCTTGCCGAGATAGGTTCCGCCATGCGGCTGCGAGTTGATGATCGCATCTCGAAGCGCGAAGCCGCGGCGGGGCGGGACCTTCACGACCTCGTTTGAGAAGGTGAAGATCTCGACCTCGTCGCAGATCTCGCGCGCGAGGATGGCAAGGCCACACGCCGCCTCCGCGCGCGTCATTTCCGACTGCGCGGAGAGGGTCGCGAACATCGAGCCCGACACGTCGATCAGGAGCCGGGTGCGGCCCGGAAGCCGTACATGGTCCTTGACCGATTTGAGCATCGCAGCCTCGAGCTCGGGCTCGAAGTCCGGCGCGTAGCGCGCCGCCGTGATGAAGCGATAGGGAAGGAGTCGATCCGTCCGCATCGCCTCGATCGCCCCTGCGATGGTCTCGCGCGGGACCAGCGCATTCTGCATCAGGCGCAGATTGCGCAGCAGCGCCAGGCCGCCGAGCTTGCGCTCGGCGATCAGCCGCTCGAAGGTCTCGCGCTTGTTCTTGCCGGCCGAGAGCGAAACCTCCCAGGTGTCGGGAGAGGCGAGCTCGCCATCGACGAACTGCTTCCACACCTTGGCCTGCCCGGCATCCTTCGGCTTGGCGTGGACCAGGAACAGCACGTCCCTGATCCGCACCGCGCCGTCGCGATCCCACTTGGCGAGCTGATAGGCGTCGAACTTGGTCAGCGCCCGGGCTAGGCCCTTCTTCACCTGCGCCGAAACCGGCTGACGCTTGCGCTGCTGCATCGGCCCCAGCGCATCCGCCCAGTAGATCGCGAGCAGCTCCGTCATCTCGTCGGGACGCTGGATCACCCGGGCGAGCGTGTCCGCGACAAGGCCGCGGTGCTTCTCGCTCCGCGCCATCTCGCGGATGACGAGCAGCGGCGCGTGCCGCAGCTTCATCACCTCGCGCGCCTCGATCGCAAGCTCTGCGACCTTGGCAGGCGCGACCTTGGGCACCAGGGCCTTGATGCGGTCGGCGATCGCAACGCCGTCCTCGTAGAACTGGTCCTCCCACAGGAGGCAGTTCATCAATGCCCGCTTCAGCTCCATCTCGGGCGTGAAGCGCCTCGCACGCGCGCCCTCCCGCGTGAAGGCGCGAACGATCTTGTTGAGCCTGACCATGACGGCCTCCTCTTGGGTTGATTGTGAATGAAACGGGGTGCCGGGGAACAAGCGAGGCTGTCCTGCCCACGAGGGGCTCCACATGCTCTACCGCTGAGCTACGGACTTGCGTCCGGAAGGAGTCGAACCTTCGACAGTGTGATTCACGAAGTAACAGCGCTCTTCACCACCGGCGCGAAAGGGACACGATCCGGGAACAGGCGATTCTGTGACCCGGCAAGCGCAAGCTTGCCGGAAAGCGCTCTATCCGCTGAGCTACCGGTGCATGGGACACCGGGCGGGATTCGAACCCGCGACCTCTCGCGTTGCAGGCGAAGTAACAGAAATCTTCACCACGGATCGTGATGGGGTTGGCGGGGAACGGGCGATGCTGTTGCCGCTCCGAGGAGCAAGAACTGAGCTACGGCATTTCAGCCGGCGAGATTCGAACCCGCGACCTCCGTCCTGGCAGGCCAGGACGGCGCTCTACCGAAGTAACAGACATCTTCACCACCGCCGGGCCGATGCTGTCGCACTGGCCGTTGATGGGTACGCTGGGGAACGGGCGATATCGGCTTTCAGTGACGACAACGCAGGGCCGTCCTTGCGGAGGGACCTGCGCCGGGCCGCGTGCGTACCTTTTCCGAGGCCGCATCCCGGTGCGTGTGTCAAAGGCAGGAGGCATCACCCGCTTTGCCTTGCGGAGAAGTATCCGACATCTTCACCACCAGCGTCGGTTGAGCCGCGACCACTCGCGGCAAACCGAGTTAAAAAAAATCTATCGCGGCGCTGTCGACGCGCCGCCGTTTGCGAACCCGTTGGGTTCGCTCTGCCATCGGTGTCCGGCTCATCGCCTCGTTCCCTCCGGCAGGCCCCGCGCACTTGGGCACGCGCCTTCTCAGCGCGAGCCCCGGGATCCGGGTCTCCCGTTCCGGCCGATGCCGGGTTGTTCGGTTGGGCCGCGCGGCGGGCAACAAAAAACCCTCCGGAGCGGCAGGCTCGGGAGGGTCCGTGAGAAGCGGACGGTCGATCTTGCGGTCAGGCAAGATCGCTCCCATGAGCCGGGCATGCAACATCGAATAGCTCTGGGCTATTCGGCATGCGGACAATTCTTTCGTAGCGGTGCAACATCGCTCGGTTCATGGTGTCTGTCGCAAACGGAAGTGTTTGCGAGGGCGCGGGACATACGCCCGCGACTTGTGAATGTCAAGCGAAGCTGCTCGAGCAAATTAAGATGACGCACGCATGACGTCGAATTTTCTCGGTCTCGATGGATTTCGTTTCGGCTGGGTCTCAGCCTGGATCGACGATCGTGGCGACCACGGCTTCGATTATTCACCGGGCCTGACGCGCCTGCTCGCGATGCGGCATGCGCGCGCGATGATCGACATGCCGATCGGATTGAAATCGAGCGGCTACCGCGCTTGCGATCTGCGGGCTCGCGAACTGGTAGGACCCGCCGTCTTTCTCGGTGCACGCCGCGACCTCTGGACCTTTCCCGACATGGCCGCAGCCAATCGCCATTACTGGGCGCACGAAGGCGAGGGGAGGGGAATATCGGTGCAGCTCTGGAACATCAGGGACAAGCTGAGAGAGGTCGACGACGCCATGACGCCGACCAGACAGGCGACGATCGGCGAGGCGCATCCGGAGTTGATCTTCTGGAATCTCGCTGGGCAAGTCCGTCTTGCAAAGAAGACGTCAGCGCAGGGGCTCGAACAGCGCATTTCGTTGCTTGAGCAACGCGGCTTCACGCGTTTGCCGAAATGGCTGAAGCTGCGTCACGGCACTGGCATCGCCCGCGACGACCTCATCGACGCGTGCGCCTGCGCGGTCGCGGCGCGCGACAGCAGGCAGCGCGTCGGCGGCAAGGAATTCGATCCGCGCGGATTGCGGATGGAGATCAACTACTGAATCGATCAATTCTCCCGATCGATCTCAGCTCCGAAATGCCTGCGACCGTTTCGGCTCGGGTCCAAGGAGTCGCTCTCGTCATCCAATCTTGCCGCTCTGGCTTCGTACGTCTCGGCCATTGCCCGCAGCCGCCGCGCGGCTGCGTCATGGGCGAGATTGTTCGCGACGCGGCGACAGCGTTTGGCGTGGTCGAGCAGGGCGCGCTTCTCGATGTTCATCTGCCTACAACGCGCAAGCATCGCCGATGCTCCCATCCAATCACCTTGTCGGCTTGTCATTAATCGGGAAAAATAGGCAATATTTTCGCAGAAGGCGCGGAACATGGTGCTGGAGCTGACGTTGAGGGCAAAAGACGTCAGTGGGAAGAACGATCATGTATGATGTTCGCCAGTGGGCGACTGCGATGCTTGCGATTTCATTCACGGCCATGCTGCTGGTGACAGGCCGATGGTTTATCGACTATCGATTGCAGCATGAGACAAGGACTCCGGTCGTGGCTTCCGCGACGGTGCCGCTGTAGGTCGCCTTGAGCGACGCTCCGCCTCGAGCGCTGACCTTGCCCCGTTCGCCGGCTCGCCTAGATTAGACCACATCGTGCGATGCAGCCGGAGTGCCGATGTCTGATCTATCCGTTTTCCCCATCACCAAGCGCTGGCCGGCCAGGCCTCCCGAGCTGCTTCAGCTCTACTCCTGCCCACGCCGAACGGCGTCAAGGTCTCGATCATGCTGGAGGAGATCGGGCTGCCTTACGAGGTTCATCTCGTCGATTTCGGCAAGGACGATCAGAAGACGGCCGAATTCCTCTCGCTCAATCCGAACGGCAAGATTCCCGCAATTCTCGATCCCGACGGCCCCGGCGGCAGGCCGCTGCCGCTGTTCGAGTCCGGCGCGATCCTGCAATACCTCGCGGAGAAGACGGGCAAGCTGCTGCCGGTAGACGCCGTGCGCCGCTACCAGACCATCCAGTGGGTGCACTTCCAGATGGGCGGCATCGGGCCGATGTTCGGCCAGGTGGGCTTCTTTCACAAATTTGCCGGCAAGGATTTCGAGGACAAGCGGCCCCGTGACCGCTACGTCGCGGAAGCCAAGCGCCTGCTTGGCGTGATGGAGACGCATCTTTCCATCCGGCAATGGTTCATGGATGACGACTACACTATCGCCGACATCTCCATGCTCGGCTGGGTGCGCAATCTCATCGGCTTCTACGGGGCGGGCGATCTCGTCGAGTTCAGCCAGTTCAAGACCGTCGGTGCCTGGCTCGAACGCGGCCTTGCGCGTCCGGCGGTGCAGCGCGGGTTGAGCATTCCGCAGCGGCCGTGATGCTTCATTAGAACAGCCGGCCGCCGTTCGGCACGGGCTTGCTCGGCTGCACCAGCACGACCTTGCCGTTCGCATCGGGGAAGCCGAGCGTCAGCACCTCGGAGACGACGGGGCCGATCTGGCGCGGCGGGAAGTTGACGACGGCCGCGACCTGCTGCCCCACGAGACTATCGAGTGGGTGATTTTCGGTGATCTGGGCCGAGCTCTTGCGCACGCCGATGACGGGGCCGAAATCGATCCACAGCCGCCACGCCGGCTTGCGCGCCTCCGGAAACGGCTTGGCGTCGACGATCGTGCCGACGCGGACATCGACCGCGAGGAAGCTGTTGAAGTCGATGGTCGGCGAGGCGGCGGCTGCGGGATCGTGCGTCACGTGCATGGGATGTCCGTTCGGAGAGTTGGGTGGTTCGCAATATTGTCGCGCGAAGCGGAGTTTCGTACAACGTTGGCCCCAGCACGATACGCCATGCGCGAGGACCGTCTTGCCCAACATCATCTACGGCATCAAGAATTGCGACACCATGAAGAAGGCCCGCGCCTGGCTCGATGCCCATGGTGTGCCTTATGAGTTTCACGACTACAAGGCGGCGGGCGTTGAGAAGGATCGGCTCGAGCGGTGGAGCGGCAAGGTCGGCTGGGAGACGCTGCTCAACCGCGCAGGGACGACCTTCAAGAAGCTGCCCGATTCCGACAAGGACGGGCTCACCGAGAAAAAGGCGCTGGCATTGATGCTGGCGCAGCCATCGATAATCAAGCGGCCGGTGCTGGAAGTCGGCGGCAAGCTGCTGGTCGGCTTCAAGCCGGAGATCTATGCCAAGGAGGTCGGCGGCAAGGCGCGCTGACTGCTAGTTCAACTCGATGATCTCGGTGACGATGCCGGAATCCGGCTGGTCGGATAGCTCGACCACTTCCGCAGGGGAGATGCGGCCGGGAGCGCGATGAAACAGCTCGCGATCAATTACGGCGCGCATCTTTGGACGCGGCAGCGCGTCATTTCCGCGCATCAGGTTCTTGATCTCAAAGCCCCCGTCCTCGCAGAAGGTCTTGACCGAAGCGATGACGTGACAGACCTTGCCGTCGGTCTGGAACGGCAGCAGCAGCCTTTCATAGGCGACGTTGCGCCCATAGATGTCCTCGACGTCGGCCACGCTGTAGACGGGCAGTCCGCGTGCCACGCATTGATGGTAGATCGGCATCACGAGGGGCGCGAGTTGCGGCCCGATATAGTCATCCAGCGGAACGCCCTTGCCGGTATGTCCATAGGCACGGGAGATGCGTGTGCCTTCGCTCTGGATGATGAGGCGCGGCGTCGGGGCCGAGAAATCCACCGTATAGTAGATGAGATCCGACAGCTCCTCCTCGAGCCGCGCGGGCTGATACTCCCAGATCGCCGGCGCGATCTGCTGGCGCGCATAAAGTCGCAGCCACGTGTTCAGGAGATCGCGTTGCCGGATCGACTTGACGACGGAGGGAGCGGCGCCTGCAAAATCCAAAGCAATATTCTCCGCACGTGAAGACCCCCGCATGATCCAGCCTGCGGGAAAATTTTTGATGAAGGCTGGCGCACGGCGCGAAAGACCGTTAACGACGGCTTGATGGCCGGTGCCTTGCGAACCGGGAGGCCGGGCAGGCACGCATCAAAACACCTCCGACCAAGGGAGCATTTGTCCCAGCCGGAGGCGTGATCTGCTCAGCTTTCCGCCTTGCCTAACCCCCGTCACCTCCGGCATATTCCGCGCCCGGAGGCGGCGGCCCGGGTGGGCTCCAAGGCCTCCGGACAGCCGAAGCAACAAGGACAGCCACGCGCCTGGCGCGGGCAGGGGGAAATCTGTTTGGCCGATGAGTTCATTCTCGAAACGGAAGGCTTGACCAAGGAGTTCGCGGGCTTCTTCGCCGTACGCGACGTTGCGCTCAAGGTTCGCCGTGGGAGCATTCACGCGTTGATCGGCCCGAACGGGGCCGGCAAGACGACCTGCTTCAATCTCTTGACCAAGTTCCTCAAACCGTCAGCCGGAAAAATCCTGTACAAGGGGCAGGACATCACGGCGATGGCGCCGGCGGACGTCGCCCGCATGGGTCTGGTGCGTTCGTTCCAGATTTCAGCGGTGTTTCCCCATCTCACCGCGCTGGAAAACGTCCGCGTCGCGCTTCAGCGCCAGCATGGCTCTTCGTTCGATTTCTGGCGCTCGAAGTCGGTGCTCAATCGCTTCAACGACCGGGCGCGTGAGCTGCTGAACGATGTCGGCCTCAGCGAGTTCGCGAACACGCCCGCGGTCGAGATGCCTTATGGGCGCAAGCGCGCACTTGAGATCGCAACGACGCTGGCGCTCGACCCAGAGATGATGCTGCTCGACGAGCCGATGGCCGGCATGGGCCACGAGGACATCGACAAGATCGCGGCGCTGATCAAGCGCATCTCCGCGAAATATACCATCCTGATGGTCGAGCATAATCTGAGCGTCGTGGCCAACCTCTCCGACATCATCACCGTGCTGACGCGCGGTCAGGTGCTCGCGCAGGGCCATTATTCCGAGCTCACCAAGGACGAGCGCGTCAAGGAAGCCTATCTGGGAGCCGGTCATGCCTGACACTGCGATCGCCGAGGCCCCGGCCATGGCCACGACCGGCGGAAACATCCTCCAGGTCCGCAACCTCGAAGCCTGGTACGGCGAGTCCCACATCCTGCACGGGATCAACTTCGACGTGAATGCGGGCGAGGTCGTCACCCTGCTCGGGCGTAACGGCGCCGGCAAGACGACCACGCTAAAGTCGATCATGGGCATCATCGGCAAGCGCTCCGGCTCGGTGAAATTCAACGACCAAGAGATCATCCGCGCGACCTCCGACAAGATCGCGCGCATGGGAATCGCGTTCTGCCCGGAAGAGCGGGGCATATTCTCCAGCCTCGACGTGCGGGAGAATCTGATGCTGCCGCCGGTGGTCCGTGAGGGCGGACTGCCGCTCGATCAGATCTTCGAGCTCTTTCCGAACCTGAAGGAGCGGCTCGGCAGCCAGGGCACCAAGCTGTCCGGCGGCGAGCAGCAGATGCTGGCGATCGCGCGCATCCTGCGCACCGGCGCGAGCTTCCTGATGCTGGACGAGCCGACCGAAGGTCTGGCGCCCGTCATCATCCAGCAGATCGGCCACACCATCGCGCGGCTCAAGAAGGAGGGGTTCACGATCCTCCTGGTCGAGCAGAATTTCCGCTTCGCGTCCACCGTCGCCGACCGTTACTACGTGGTCGAGCACGGCAAGATCATTGACGGATTTTCCAACGCGGAGCTTGCCGCCAACATGGACAAGCTCCACACCTATCTCGGTGTCTGATATTGCCGACAAGAAGATTCAAAAAGGAAAGTTGCATGAAGACCATGTCGATTGCGTCATTGCTGCTGACCACTGCTCTTGCCGTCGCGGTGACAGGCGCAGCCTTCGCGCAGGACAAGACGGTCAAGATCGGCGCGCTGTCCGATCAGTCCGGCCTCTATGCCGACCTCGGCGGACCGGGCTCGACGCTCGCCGCGCAGATGGCCGTTGAGGATTCCGGCCTCGCCGCGAAGGGCTGGAAGATCGACATCATCTCCGGCGATCACCAGAACAAGCCCGATATCGGCACCGCGATCGCGCGGCAGTGGTTCGACGTCGACAAGGTCGACGTCATCGTCGACGTGCCGAACTCCGGCGTGGCGCTGGCCGTCAACAACGTCATCAAGGAGAAGAACGGCGTCTACATCAACTCGGGCGCGGCGACCTCCGACCTCAGCAACGCGCAGTGCTCGCCCAATACCGTGCACTGGACCTACGACACCTACATGCTGGCCCACACCACCGGACAGGCGCTGGTGAAGGCCGGCGGCGACAGCTGGTTCTTCCTGACCGCGGACTATGCCTTCGGTGCGGCGCTCGAGCGCGACACCAGCGCGGTCGTCACCGCCAACGGCGGCAAGGTGGTCGGCGGCGTCAAGCATCCGCTGAATACGCCGGACTTCTCCTCCTTCCTGCTCCAGGCGCAGTCGTCCAAGGCCAAGATCATCGGTCTTGCCAATGCCGGCGGCGACACCACCAACACGATCAAGCAGGCGGCCGAGTTCGGCATCGGCAAGGGCGGCCAGAAGCTCGCGGCCCTCTTGCTGTTCCTCACCGACGTCAAGGCGATCGGCCTGGAGACGGCCCAGGGCCTCAACTTCACCGAGACGTTCTACTGGGACATGAACGACCAGACCCGGGCGTTCTCCAAGCGCTTTGCCGCGAGGATGAAGAACAATGCGCCGCCGACCATGGTGCAGGCCGGCGTCTATGCCGGCGTGCGTCATTATCTCAAGGCGCTGGAAGCCCTCGGCGGCAACCCGCATGACGGCGTCAAGATCGTCCAGAAGATGAAGTCGATGCCGACCGAGGACGATCTGTTCGGCAAGGGCGAGATCCAGCCGAACGGGCGCACCATCCACAACGCCTATCTGTTCGAGGTGAAGAAGCCCTCGGAGTCCAAGGGACCATGGGACTTCTACAAGCTGGTCGGCACCGTGCCGGGCGACCAGGCTTTCACGCCGCTATCCGAGAGCAAGTGCGCGCTCTTGAAGAAGTAAGATAACGTCGCGCAGGTCTTGAGGCCTGCGGGCAAGTTTCAGGGAACGCCGAAGGGACCGGGTGCGGGATCGATGCAGGCTCTATACGCTCAGCTACTGGTGGGACTGATCAACGGCTCGTTTTACGCGCTGCTCAGTCTCGGGCTCGCCGTGATCTTCGGCATGCTCAACATCATCAACTTCGCCCATGGCGCGCTCTACATGATGGGCGCCTTCGTCGCCTACTTCCTGTTGAACCTGGGCGGGATCAACTATTGGTGGGCGCTCCTGCTGGCGCCGATCATCGTCGGCATCTTTGGCATGATCCTGGAGCGGACCATGCTGCAATGGCTGACCGGGCTCGACCATCTCTACGGGCTGCTGCTGACCTTCGGCATCGCGCTGATCGTTCAGGGCGTGTTCCAGAACTACTTCGGCTCCTCCGGCCTGCCTTACGCGATTCCGGACCAGCTCAAGGGCGGCATGAATCTCGGCTTCATGTTCCTGCCGATCTACCGTGGCTGGGTCGTCGTGTTCTCGCTGGTGGTGTGTCTGGCCACCTGGTTCCTGATCGAGAAGACGCAGCTCGGCGCTTATCTGCGCGCCGCCACTGAAAACCCCACCCTGGTTCGCGCCTTCGGCATCAACGTGCCGCGCATGATCACACTGACCTACGGTCTTGGCGTCGGCCTTGCCGCGCTGGCCGGCGTGCTCTCGGCGCCGATCAACCAGGTGCGGCCGCTCATGGGCGCCGACCTCATCATCGTCGTGTTCGCGGTGGTCGTGATCGGCGGCATGGGATCCATCATGGGCTCGATCATCACCGGCTTCGCGCTCGGCGTGATCGAGGGCCTGACCAAGTATTTTTACCCCGAGGCCTCCAACACCGTCGTGTTCGTGCTGATGGTGCTGGTGCTCTTGGTGAAGCCAACGGGATTGACGGGAAGGGCGGCCTGAGATGACAACCCTGACGGACGACACGCTGCCGGCAACCCCGCGCGCGATGCGCGACGAGATGACGGTGTTCGTGGTGATGGCGCTGCTGCTTGCGGCGGTCCCATTCACGGGAGTCTATCCGTTCTTCGTGATGCAGGCGCTGTGCTTCGCGCTGCTCGCCTGTGCCTTCAATCTGCTGATCGGCTATGGCGGCCTGCTCTCGTTCGGCCATGCGATGTTCCTGGGAACGGCCGGCTATTGCAGCGCGCATGCGCTCAAAGTGTGGGCGCTGCCGCCGGAGCTCGGCATTCTCGTCGGCGTCGCGGCGGCTTTCGTGCTCTCGATCGTCACCGGCTATATCTCGATCCGACGCCAGGGCATCTATTTCTCGATGATCACCCTGGCGCTGTCGCAGCTCCTGTACTTCATCTATCTCCAGGCCCCGTTCACCCATGGCGAGGACGGCATCCAGGGCATTCCGCAGGGGCGCATGTTCGGCCTCCTCGATCTGTCTCAGCCGACGGTGCTGTATTACGTGGTGCTGGTCGGCTTCCTTGCCGGCTTCCTCCTGATCTTCCGCATCATCAACTCGCCGTTTGGCGAGGTGCTGAAGGCCATCCGCGAGAACGAGCCGCGCGCGATCTCGCTGGGCTACCGCACCGACCAGTACAAGTTCCTGGCCTTCGTCCTGTCGGGTACGCTGGCCGGCCTTGCCGGAGCGCTCAAAGTCTTCGTGGCGCAGAATGCCTCGCTCACCGACGTGCACTGGTCGATGTCGGGCGAGGTCGTCCTGATGACGCTCGTCGGCGGTCTCGGCACCATCTTTGGTCCGGTGGTCGGCGCCTTCGTCATCATCGCCATGCAGCAATATCTGGCGGGCTTCGGCCAGTGGGTGACGGTCATCCAGGGCGTGATCTTCGTGACCTGCGTGCTCACCTTCCGTCGCGGCGTCGTCGGCGAAATCGCGCACTACTTCCGACGATCGCTCTAAGTAATTGATTCCAGTTCAATTTACTTGCTGCGTGAAAGCGGTGGATGATCCGGCTCCGCGGGCGTGAGATGACACGCGCGCGGATCGAAAATGGTCTATGACAGTTTTGTGACGGCCCCTTGGGGCCTGGCCATTTCCAACCGGTAGCCTACCTCGATGATGCGATGGTTTCGTGCGTTCCTGCCCAGGGAAGAGCGGTTCTTCGACCTGTTCGACCGGCATGCCCAGACGGTGATCCAGGGGGCCATCGCGCTCCAGGGTATGCTCAACGGGGGGCAGGAGACGCCGGTTTATTGCCAGCGCGTCAACCAGTTCGAGAACGAGGCCGACAACATCACTCGCGAGGTGCTGACAGCGGTGCGGCGCACCTTCATCACGCCGTTCGACCGCGGCGACATCAAGAACCTCATCACCTCGCTGGACGATGCGATCGACCAGATGCAGCAGACGGCCAAGGCCGTCATGTTGTTCGAGGTTCGCAGCTTCGAGCCGCCCATGCGCGAGATCGGCGCGCTCCTGATCGAATGCGCCAATCTGGTGGGACGTGCGCTGCCGCTGATGCAGTCGATCGGACCCAACGTCGCGATGCTGACTGCCATCACCGAAGAGCTCGGCAAGCTCGAGGGGCGGGTCGACGATCTCCACGACATCGGCCTCAAGGAGCTCTTTCTGAAGCATCGCGAAGGCAATGCGATGGACTTCATCGTCGGCGCCGAAATCTACGATCATCTCGAGAAGGTGGCCGATCGCTTCGATGATGTCGCGAACGAGATCAACAGCATCGTCATCGAGCAAGTGTAGCGCATGATCCGGACAGGCGTGCAGCGGTCTTCCTTCGCGACGAACGCGGAACGCGTTCGCGCGGAGGTCGTGCGCAGAGCTTAGAGCGGGGGCCGCGCTGTGGATGCCGCGTTGGCTTTTCCTGTCCTGGTCGGCCTGATCGCCGTCGCGCTGCTGTTCGACTTCCTGAACGGCCTCCACGACGCCGCCAATTCGATCGCGACCATCGTCTCGACACGCGTGCTGCGGCCGCAATTCGCCGTGTTCTGGGCCGCCTTCTTCAATTTCATCGCTTTTCTGGTGTTCGGACTGCACGTCGCCCAGACCATTGGCACCGGCATCATCGATCCCGCGGTCGTCGATGCCCAGGTGATTTTCGCGGCGCTGGTCGGGGCCATCGTCTGGAATCTCGTGACCTGGGCGCTCGGTATCCCGTCCTCATCGTCGCACGCATTGATCGGCGGGCTCGTCGGCGGCGGCATGGCCAAGGCGGGGATCTCGGCCGCGGTCTGGAGCGGCCTGTCCAAGACGGTCCTGGCGATCGTGCTGTCGCCGCTGGTCGGTTTCCTGCTCGCGATGTTGCTGGTGGCGGTCGTGTCCTGGGCGTCGGTGCGCTCGACGCCGTTCGCGGTCGACCGCGCCTTTCGTATCCTGCAGTTCGCGTCCGCCTCGCTCTATTCGCTCGGCCATGGCGGCAACGACGCGCAGAAGACCATGGGCATCATCGCGGTGCTGCTGTATTCGCAGGGCCATCTCGGCAGCGAGTTCTCGGTGCCGTTCTGGGTGGTGCTGTCCTGCCAGGCGGCGATGGCGCTGGGCACGCTGATGGGCGGCTGGCGGATCGTCCGCACCATGGGCCTGCGCATCACCAAATTGACGCCGATGCAGGGCTTTTGCGCCGAGACGGGCGGCGCGGCAACCCTGTTCATGGCGACCTATCTCGGCGTTCCCGTCTCGACCACCCATACCATCACCGGCGCCATCGTCGGCGTCGGCGCTGCGCGCCGCGTCTCGGCGGTGCGCTGGAACGTCGCAAGCTCGATCGTCTATGCCTGGGTGATCACGATCCCGGCCTCGGCCATCGTGGCCGCGCTGACCTGGTGGGTGGTCCAGCTCGTCAAGTGACGAGCTTCAGCCCGATGATGCCGGCAACGATCAGGCCGATGCTGGCAAGCCGGAGCGCGCTAGCCGGCTCGCCGAACAGAAAGATCCCGAGCGCCGCGGTGCCGACCGCGCCGATGCCGGTCCAGACCGCGTAAGCGGTTCCCACGGGCAGGGACCTGAGCGCAAGCCCGAGCAGAATGACGCTCCCGGCCATCGCCGCCAGCGTGATCACGGACGGAACAAGCCGGGTGAAGCCCTCGGTATATTTCAGGCCGATCGCCCAGACGATCTCGAGGAGACCGGCGACGAACAGGATGCTCCAGGCCATGACGACCCTCCAATCAAGGCAGGGTCGTCCCCGCGGCGAGGTGCTGAGAAAGGGGAAGGCCGTCCTTCCCGAAAGCCGATATGGGGCTGGCCGGAAGCCTCCGCAATCACCACATGAGGCTTGATCAGGCCCGCTTTCCCTGCCACACGCTCCCGCCATGTCCGACATCGCCACCCCTACAGCCGAATCGCCGGCCCGTTCCCCGCTTGCCGCCGAAGTGGCGCGGCGGCGCACCTTTGCGATCATCTCGCATCCTGACGCCGGCAAGACCACGCTGACCGAAAAGCTGCTGCTTTTCGGCGGCGCGATCAATCTGGCCGGTCAGGTCAAGGCCAAGGGCGAGCGGCGCAACACCCGCTCTGACTGGATGAAGATCGAGCGCGAGCGCGGCATCTCCGTGGTGACCTCGGTGATGACCTTCGAGTTCGAGGGCCTCGTCTTCAACCTCTTGGACACGCCGGGCCACGAGGACTTTTCGGAGGACACCTATCGCACGCTGACAGCCGTGGATTCCGCCGTGATGGTGATCGACGCCGCCAAGGGCATCGAGGCGCGCACCCGCAAGCTGTTCGAGGTGTGCCGTCTGCGCGACATTCCGATCATCACCTTTATCAACAAGATGGACCGCGAGAGCCGCGACGTGTTCGAGCTGCTCGACGAGATCGAGAAGACGCTGGCGCTCGACACCACGCCGATGACCTGGCCGGTCGGTCGCGGTCGCGACTTCCTCGGCACCTACGACGTGATCAATGGTGGCGTGCGGCTGCTGGAAGGCGGCGGCGCCAAGACCGGCGCGGCACAGCAGATCGCGATCGAAGAGCTCGCCAAGCTCAGCGCCAATCTCGATGTCTCCGCGGTAAAGGACGAGCTCGAGCTCGTCACCGAGGCGTCAAAGCCGTTCGAGCTCGAGGCGTTCCGCGAGGGCCATCTGACGCCGGTCTATTTCGGCAGCGCGCTGCGCAATTTCGGCGTTGGCGACCTCCTGGAGGGCCTTGGCAGGTTCGCACCCGAACCGCGCGCTCAGGACAGCGACCAGCGCAAGGTCGAGGCCACCGATCCGCGCATGAGCGCTTTCGTGTTCAAGATCCAGGCCAACATGGATCCGAACCACCGCGACCGCATCGCCTTCGCACGGCTCTGCTCCGGCAAGCTCAGCCGCGGCATGAAGGCCAAGCTCGTGCGCACCGGCAAGAGCATGCCGCTGTCGAGCCCGCAATTCTTCTTCGCGCAGGACCGCTCGGTGGCGGACGAGGCCTTCGCCGGCGACGTCGTCGGCATCCCCAATCACGGCACGCTGCGCATCGGCGATACGCTGACGGAAGGCGAGGATTTCAACTTCGTCGGCGTGCCGAGCTTCGCTCCGGAAATTGTCCGCCGCGTACGGCTCACCGACGCGATGAAGGCGAAGAAGCTGAAGGAAGCGCTCCAGCAGATGTCGGAAGAGGGCGTGGTACAGGTGTTCCGCCCACGCGACGGCGCGCCGGCGCTTGTCGGAGTGGTCGGTGCGCTGCAGCTCGATGTGCTGAAGGCGCGTCTCGAGGCCGAATATTCGCTGCCGGTCGAGTTCGAGGTCAGCGAGTTCCAGCTGGCGCGCTGGGTCTCCTCCGAGGACCGCAAGAAGCTCGACACCTTCATCGCCGCCAACACCTCCAGCATCGCCGACGACGTCGATGGCGATCCCGTGTATCTGGCACGGAATGAGTTCTATCTTGGCTACACCAAGGAGCGCGCGGAGGGCATCGAGTTCAGCAACGTGAAGGACGTCAAGAAGAAGGGGTAGGGCGCAACACGCCCCTTCACGCGCGAGCATGTGAATGCACGCGGGGTTGACGTATTCATGGGCAATGCCACTTCTTCTCGTGGCATTGCGAGCTCATTCCATGTGGCGTGGCATCGTTGTTTTTCTGTTGCTGACGATCTCAACGATCGCAGCGGACGCGCAGCGTCGCCAGATCAATCCGATCCCGTTCGCGCATGAACCGTGCAGCGTGCTCGATGGCCGGCCCTGCACGCCGTCCTATTGCAGCCCGCTCGAGTCCGGCCCCTGCATCCCCGAGATCGGCTATCCCTACGGCCAGAACCTCCAGCTCACCATTCAGAGCGTTCCGTCCGAGGCCGACCGCGTCAAGTACCGGAAACCGGATCACGATCTCGACACCATCGGCGACCTCTTCGCCGAGCTGCGCAGCTGCTGGTCGCCGCCGGCGGACAATGCGCGGGAGGGCATGCAGATGGCGGTGCGATTCAGCTTCAACAAGGTGGGCGGCTTGGTCGGCCCCCCGCGATTGACCTTTGCGACAGCGGGCGTGCCGGCCGCCACCCGCACGATCTATCTTGATGCCATCAATGCATCGCTGAACGCCTGCCTGCCGCTGAAATTCACCAGCGGTCTCGGCGGTGCGCTGGCCGGGCGGCCGATCGCGATCCGCTATGTTGATAATCGGAAGCTCGGACACTAGCGCTATCCCTCATCCTGAGGAGCGCGTTCTCCACGCGCGTCTCGAAGGATGAAAGCCCCCGTTGCTGCGGCAGCCGGGCCTGCATGATTCGAGACGCGCGCAAGGGCGCGCTCCTCACCATGAGGGCCTGAGAGTTGCGAGCGGCAGCCAATCGATGATACCTCAGGGCCGGGGGGCTGCTTTGCGGGGAGGATGTCGTGGGTCTGCTGGTCATGATCCTGGGGCTGGTGCTGTTCTTCGGCATCCATGTTTTCACGACGAAACGTGAGGCGCGTGCGCAGGCGATCGCAAGGCTGGGCGAGGGGACCTACAAGATCCTCTATTCGCTCATCTCTCTTGCGGGGCTCGCGTTGATCATCTGGGGTTATGCCCACTATCGCGCCACCGGATGGATCGACGTCTGGTATCCGCCGAAGGCGATGAAGCACATCACGCTCGCCTTGATGCTGCCCGCAGTCATCCTGGTGGTGGCCTCTTACTTGCGCGGCCGCATCTATGCGACGTTGAAGCACCCGATGCTGGCCGGGATCAAGCTATGGGCCGCCGCGCACCTGCTCGCCAATGGCGATCTCGGCTCCATCATCCTGTTCGGCTCGTTCCTGGGCTGGGCGGTGTTTGATCGCATCACCCTCAAGCATCGCGCCGACAGCGGCGCGCCGCCGATACCGGTCGGCGGCGTCAGCAACGATCTGATCGCGGTCGCGGTAGGCATCGTGGCCTATCTCGCACTGGCCTTCGCGTTCCATCCGGTCGTGATCGGCGTTCCCGTGATCGGGGTCTAGCCGGTCAGCACAAGACGCAACCCGGCTGTCCATGCGCGGAAGCTGACAAGAGCAACAAGCCGAGGGCCCTTCGATGGATTGGTCGCAATCTCAGATCCCGCCGATGCGTCTCGAGGCGCGCTTTGGCGATCGGGTGGTGCCGGCATTTTCGGATCGGCCTGCGAGCGTCTGGGCGATGATCGCGGAGGCGCGCGATCGCAATGCTGATGGCGAGGCGCTGATCTGCGCCAATGTCCGCCTGAGCTGGCAGCAGGCCGTTGAGCAGTCAGCGCGCATCGCTGCCGGATTTCGCAGGCTCGGCCTCCAGCGCGGCGACCGTGTCGCCATCCTGCTCGGCAATCGCATGGAGTTTCCGCTGCTGCTGTTCGCCGCCGCGCATGAAGGGCTGGTCACCGTGCTGCTCAGCACGCGCCAGCAGAAGCCGGAGATCGCTTATGTCCTGGCTGATTGCGGCGCGAAAATCCTGATTCACGAGGCGGCGCTCGCCGAGCGGCTGCCCGATGCTCAGGACGTGCCTGCTGTAATCCACCGCATCGCCGTCGATGACGATCCCGCCGGATCTCGCTTCGCCGTCCTTGCCGACAATGCACCGGCGCCCGCGCCGGTCGAAGTGAACGAAGAGGACACCGCGATGATCCTCTATACCTCGGGCACCACGGGCAAGCCGAAAGGCGCGATGCTGGCCCATTGCAACATCGTTCATTCCTCGATGGTCTTCGTGTCATGCCTGCAATTGACGCAGGCCGATCGTTCGATCGCGGCCGTGCCGCTCGGCCATGTCACCGGTGTCGTCGCCAACATCACGACGATGGTCCGCTGCGGCGGCGCTTTGATCATCATGCCGGAATTCAAGGCTTCCGATTACCTCAAGCTCGCCGCGCGTGAACGCGTCACCTACACGGTGATGGTGCCGGCGATGTACAATCTCTGCCTGCTCCACCCGGATTTCGACGGCTACGACCTCTCGAGCTGGCGCATCGGCGGCTTCGGCGGCGCGCCGATGCCGGTCGCGACCATCGAGAAGCTCAAGGCGAAGATCCCCGGCCTCAAGCTGATGAACTGCTACGGCGCGACCGAGACGACGTCGCCATCCACGATCATGCCGGGCGAACTGACCGAGAGCCATATCGACAGCGTCGGTCTGCCGTGTCCTGGTGCACGCATTGTCGCGATGGGGCCTGATGGGCGCGAGCTGCCGCCTGGCGAGATCGGCGAGCTCTGGATCCAGAGCGCCTCCGTCATCAAGGGCTACTGGAACAATGCGAAGGCCACTGTCGAAAGCTTCACTGGCGGATTCTGGCACTCGGGCGATCTCGGCTCGGTCGATGCGGAGGGGTTTGTCCGCGTGTTCGACCGGCAGAAGGACATGATCAATCGCGGCGGCCTGAAGATCTACTCTGCCGAGGTCGAGTCCGTGCTGGCGGGCCACCCCGCCGTGGTTGAGAGCGCGATTGTGGCTAAGGCCTGCCCGGTCCTCGGCGAGCGCGTCCACGCCGTGGTCGTGACACGCATGCCGGTGGCTGACACGGACTTGCGGACCTGGTGCGCGGAGCGGCTGTCCGACTACAAGGTTCCCGAAACCCTGGCGATCACGACCGAGCCGCTGCCGCGCAACGCCAATGGCAAAGTGCTGAAGCGGCAGCTGCGGGAGCTGCTCGGAAGCTGAGGCGGACGGAGTTCTCCGGGCCTGCCTCCCGGGTGGTTAACGCCTTGATCGGGCTGGCTTTGCCTTGCCACCGCCATATCGTTAGGGTACCTCGCCGCCACGTGGGGACGGGATTCCTGACGCGAACGCCTTCGCGCACGCATCCGGACGGGCATGGGATTAGCATAAGTGTCTGAATTACTTAATGAAGTCGACGAGGAACTACGTCGCGAACAGCTCAAGAAGCTGTGGGACAAGTATTCGATCTACTTCATCGCCCTGATGGTGCTGGTCGTGGCCGCCGTCGGTGGCTGGCGCGGCTACCAATATCTG
Source organism: Bradyrhizobium sp. Leaf396 (assembly GCF_001424605.1). Classification (NCBI taxonomy): domain Bacteria; kingdom Pseudomonadati; phylum Pseudomonadota; class Alphaproteobacteria; order Hyphomicrobiales; family Nitrobacteraceae; genus Bradyrhizobium; species Bradyrhizobium sp. Leaf396. Next base: position 47,158 of record NZ_LMQJ01000001.1, read on the forward strand.
GAGGCCAAGAAGGCCGCAGAGGCCGGCGCCGCCTTCGAGAAGGCCGTCGAGCTGTCCGAGCAGGACAAGCACGCCGACGCCGAGAAGGCCTTCACCGAGCTCGCCGCCAAGGCTCCGTCCGGCTATCGCACCCTGGCACGGTTGCGCGCTGCCGCCGAGGCCGCGAACCGCGATCCCCAAGCCGCCGCGAAGATGTACGACGACATTGCCGCTGACCGCAGCATCGGCGGCGAGTGGCAGGATCTGGCGAAGATCCGCGCCGCGGGTCTCGTGCTCGACAGCGCGAGCTACGCCGACATGCAGCAGCGGCTGGAGGGCTCCGCCGCGCCCAAATCGACTTTCCGCCACAGCGCCCGCGAGATGCTGGCTCTGTCCGCCTGGCGCAACAATGACATGACCGCAGCCCGCAAATGGCTCGACGCGATCGGCGAGGACGGCGAAACGCCGCCAGGCCTGCGCTCGCGCGCCGAGGCGCTGCAGGCCCTGCTGCCGCCCGTTGCCAAGAGCTGACAAGAGCTGACGACGGACCTCCGATTCGAGACGGGACACAAGATGCGCCGTACGCCACGCTTGATCGCCGCCGCCGTCCTGATCGCCTTCACGGGCGTCCTCGGCGGCTGCTCCAGCTTCGATCCAAGCGATATGCTCGACTTCCTCGACACCAAGAAGAAGCTGCCGGGCGACCGCAAGCCGGTCTTCCCGGAGGGCGTGCCGGGGCTCGAGCAGGGCGTGCCGAGAGAGCTGTACAAGGGCGCGCAGCAGCAGCCGGATCCGAACGCGCCTGCCGTCGCCGCTCTGCCCGCGGAGCCCCCGCCGGAGCCGGCCCAAGGCGCCAAGGCTGCGAAATCGCGACAACCGGCCGCTGCCGAAGCGCCCGCCGGCGAAATCGACGGCGAGGCCCAGCCGGAGGCCGCGCCGCCCACGGCCGCTCCGCCGCCCAAGCACAAGATCGTCCGCAGGCGCACCACCGCGCCGCCGCCGGACCAGCCCGTCCAGCAGGCGCAACCCGCCCAGCCCCCGCAGCAGCAAACGCAGAGCGTCTTCCCGGCGCCGCTGCCGAGCGGCAGCTTCTCGCGCTGATCTTTTCACTGCATTGACAGGCGCAGCCCCGGCAGCGCACGAATGACCGATGTCCTTCACGATCGCCATCATCGGCCGGCCCAATGTCGGCAAGTCGACGCTGTTCAACCGCCTGGTTGGGCAGAAGCTCGCGCTTGTCGATGACCTGCCCGGCGTCACCCGCGACCGCCGCGAGGGCGAGGCCAGGCTCGGCGACCTCGAGTTCACCATCATCGACACCGCCGGCCTCGACGAGGGCGTCAAGGGTTCGCTCACCGCGCGCATGCAGGAGCAGACCGAGACCGCGATCGGGCAGGCCGACGCGCTGTTCTTCGTCATCGATGCCCGCATCGGTCTTACGCCCACCGATCGCGCCTTCGCCGATTTCGCGCGCAAGGCCAACAAGCCGGTGCTGCTGATCGCCAACAAGAGCGAAGGCAAGCATGGCGATGCCGGTGCGATGGAGGCGTTCGCGCTCGGCCTCGGCGATCCCATCCAGATCTCTGCCGAGCACGGCGAGGGCATGGGCGAACTCTATGACGCGCTGGCCAAGCTTATGCCTGAGCCGGTCGAAGAGAACGACGATGAAGACGACGCGCCGATCTCCGAGGAAGAGGCGGCGACGCGCCCGATCCGGGTCGCCATCGTCGGCCGGCCCAACGCCGGCAAGTCGACGCTGATCAATCACCTGCTCGGCGAGGAGCGCCTGCTGACGAGCCCTGAGGCCGGCACCACGCGCGATTCCATCGCGGTCGAGGTCAACTGGAGGGGCCGCGACTTCCGCGTGTTCGACACCGCGGGCCTGCGCCGGCGCTCGCGGATCGAGGAGAAGCTGGAAAAGCTCTCTGTCGCGGACGCGCTACGCGCGGTGCGCTTTGCCGAGGTCGTCGTGCTGATGATGGACACGCAGAACCGCTTCGAGGAGCAGGACCTGCGCATCGCCGATCTGATCGAGCGCGAGGGCCGCGCCGTGGTGCTCGCCGTGAACAAATGGGACCTGATGGAGACCAAGGGCGGCGGCGCGATCTCGAGCCTGCGCCGTGATGCCGACCATTGGCTGCCGCAGCTCAAGGGCGTGCCGATCGTTGCCGTGTCGGGCCTGATGGGCGAGGGCATCGACCGCCTGATGCAGGCGATCCAGGATGCCTATGCGGTCTGGAACAGACGCGTGCCGACGGCCGCGCTCAATCGCTGGTTCGAGCAGGCGATCCAGGCCAATCCGCCTCCGGCGGTGTCCGGCCGCAGGCTGAAGCTGAACTACATCACCCAGAACAAGGCGCGCCCGCCGAGCTTCGTGCTGTTCTGCTCGCGTGCCGATGCGGTGCCCCAGTCTTACTTGCGCTACCTCACCAACTCCATGCGCGAGACCTTCGATCTGCCGGGCACGCCGGTGCGCATCACCCTGCGCGAGAAGGCCAATCCTTTCGCGCACAAGCGCAAGCGGCCGTCGTGAGCGATGGCGCCGGCGAGGCGGTGGCGGCAAGTGCTGCGCCGGCCCGGCGCGGTGTGGTCGCCTTCATCTTCGTCACCATCCTGCTCGACATGCTCGCGCTGGGCGTGATCATGCCGATCCTGCCGAAGCTGATCGAGAGCTTCGTCGACAACGATACCGCGCACGCGGCCCGCCTCTTCGGCTTGTTCGGCACCGCCTGGGCTTTGATGCAGTTCGTGTTCTCGCCGCTGCTCGGCGCGCTGTCGGATCGCTTCGGGCGTCGGCCGGTGGTGCTGCTGTCGAATTTCGGGCTTGCGGCCGACTACGTGCTGATGGCGTTCGCCCCTTCGCTGGTCTGGCTGTTCATCGGCCGTGTGATCTCCGGAATTACTTCGGCCAGCATCTCCACGGCATTTGCTTATATCTCGGACGTCACTCCGCCGGAGCGGCGCGCGGCGGTCTTCGGCAGGATTGGTGCGGCCTTCGGCGCCGGCTTCATCCTGGGGCCGGCGCTCGGCGGTCTGCTTGGCGACGTCGATCCGCGCCTGCCGTTCTGGGCCTCGGCGGCCCTGAGCTTCGCCAATGCGCTCTATGGACTCTTCGTCCTGCCGGAGTCGCTTGCGCCCGACAAGCGCGCGCCGTTTCGCTGGCGAAGTGCCAATCCGGTCGGGGCGCTGCATCTGCTGCGATCCAACGCGGCGCTGGCGGCGTTGTCGATCGTCAACTTCATTGCTCAGGTCGCCCATGTCGTGCTGCCGTCGACCTTTGTCCTCTACGCGACCTATCGCTACGGTTGGGATTCCAGGACGGTTGGATTGACGCTCGCGATGGTCGGCATCTGCGCCATGGTGGTGCAGGGGCTCGCGATCGGCCCGATCGTGCGCGTGCTCGGCGAGCGCAACGCGCTCCTGCTCGGCCTGTGCTGCGGCGCGCTCGGTTTCGTGATCCTGGGCGCAGCACCGACCGGACCGTTGTCCTGGCTCGGCATTCCCGTGCTGTCGCTGTGGGGCATCTCCGGCGCGGCCTCGCAATCGCTGATGACGCGGCTGGTTGCGCCCCATCAGCAGGGCCAGCTGCAGGGCGCGACGGCGAGCGTGCAGAGCGTGTCGCAGCTGGTCGGCCCGTTCCTGTTCACGCTGACGTTTTCCTATTTCATCGGCGCCGGCGCGCCGCTGCATCTGCCCGGCGCGCCGTTCCTGCTTGCAGCGGCGCTGATGGTGGTGTGCGTGGCGATTGCGGTGCGGACGCTGGGTGCGACGAAGAACGCTTGAATGTTCGCCATGGCGGGCTTGTCCCGGCCATCCACGTTCTTTTCTTTGGCCCCAACGTGAATGCCCGGGACGAGCCCGGGCATGACGTCGTTGAAGGGTGCGCGAGTGCTACGCGATTACTTCTTCACCAGCGGGCAATCGCTGTCCTTGAGCGGCTTGGCCGCGTCTTCCGGGGCGATCGTGGCGATCTGCTTGTAATAATCCCACGGTCCCTTCGACTCCTCGGGCTTCTTCACCTCGAACAGATAGGCCGGGATGAGGCGGCGGCCGTCGGCGCGCAGCGGGCCCTTGCCGAACAGGGGATCGTCGGTCGGCAACTCCTTCATCTTGGCGACGACCTTGGCGCCGTCATGGGGATTGCCGCCGAGCGCTTCCATCGCCTTGAGATAATGCAGCACCATGGCGTAATTGCCGGCCTGGGTCATCGAGGGCATCGCGTTCTTGCTGGCAAGCGCCGAGAAGCGCTTCGACCAGGCGCGGGTCTGATCGTTCATGTCCCAGTAAAAGGATTCGGTGAAGGTCAGGCCCTGGGCGGTCTTCAGGCCCAGCGAGTGCACGTCGTTGATGAACAGCAGCAGCGCGGCGAGCTTCTGGCCGGCGGAGACGATGCCGAATTCGGCCGCCTGCTTGATCGAGTTCGTGGTGTCGCCGCCGGCGTTGGCAAGGCCGACCACCTTGGCCTTCGAAGACTGCGCCTGCAGCAGGAAGGACGAGAAGTCCGCGGTGTTGATCGGATGCTTGACGCTGCCGAGCACCTTGCCGCCGTTGGCTGTCACGACCGCCGAGGTGTCGCGCTCCAGTGCGTGGCCGAAGGCATAGTCGGAAGTGAGGAAGAACCAGGTATCGCCGCCCGCCTTGGTCAGCGCCTTACCGGTGCCGTTGGCCAGCATGTAGGTATCGTAAGTGAACGAGATCGTGTTCGGCGTGCAGGCCTTGCCGGTCAGGTCGGCGGAGGCGGCGCCGGAATTCAGCAGCACCGCGTTCTTTTCCTTGACGAGGTTGCTGACCGCAAGGGCGACGCCGGAGTTCGGCGTGTCCGCAATTGCGTCGACCTTCTCGTTGTCGATCCACTGCCGGGCAATGTTGACGCCGACGTCGGGCTTGTTCTGATGGTCGCCACTGATGACGTCGATCTTCCAGCCCTTCTTGAGCAGGCCGGAATCCTCGACCGCCATCTTGATGGCCACGACCGAATTCGGGCCGCCGATGTCGGCATAGAGGCTCGACATGTCGTTGAGCACGCCGATCTTGATGGTCTTGTCCTGGGCGTAGGCGGATGTGGCAAGACCGAAAGCGGCACAGGCCAGAAGGGCCGCGGAGCGGCGTGCGAACGTCGTCGTCATAAAAGCTTCCTCCATTGTCAAATATGCGGACGGCTCTCTTGCGGAGCCTTGTTCCGGTTGATCGCTCTAGCCTGTCCCACAGCCGGCGGCAATGCACCTAAAGCCGGATGATGCTGCGTCGTAGCGTCATCTGTCGGTTAACTATTGGGCAAAATGCGTTGAGTCGCTATTTCGGCGCCTCCGATCTCGGCTTGAGTCTCTGGCTGCGCGCTTTCCGATATCGGCCCGGCGGTATAGTCGTTACCCTTCGCCTCGATTGGCGCTCGGGAGGGACGCGATCGATCAGGCCGGTGCGCGGAAGCTCATCAAGGTGCGGGTCTTGTAATCGTAGAATCTGCCGGTTTCGGTCCAGTCTGGCGCGCACATCGGCACGATGAATTCGGCCACCTGCTCGGGCGTGTCGAGCGTCTCCGGATCCTCGCCCGGCATCAGGGTCGCGCGCATACGGGTGCGGACCGGGCCGGGGTTGAACAGGTTGACGCGCAGCTTCGAGTTGGCGGTCTCCTGCGCCCAGGCGCGGGCCAGCGTTTCCAGCGCGGCCTTGGACGCGGCATAGGGGCTGACATAGGCGGTGGCCTTGTTGGCGGCGCCGGAGGTAATGAAGACGGCGCGCCCCGCGTCAGACTGCTTCAGCAGCGGCTCCATGCAGCGGATCAGCTGGAAGTTCGCGGAGACGTTGACCGCCATCACGTCGTTGAAGGTCTTCAGCTCGATATGGCCGATCGGCGAGGAGGGGCCGAGCACGCCGGCATTGCCGACGAGGATGTCGAGCTTGCGGTAGCGCTCATGCAGGCCGGCGCCCAATCGCGCGATGCCGTCGGAATCGGTGAGGTTGAGTGGCACCAGGGTGGCGCTGCCGCCGTCCTTCCGGATCTCGTCGTCGAGCTCTTCGAGCCCTCCTTGCGTGCGGGCCGTCGCAACGATATGCGCGCCGGCCTTGGCCAGCGCAATTGCGGTGGCATAGCCGATGCCGCGCGAGGCGCCGGTGACGAGAGCGATGCGGTTGGCGAGGGGCTTGGTCATGGCGGGGTTTTACAGGCGTGGATGGCCGGGACAAGCCCCATGATCCCTGTCATTCCGGGGCGGTCCGTGAGGACCGAACCGGATCCGGAGACGACATCTGGATTCCCGGTTCGATGCTTGGCATCGCCCCGGGATGACGCCGTTCGCGTCAGCTCGCCTCGGCCAGCAGCGACAGTTGCCGCGGCTGCGGCTCGGTCTGGGTCTGGTCGGTGAGGTGGGTCGGATACGCCCCGGTGAAGCAATGATCCGAGAATTTCGGGTTGGCCGGGTCGCGGCCGGGCTCTCCCATGGCGCGGTACATGCCGTCGATCGACAGGAACGCCAGCGAGTCCGCGCCGATGATCTCGCGCATCTCCTCCAGCGAATGCGTCGCCGCCAGGAGGCCGCCGCGGTCGGGCAGGTCGATGCCGTAATAATCGGGATAGAGGATCGGCGGCGAGGCGAGCCGGAAATGGACTTCTGTGGCGCCGGCATCGCGCATCATGCGCACGATCTTCTTCGAGGTGGTGCCGCGCACCAGGGAATCGTCGATCAGGATGATGCGCTTGCCTTCGATCGCGGCGCGGTTGGCCGAGTGCTTCATGCGCACGCCGGATTCGCGGATCGCCTGGGTCGGCTGGATGAAGGTGCGTCCGACATAGTGGTTGCGGATGATGCCGAGCTCGAACGGCACGCCGGAATACTGGCTGTAGCCGACTGCCGCCGGCACGCCGGAATCCGGCACCGGGACGACGACGTCGATCGGCACGTGGCTCTCGCGCGCAAGCTGCGCACCGAAGGCCTTGCGCACCTCGTAGACCGAGCGGCCGTGGACGATGGAGTCGGGGCGGGAGAAGTAGATGTATTCGAAGATGCAGGGGCGCGGAGCCATCGGCGGGAACGGCTTGTGGATGTCCTGGCCGTTCTCGTCGAACACGATGACTTCGCCCGGCTCGATGTCGCGCACGAAGCGCGCGCCGATGATGTCGAGTGCGCAGGTCTCGGAGGTCAGGATCGGGCAGCCGTCGAGTTCGCCCAGCACGAGCGGGCGGATGCCGCGCGGATCGCGCGCGCCGACCAGCTTCTTGTTGGTCAGCGAGACCAGCGCGTAGGCGCCTTCGATCTCGCGCAGCGCGTCGATATAGCGCTCGATGAAGCGGGCGCGCTTGGAGCGCGCGACCAGATGCAGGATCACCTCGGTGTCGGTGGTCGACTGCATCATCGCGCCGTGCTTCACGAGCTCGCGGCGCAGCGTCAGGCCGTTGGTGAGGTTGCCGTTATGGGCGACCGCGAGGCCACCGGCATTGAGCTCGGCGAACAGAGGCTGCACGTTGCGCAGGATGGTGGCGCCGGTGGTGGAATAGCGGACATGGCCGACCGCAACATTGCCGGGCAGGCGGTCGATCACCTCGCGGCGGGAGAAGGTGTCGCCGACGAGACCGAGGCGGCGTTCCGAATGAAAGCGGCTGCCGTCGTAGGAGACGATGCCGGCGGCTTCCTGGCCACGGTGCTGGAGGGCGTGGAGGCCGAGCGCGGTGATGGCAGCGGCGTCGGGATGGCCGTAGATGCCGAAGACGCCGCATTCCTCGCGCAGCGTATCGCCTTCCAGATCGTCCTGAACCTCCAGCGGGGCCGGACCCGGACCGGCGTTTGGATCGAGATCAAGTTGGGCGTCCTGGTCAGGGTGTCGCATCTCGTCCGCGCCTCTCTTTAGGGCTCTATCAACGCGCCGCAGGTTTCTCGATCAGCTTCTTCATGCCGTCACGAGCAGACTTGCTGTACCCGTCGCCACTGCCCGAAGGCTGCTGCTCGGATTCAGCTTGATCATCATCTGGTTTGTTTTTCTTGAATCTCTTCAAGATGGTGTTCTCGGGGTCGTCAGGCAAGAGGGCCATCAGCCAATCCCCGGTTCCTTGGAGCACGACGCGGGACTTGGCCCCGGTGACCCAGTCCGGGCGCTGCTTGTCCGGCACCAGCCAGGTGAAGAACAGGAAGGCGACCACGACGATCAAAAGCCCGCGAGCCAGGCCGAACAGGAAGCCAAGTGTGCGGTCCAGCGCACCGATGCGCGAATCCAGGATCATGTCGGAGATCCGCACCGTGATCACGGACACCACGACAAGGGTGCCGATGAACACGCCCGCGACCACGACCACGCTGGCGACCGTGTCGTTGTTGAAATAGGCCTTGGCGGTCGGCAGCAGCTTCGAGAACGAGTAAAGCGTGACGATCGCGGCGGCGCCCCAGGCCGCGATCGACAGGATTTCCCGCATGAAGCCGCGCACCATGGCGAGCAGGCCTGAGATCAGCATCACACCGAGCAGGATCAGGTCGAGGATGGTTACTGGCATCGGCTGGTCGGGTCCGCTGGTACTCTCAAAGGTGCTCTAGCCGAATCGGTGCTTGGCCGCTGCCCTAAAAGAGGGGCAGACGGCGTTCCCGGCAAGGCCGCAACCACGCAATCCCATGCTGCTTTTGTGACGGCTGTATAGCGGCGGCGGCTTCCGTCGTCACCTCCGCCTAGCCCTCTCCACGGCGGAATCTTGCCGGTGTGGCATTTTTCTCTGCCGGCGCGTTCGATTCGCCGCTGCGGGAGCCGCGGGCGGCGATCTCGGCCACCAATGTCGTCAGGCTGTTGACCGCATTGAGCGACAATCCCGCATCGCCGCCGCTCTCGCCGCGGGCTGATTCGGGCAGCACGGCGCGCTGGAAGCCCAGTTTCGCCGCTTCCTTCAGCCGGGCCGGGGTCTGCGCCACCGGGCGGATCACGCCGGACAGCGAGATCTCGCCGAAATAGACGGCATCGGTCGGCAACTGCGCATTAACCAACGACGACACCAGTGCGGCGGCGGCGGCGAGATCAGCCGCCGGCTCTTGGATGCGCAGGCCGCCCGCAACGTTGAGATAAACATCGTGCCCGGACAGCTTGACCCCGCAATGCGCCTCCAGCACCGCCAGCACCATCGACAGCCGGCTCGGGTCCCAGCCAACCACGGCCCGGCGCGGCGTGCCGAGCGAGGTCGGCGCCACCAGCGCCTGTAATTCGACCAGAACGGGCCTCGTGCCCTCGATTCCCGCAAAGACTGCGGTGCCGGGCGTGCCGAGATCGCGCTCGGACAGGAACAACTCGGAGGGGTTGGTGACCTCGCGCAGACCGAGGCCCGTCATCTCGAATACGCCGATCTCGTCGGTCGGGCCGAAACGGTTCTTGACGGCGCGCAGGATGCGGAATTGCTGCGAGCCTTCGCCCTCGAACGACATCACGGCGTCGACCATGTGCTCGACCACGCGGGGGCCGGCGATCTGGCCGTCCTTGGTGACGTGGCCGACGAGGATGATGGCCGCGCCCGTCTTCTTGGCAAAGCGGATCAGCGCCTGCGCCGAGGCGCGCACCTGCGTCACGGTGCCGGGCGCCGATTCCACGGTATCGGTCCACATGGTCTGGATCGAGTCGATCACGATCAGCCGGGGCACCGCGCCCTCAGACAGGGTCGAGACGATGTCCTCGACCGAAGTCTCCGCGGCGAGCTGGACCGGCGCATCCGACAGCCCGAGCCGCTCGGCGCGCAGGCGCACCTGGGCGACGGCTTCTTCGCCGGAAATGTAGACGACGCGGTGGCCGGCACGCGCCAGCAGGCTGGTCGCCTGCGTCAGCAGCGTCGACTTGCCGATGCCCGGATCGCCGCCGACCAGAAGCACGGAGCCGCGGACGAAGCCGCCACCGGTGACGCGGTCGAGCTCGGTCATGCCGGAGGACAGGCGCGGCGCATCCGGGCTCTTTCCGGAAAGGCTCTCCAGCGCGAAGGTCCGGCCCTTGCGCTTGGAGCGGATCGACACCGGCACGCTGCCGCTGGTGTCTTCTTCCGCGAGCGTATTCCACTCGCCGCAGGATTCGCACTTGCCCTGCCAGCGGTTATAGGCCGCGCCGCAGTTCTGGCAGACGAAGGAGAGGGTGGATTTGGCCATGGGGACTACGAGTCGCGGATTGCGGATTTGCTGATAGCACGGAATGGCGGCCCCGGATCGCCGGCGCTTCGATTATCTCAATCCGGCACGTCCGATATACTTTTCATTAGCTCTGTGCCGCTGTGATCGCTGGGCTTTGCAAAGTGTTAGCGGTCGCGGGTCCACTCTCGGAACCATCGGGGGCGGAAGAGAAATGACAAGATTCCTGCGCGTGTTGCTCGCTGCGGGCATGGTCTGTGGCGTTTTCGCATCGGCTGGACGCAGCCTTGCCAAGCCCCTCGACATCGTGTTCGTCAATCCCGGCAAGACGGGCGAGGTCTATTGGGACATGGTCGCGCAGACCATGCAGGCTGCGGGCCGCAAGCTCGATGCGCGCGTCGAGGTGCTGACCAGCCAGCGGAATTACCGCACCATGCAGGAGCTTGGCCTCGGCGTGGTGGCGCGTCCCGACAAGCCCGATTTCCTCATCCTGTCGAACGAGGAGTCTGCCGCCGTTCCGATCCTGGAGGCGGCCGAGGCTGCGGGCGTCAAGACGCTGCTGCTTTCGAACACGCTGATCGGCGAGGATGCGGCGCGTCTTGGGCCGCCGCGCCAGAAGCTCAAGACCTGGCTCGGCGACATCACGACCGATCTTCGGACTGCGGGCGCGCGCATGGCCAACGCCCTGATCGCGGCGGCGCGTGCCGAGAAATGGCAGAGCTCCGACGGCAAGATCCACATTCTCGGCATCGGCGGCGACGAGATCACGCCCGCCTCGATCGCCCGCAACGCCGGCCTCAAGCTGGCCGTGGATGCCGCGCCTGACGTCGTGGTGGACCGGTTGCTGTTCGCCAATTGGACGCAGTCCGAGGCCGAGCGGGTCACGGCAAATTACCTCGGCTGGGCTTCTCGCAAGGAGATCCGGCCTGCCGGCATATGGGCGGGAAACGATCCGATGGCGCTCGGCGCACTGCGCGCGGTGACCGCTGCCGGCCTCGTGCCCGGCCGGAACATCCAGGTGGTGGGCCTCAACTGGTCAGATGAGGCGCTGCGCGAGGTCAAGGCGGGTCGCCTGCTTTTGACCGACGGCGGGCATTTCCTGCTCGGCGGCTGGTCGATTGTTCTCCTGCGCGACTATGCCGATGGCTGCGATTTCGCGGCCGTTTCCCCTCGTGTCGAGGTCAAGACATCCGCGATCACGCGCGACAATCTCGCTTCCGTCGGCGATCTCGTCAGGACGCGTGCGTTCGAGCGGATCGACTTTACGCGCTTCCAGGCCAAGCCCGGACGCTGCGGTCAATACGACTTCTCCCTTGATGCGCTCATCTCGTCGCTGCCGCTTCCGGAAGGCGCGGCGAACTGATGCGAAAGGATGAGGCGATGACCGATCCGGATTGCAGCGAGCAGGCGGGGACGCCGCGCTTGCGCTCGGTCGTCCACGCGATGATCTGGGCGACCGTGCCCGTCCTGCTGCTGGTGCAACTGCTCGCCTCCGCCGGCGTCGAGGCATCGAGCTTCTGGTCGCAGCTCAGGCAGATCGATGCCCGCATGGCCCGCCTCGCCGAGAGCCGGGCCGCGCTGATCGCCGAGCCGCTCTGGAAGATGCGCTACGATCAGGTCACGGGCGTACTCAACGAAATCCTGCACGACGAGACCATTGCGGCTGCGGCGGTCTATGACGATACCGGTGCCGCGATTGCCCGCGCGATCGCGCGGCCCGAAGGCCAGGCGGTCGCGGAGGTCTCGCGCCCGATCCACTACAGCAACGGCAACATGGCCGTTCAGGCCGGCCGCATCTCGATCGCCTATTCCCGTGCGACGCTTTACGCCGATGCGGGCAGCCGCCTGTTGCTGCTGCTGGTCGTCGGCCTGCTCGCAACGTTTGCGACCCTGATTGCCATGCGGATCTCCGCCAACATCTTCATCGGCAGGCCGCTGGCCGCCATGATGTCGGCGATCCAGCGCAGCAAGGATGACGGACGGGCCTATCCGGCGGACGTCACGTCATCGAACGAATTCGGTCAGCTCGCGCGGGCCTTCAACGCCATGCAGCACACGACGTCAGGCGCGCTGGACCGGCTCGGACACATGGCGACGCACGACCCGCTCACCGGACTGCCGAACCGGCGCTCGCTGACCGAGCGCCTGGCCGTGGCAAGCCGGAACGGAGGCTCGCCGGATACGCTGGTCGCGTTCTGCTTCATCGATCTCGACGACTTCAAGGGCATCAACGATACCTTCGGCCACGAGGCCGGCGACAAGTTCCTGGTTCAGATTTCGGAGCGTCTTCGCAACGAGGTCGAAGCGGAGGACTGGGTTGCGCGGCTCGGCGGCGACGAATTCGTCGTCATTCGTCCCGAGGTCAGCAACGAAGCGTCGGCGCACGCATTCGCGCAGCGGGTGCTGAACGCCATTTCCGAGCCGATCCGCCTCCACGACAAGCAGGTCGTGCCGCGTGCCAGCATCGGCCTTGCCGTGCGCCGCGCCGACGATCCGGAATTGTCGCATCTGCCGACGCTCGCCGACATCGCGCTCTATCATGCCAAGAGCAAAGCGCCCGGCACGGTCGCCGTGCTGGACGAGGCGCTTCAGCGTGACTATCGCCGCCGCAGGGATCTCGAGCTTGCCATTCCCGCCGGCTTCGCCGAGCGGCAGTTCGAGGTCTGGTACCAGAGCCAGGTCGATCTCCGAACTCATGAGATCGTCGGTCTGGAAGCGCTGATCCGCTGGCGCCATCCTGAACACGGCGTAATCGGCCCCGGCGAATTCTTGCCGCTGATCGAGCGCAGCGGCAACAATGCGCGGCTGACGCGCTACGTGCTGACCGATGCCTGCTGGGCCTTGCAGCGGTTGGCCGCTGCGGGCAAGCCGCAGATCCGGATCGCGATCAACTTGCCGCCGTCCGAGCTTGCCGACCATTCGCTCGCCGCCGAGCTGGGCGCGACCTGCGCCCGCTTCGATGTTTCGGCCTCGTCGCTCGAACTCGAGATCACCGAGGGATCGCTGATCAACAACATGGCCAGCGCCTCCGAAACGCTGCATCGCCTGCGGCGCCTGGGCGCCACGATCGCGCTCGACGATTTCGGCACCGGCTACAGCTCGCTCGCTCATCTCAGGCGCTTCCCGCTGGACAAGGTCAAGATCGACAAGGCCTTTGTCCGGGAAATTCCCGACAGCGCCGAAGACAAGGCCATCGTCGGGGTCATCGCTTCGCTCGCCGGCACGCTGGGGCTGACTCTGGTCGTCGAAGGCATCGAGCGCCCCGAGCAGGCCGAGGCCATGCGCGAGATGGGCGTCAGATTCGGACAGGGCTTCCTCTATCAGCGGCCGCAGCCGCTCGAAGCCGTGCTGCAATGGCTCGACAGGCAGGCGGCGGAGGCGAGCTGCGTCCTTGCCGAGAGCCCGTCGATCGCGCCGGAATTCGCGGCCTGAGCGCACGCGACTACGGCAGGGCCGCATTCCAGAGCATCGAGAGCCCGGCTGCGATCATGATCGCGTCCATCACCAGGCGGAACACGTCCGGCTTCAGATGCAGCACGAAGCGTTTCGCGATGAAGGCACCTGACATCAGCGAGGAGCCCGCGATCAGGCCCTTCATGAACACGTCGCCGGTCAGCGCGCCGAAGCGCTCGAAGGTGACCGATTTGGCGAAATAGAGGCCGAGCGAGGAGGCCGCTTCGGTGGCGAGGAAGGCGCCTTTGGACAGGCCGTAGAACAGGAACAGCGGCACGCTGAGCGGGCCGGTCGAGACCACGATTCCGGTGAGATAGCCGATGACTGCGCCGCCGATGAGCAGATGCCAGAGGCCGGCCTTGAGGTCATGCCGCGCCAGCCAGTGCCGCACCGGCACCATTGCGATCAGGAAGGTCCCGATGGCGAGATCGACGACGTGCGAGGGCAGTGCCAGCAATGTCCGCGCGCCGAGCGCGGCCGCCGGAATGCCCGTGATCGAATAGGCTGCGCAGGCTCGCCAGTCGACTTCGCGCCACCACGCCAGAATTCGCGAGAAATTTGCCATGACGGAGGCCACCGCCATGATCGGCACGGCCTCCTTCGGCCCGTAGGCATAGACAAGCACCGGCATCAGCATGATCGACGAGCCGGTGCCGACGATGCCTGAAACGGTACCGGCGGCGAGGCCGACGCTGAGGACGAAGAGAAAGGCCAATACATTCTCCACGAATCGGGAGAGTTTAGCCCCCGGCAACAACTGGAGCGATCCATGCAGGCATCGGAACCTTCGCGCGGCGCATCGGCAATCGGGTTCGATGTTGCGGCGCGCCGTCCGAGTTGCAATGATCTGCGCAAACCGCGATCATGATGCCGTGACCCTCACATCCCTCAGAAGCAGCGTTCGCGACCTCTACGAGGGCGCAACGCCGAGCGGCGTGCGATTCCGCTATGCTTTGCTCGCCTTCGACATTGTGACGGTGCTGTTCATCATCGCGACCTCGTTCGTGCATCCCAGCGAGATCATCGAAACGCTCGATGTCCTGTTCGGCGTAACGCTGCTTGCGGACTTCTCGGCGCGGCTCCTGGTCGATCGGCATCCGCTTCGCAAGTTCACCCAGCTCGCAACGTGGGCCGACATGGTTGCAATCGTATCCTTCCTGGCTCCGCTTGCCGGCGAGGCGGCCGGCTTCCTCCGGATCCTGCGGACGTTGGGGCTGCTTCGGGACTACCAGATGCTGGTGAGGTTGCGCATCGATTCTCCATTCTTTCGGCGCAACGAAGACGTCGTCTTCGCCGTCACGAACCTGGCCGTTTTCATATTCGTCATGACCGGGCTCGTTTACGAGACTCAGAAGTTTCGGAACGATCAGATCCGGAACTACGCCGATGCTCTGTATTTCACCGTCACGGCACTGACGACGACCGGTTTCGGGGACATTACCCTGCCGGGCACGATCGGTCGCTTGATCTCCGTCGTGATCATGATTTTCGGTGTCACGCTGTTCTTCAATCTTGCCCGCGCGCTCCTCAGTCCCAGCAAGGTGCGATTTCCGTGTCCGACTTGCGGGCTGCAGAGGCACGATGCCGACGCCGTGCATTGCAAGGCCTGTGGCACCATTCTCAACATTCCAGACGAAGGAGCGGTCTGAAGAGCGCTCGCTGCCGGCAACATAGGTCATGGCTTCAATGGTGACATTATGCCAGTGTTTTGCCCGACGGATCAACTCTTCTTCGGGATATCCGTAAGTCATTGGCCGGACTGGGTCGGCTACTGTGCATGGGGTTGTTTTGCACGTTTTGTCAGGCGGGCCGCTGCGGACGGCCTCTCGGCCGGCTAGGGCCGCGGTGGATCGCGGGAGCTTTTAGGGAGTCAGCGCAACACCACCCAGGCCGGCGCGTGATCGCTCGCGCCGTCCTCGCCGCGGATCTTCTTGTCGACGCCGGCCTTGGCGAGGCGCTGAGCGAGGGCAGGGCTCAGCAGGAGATGGTCCAGCCGCAGCCCCGCATCGCGCGGCCAGCGGTTCCGCTTGTAGTCCCAGAACGTGTAGATGCGCTTGCCCGGGTGCAGCTCGCGGATGGCGTCGCACCAGCCTTGCTCGACCAGCGAGGCGAACGCCGCGCGGCTCTTCGGCTGGATCAGGGCATCCATGTCCCATGACCGCGTCGGATAGATGTCGATCTCGGTTGGCGCGACGTTGTAGTCGCCGGCGAGCACGACCGGCAGGTCCTGCTTGATCAAGCTCTTGGCGTGGCGCTTGAGGCGCGCGAACCAGTCCAGCTTGTAGTCGAATTTCGGCCCCGGCTGCGGATTGCCGTTGGGCAAATAGATGCTGGTGACGATGACCCCGCGCACGGCGGCCTCGATGTAGCGGGCTTCGTGATCCGAGGGCCTTCCCGGCAATCGGTCGCGCGTCAGCACGGGCTCGGCGTTGCGAGCGAGGATGGCGACGCCGTTCCATGTCTTTTGTCCGCGCCACACCGCGCCGTAGCCGGCTTTTTCGATCGGCGCCGCCGGAAATTCGCCATCACTTGCCTTCAACTCCTGAAGTGCGACGACGTCGGGCTTCGCGATACGCATCCATGCCAACAGATTGGGCAGGCGGCGATTGATGTTGTTGATGTTGAATGTCGCGATCTTCATGTAGAGCTACCGGCTCCTGCCTTCCGCCACCGGAGTTACAATGTCCAAGTCGAGCTTTGTTGCCATCGCACTCGCCCTCGCGTTTTCCGGAGGCGCATCTGCACAATCGTCCGATCAGCGCGGCGCGTGCAAGGCGGATTATGATAAGTTCTGCGCCGGCATCGCACCGGGCGGCGGCATCGTCGCATGCCTGAACGGCAAACGCGACCAGCTCAGTGCGCCCTGCAAGGCGGCGCTGGACAGCCGGAAGAAGAAGTAAGCCGCTCGAGGGTCGTCACACGGATCAGCTGGGTAGCGACTGCGGAGCGGCCGGCTGCTCTCCCGTCACTGCAGCGAGCCTCACCAGCGGCTCCTCCACATTGCCGCCCTTGTAGATGCGGGCGTAGCGGCGGCCGAGGCTGGTCAGCACCTCATAGCCGATCGTGCCGAAATGATGTGCGAGCTCGTCGACGGTGATTCCCTCACCGAGCAGCGTCACCATATGGCCGCGCCGCACTGCGTTCGGCGGCAGGTCGGTGATGTCGATGGCGATCAGGTCCATTGAAATTCGGCCCGCCACGGGGCAGCGCTTGCCGGCGACGATGACCTCGGCGCCGCGGGTGCCATCGTTCGAGCTGGCCGCGCGGAAATAGCCATCGGCATAGCCGACCGCGATGATCGCAAGCTTGGTCGGCCGCCTTGCGGTCCAGGTGCCGCCATAGCCGACCGTCTCGCCGCGCTCGATGGTGCGGATCTGCACGATGCGCGCCTTGAGGTCGACGACCTGCTGCATCGGATTGTCGGCTTCCGGCGTCGGGTTGACGCCGTAGAGCGCGGCGCCAGGCCGCACCATGTCGAACTGGAACGGCGCGCCGAGGAAGATGCCGGAGGAATTGGCGAGCGCCGCCGGCACGCCCGAGAATTCGCTGGCGATGGCGCGGAAGGCCGCAAGCTGTCGTGCATTGACCGGGCTGTTGAGCTGCTCGGCCGCAACCAGATGGCTCATCACCAGCGTGATGCCGTGGTCGCCGGCGTTGATGCGGGGGATGATGGCCTGCGCTTCCGACAGCGTCAGCCCGAGCCGGTTCATGCCGGTGTCGATGTGGATTGCGGCGCCTCCGTTCCAGCCGGTGCGACGGCAGAATACGTCCCATTCGGCAAGCTCGTTGAGATCGCCGATCACGGGACGGCAGTTGATCTTCGCATAGTGTTCGCCGGTGTTCTGGAAATACCCGCCCAGCACGTAGATCGTGGGCTCCGGAACCGCCGCGCGCACCTTGCGCGCTTCCTCGATGGTGGCGACGAAGAAGGTCTTGCAGCCCGCTTGGCTGAGGGCGCGCGACACCTGCTCGGCCCCGCAGCCATAGGCGTCGGCCTTGATCACCGCCGCGCATTCGGCCGGCACCGCGGTCTTCTCGAGCTTGCGCCAATTGGCGATGATTGCGTCGAGATCGACGGTCAGCACGCCACCATAGGCCGCGAGCGCAGCGGCTTGATTGGCCTCTGCGGAGAGAGGCCCGGATTGCGGGTTCGTTTTCGGGTCGGACGCCATTGTCATGGCGCCGTTTTACGCAAGAGGCCAGCGCGGTTCAACCCGCGGAACTCTGAGCACGACGAGATTAATAGTCGGTGCGATCCGGCAATTGGCCGTCATGCGCGAGATCGCCGAAGCGCGTGACCGATGCATCGAAGTGCAGCTCCACCGTGCCGGTGGGGCCGTGTCGCTGCTTGCCGATGATGACTTCGGCGCGGCCCACCGTGCGCTCCATGTCGGCCTGCCATTTGGCGTGCTCCTCGGTGCCGGGGCGCGGCTCCTTCATGGCGAGGTAGTATTCCTCGCGGAACACGAACAGCACGACGTCGGCGTCCTGCTCGATCGAGCCGGATTCGCGCAGGTCCGAGAGTTGCGGGCGCTTGTCGTCGCGCGATTCCACCTGACGCGACAGCTGGGACAGCGCAATCACGGGGACGTTGAGCTCTTTGGCGAGCGCCTTCAGGCTGGTCGTGATCTCCGTGATCTCCTGCACGCGGCTGTCGCTGGCGCGCTTGCCCGAGCCCGAGAGCAGCTGGATGTAGTCGATCACCAGAAGGTCGAGGCCCTTCTGGCGCTTGAGCCGGCGCGCGCGCGCCATCAGCTGCGCGATCGAAAGGCCGCCGGTCGCGTCTACGTAGAACGGCAGCGATTGCAGCTCGATCGAGACCTGGCGGATCTTCTCGAAATCGGCTTCCGAGATGCCGCCGCGGCGGATGTGGGAGGAGGGGATCCCGGTGCGCTCGGCGACGATACGCGTGGCGAGCTGGTCGGCCGACATTTCGCACGAGAAGAAGCCGATCACGCCGCCATTGGCGGCCTTCATGGTGCCGTCGGCCTGCAATTCTGGAACGTAGGCTTGCGCGACATTGTAGGCGATGTTGGTGGCAAGTGACGTCTTGCCCATGCCGGGACGCCCGGCGACGATGATGAGGTCGGAGGCCTGCAGGCCGCCCATCTTGGTGTCGAGGTCGCGCAGGCCCGTCGAGATGCCCGACAGCTTGCCGTCGCGCTGGAATGCCTTCGCCGCAAGATCGACTGCGACCGTCAGCGCCTGCGAGAACTTCTGGAAGCCGCCGTCATAGCGGCCGGACTCGGCAAGTTCGTAGAGCTTGCGTTCGGCGTCCTCGATCTGCGCCCGCGGCTGGAAGTCAACGGGGGCGTCATAGGCGACATTGACCATGTCCTCGCCGATGCCGATCAGGTCACGCCTGAGCGACAGGTCATAGACGGTGCGGCCATAGTCCTGGGCGTTGATGATGGTGGTGGCTTCGGCGGCGAGCCGGGCCAGATACTGCCCGATGGTCATGCCGCCGACGTCGGTATCGGCGGGCAGGAACGTCTTCAGCGTGACGGGCGTCGCGATCTTGCCCATCCGGATCAGGCTGCCGGCGGTCTCGAAGATTGTCTGGTGCAGCGGCTCGAAGAAGTGCTTCGGCTCCAGGAAATCGGAGACGCGGTAGAAGGCGTCGTTGTTGACCAGGATCGCGCCCAGAAGGCTCTGTTCCGCCTCAATATTGTGCGGCGCGCTCCGATAGGTCGGAGTTCCGGCATCGGGCGCGAGTTTGAGAACGTTCGAATCAGTCAGGGCCATGGTCGGACGTAGTTAGCAATTTTCTTGGGCGGATGCGGGGCCGGGATAAAGCGCCGACGCAGGCGAAAGCGGAAGCGAAAGCTGACTGCTATCAACCGCTCAGTGAAAATGGTGGATGACTGGCAGTCCCGGCACGCGCCGTGCTTGACGGACTTTCGTGGAACTCGCCGGTCTCGGAAGCTGCGGTGGGCCGCGGAAAAATCCTGAAACCCATGAACCCTGTAGACGGGCGCGCAGACCTATCAGAAGCGCGTGAAACGAGGCCCGCTGGCCGCGTTCGGCTCCAGCTCAGACCAGGAGGAGGTAGACGAGCGCAACCACGGCAGCCCCGACGCCGGTGACGATCAGGGCGAAATCGGTGCGGAGGTCGTCCTGCACATCGAAGGAGGATCGGGTCTCTTTGCTCATGGCGACGGTCTAAGCCAAGCCCGACCCGATTTATGTGAAGCAGATCACATCTCCCCGGATTCTTTCGGGGATTATGCCGGAACCGGCAGGCGGGCCGGAGGTTGTCCCAATCCCGCCGGAACGAACACGAGGCGAGCGATGCGGCCAGAACGGCAGCACCAGAACTGGCGAAGCGAGGCAGGCAGCCGGCATTGGCTGTCCGGGTTGATCGCGGCCATGAAGCAAGCAGAACGCCCCGAGGTGCGTCGTCAGCCGGTCGCCCCCGAAATCCTGTTGGAGTTGCGGGCGCAGCTGGCGTTAACGGCCTCTTTGCGGTCCTCTCGGATTTCGACCATTGGCGCCTTCAACAAGGGGCCTGGGCCTATTCACCAGCGAGCTTGAGCCTGGGCTGGGTCGCGCCTTCGCGCGCCCGCAGCAGTGCTTCCTCCCGGGGGAGGTACTCGCGGGTCATCGGCACCACGCCCTGACGGCGTGTCAGCTGAATCTGGAAGTTCATCATCGCTTGCTTGCGGAACGTCATCTCGCAGGCCGCCAGATAGAACTCCCACATCAGGGCAAAGCGTTCGTCGTAGAGCTGCACGGCCTCTTCGCGCCGGGCGATGAAGCGCTCTCGCCAGGCCTTCAGCGTCTCGGCATAGTGCAGGCGCAAGATCTCGATGTCGGTGACCAGCAGGCCCGCGCGCTCGATCGCCGGCAGCACCTCCGAGAGGGCGGGAATGTAGCCGCCGGGAAAGATGTATTTGGCGATCCAGGGATTGGTCGAATCCGGACCCTGCGAACGGCCGATCGCGTGCAGCAGCATGATGCCGTCCTCGTCCAGCAGTTCGGCGCAGCGCTGGAAATAGGCATCATAGAACCTTGCCCCGACGTGTTCCAGCATTCCCACCGAGACGATACGGTCGAACGTACCGTCGATGTCGCGATAGTCCTGGAGCAGGAATCGGGCCGAGCCGCTCAGGCCCTTCTCAGCCGCGCGAGCATTGGCTACCTGCAATTGCTCGGTCGACAGCGTTACCCCGGTCACGTCGGCGCCCGCGATCTCGGCGAGATAGAGGCCGAGACCTCCCCAGCCGGAGCCGATGTCGAGCACGCGCTGGCCGTCCCTGATGAGAAGCTTCGCTGCAATGTGCCGCTTCTTGGCAAGCTGCGCGTCGTCCAGTGACATCTCGGGCGTTTCGAAATAGGCGCAGCTATATTGCTTGTCGGCGTCGAGAAAGAGCGAATAGAGCCGGCCGTCGAGATCGTAGTGATGAGCAACGTTGTGGCGGGCGCGGGCGCGGGGATTGAACTGCTTGAGGTGCCGCGTCAGGTAGCGCAGGTGCCACCACGGTTTTGCCCACTGCGGCAATAGGTCGGGTTGATCGAGCAGGATGGCGAGGGCATCTGCTATCGTGCCGCGCTCGACGACGAACTCGCCGTCCATATAGGCCTCGCCGAGCCCGAGCTCTGGATTGACGAGGACCTTCCGCTCGGCGTCCGCGGTGACGAAGCGGACCGCGACCGGCTCGCCAGAGCCGTCGCCGACGGTGAACTTCGATCCGCTTGCGCAGGTCACCGTCATCGACCCGCGGCGGATGAATTGAGACAGGAATTTACGCAACAAACGGTCCATCGACATTTCCTCTCGAGCGAACCCGAAAGATGCGACTAACCCGGCTTTCACATCCCACGCCCAGGCGCCGCAGCGGTTCCTATGCGTTTGCATGCAAATCTAGCGAGGCGGTTGGGGCCGCGCCATTGCGCGGTATTCAAAGCCGATATTCGAAAATGCCTCGATCACATCCTCGCGCGGGGGAAGCCTGCTTCCATTCGCGGCTCAATCGGTTAAAAGGTGACCGCGCCGCGCCATTTGCCGGCTGCGTTTTGCGGAATTCATTGGAGATCATGGGATGTCGAGCCGAGCGCTCAGCCTCGCGACGGTATTGCTTCTGATCGGCTTCGCAGTGGCCGATTCCGTTCTAGCGCAGCCGACGAATCTCGAAGCCGGCAAGACCCCCTCCCAGCTTTTCGCTCAGACCTGCAATGTCTGCCACAAGAGCCCACGCGGACTTCTGAAGTCTGTGGCGCCGGGCTCGCTGCCGGGCTTCCTGCGTCAGCATTACACGACGAGCTCGGACATGGCGGGCGTCCTTGCGACCTATCTGATCTCCAACGGCGCCACCGACACCCGCTACCAGGCCAAGGACGGCAAGAAGGACGGCGCCGCTGCGGGTCAGTCGCCTGAGCATCAGGGCCGCCGCCAGCGCTCGCAGGAGGCCAGGCCGGAGGGCGAGGGTGCCGCTCCGGCCGGTGATGGCCCGCGACCGAAGCGCGCTGCACGGCCACCGGCAGAGGACGGCTCGCAGCCGGAGGGACAGGAAGCGCCCGAGGCACGTAAGGGCAAGCGGCGGGTTAAGCCGGGCACCCAAGATGCTCCGAAGGCCGATGCCGCCGCGCCGGCGACCGAGGACAAGAAGAGCGAGCCGAAGCCAGAGACCGTCAAGCCCGACGGCGCCAAAGTCGAGCCCGACAGCGGCAAGGCTGCCGAGAAGCCAGCGGAGACCAAGCCGGAGAGCCCGAGAGTCGAGCCGCGCGGCAGCGAGCCTCCGGCTTTGCGATCCGAGCCGGCCCCGCAAGTGACGCCGGCTGCACCTGCCGCAGCGAAGCCCGCCGAACCGGCGATACCCAAGCCGGCGGATGAGGCTGCTTCCAAGCCGGCTGCACCTGCGGCAAGCTCCGAACCTGCGGCCAAGCCGGCGCAGGCGGAGCCCGCGGCTCCTGCCGCCCCGCCCGCGGCGCCGGCTGCGTCATCCGGTCCGCCGGCACCGCCGATTTCGCGCTAAGTTCTCTGGATTGACATGTGGAGGCCGCTTGATCGCGGCCTCCATATTGTCTTGACCGCCATTAGAGTACTGCTCTAGAGTTGAACTCTAGGAGGCGTCGATGCGGACGAGTGTGCGTGACGATCTTTTGGCAGCCGGACTGATGGTGTTCGACCGCGTCGGCTTCGAGGCAGCGACCGTGGCCGCTATCCGCACCCGTGCGCGCGCCTCCAATGGCAGCTTCTTTCACGCGTTCGGCTCGAAGAAGGAGCTCGCCGGTGCGCTGCTTCTGGAAGTCTTGCGGCACTATCATGCCGCGATGCTGGCCGCGCTCGATCCCATTCCCGATGCTGAGCAGGGTATCGATCGCCTGATCCGGGCGCACCTTGACTGGGTCGTCACCAGCCGGCGCGAAGCTCGGTACCTCTTCGAGATTTCGCGTGGCGAATGGGCCGACGACGTGCGCGACGCCCAGCGCGCACAGAATGCGCGACTTGCCGAGGGGATCGAGCGCTGGCGTGCGCCGTTGGTCGCGAGGGGGGAACTCCTGCCGATGCCGCCGATGATGTTCATAAGCCAGCTGATTGGCCCGGCGCAGATCTTCTGCCGCGCCTTCCTCTCGGGACGCGACCGCACTGATCCGCGCAACGGGGTCGACACGCTGATCGCCTGCGCCAACCGTGCGCTCCGGCCATTCGACCGCATCATCAAGCAATGAGGAGAGACTGCATGCGAGCCGAAGCTGATCCGGAATTCGCGCATATTTCCGAGCGCATCCACGCCAATGTCGGCCGGCAGGGCTTCATGAACCTGGTCGGCGCGGAGCTATCAGAATTGTCACGCGGGACCTGCACGATCGCAGTGGAGCGGCGGCCGGAGCTGCTGCAGCAGCACGGCTTCTTCCATGGCGGCGTTACGGCCTTCCTGGTCGATAACGCCACGACGATCGCTGCGGCCACTTCGCGCGGCCAGCCGGCGCTGACGGCTGAATACAAGCTCAATTTGTTGTCGCCGGCAGTCGGCGAAAAGCTGATCTGCCGTGCCCGGGTGATCAAGCCGGGCCGTCAGGTCGCGGTGGTGGCGGCCGATGTGTTCTGCGTCAAGGATGGTGTCGAGAAGCATACGGCCACCGCGCTGGCATCCATCGCGATGCTGAACGAGGACGTTGCCGGCAAAACGAAAAGCCCGGCCGCCTGAGGCAGCCGGGCTGATCCATTCTCTGTTGTCATTGCCGGGCCTTGACCCGGCAATCCATCTTCTTGGGCGGACGCTCGCGTGATGGATGCGCGGGTCAACCCCGCGCATGACGAGTTCTACGTGCCGCTTACTTCTCGTCCGCGGCCGGCGCCGGCTCGACTTCGTCCTGCTGGGCCTCCGGATCGAAGAACTCGCCGGCAGCGGCAATCGCTTCGGCCGCTGCGTCGCGGTCCTCGTTGCGGGTCGAGATGTCCTCGCCGCGGTTGATGCGCTCGGCCTC
This sequence comes from Bradyrhizobium sp. Leaf396, assembly GCF_001424605.1. Lineage (NCBI taxonomy): Bacteria > Pseudomonadati > Pseudomonadota > Alphaproteobacteria > Hyphomicrobiales > Nitrobacteraceae > Bradyrhizobium > Bradyrhizobium sp. Leaf396. The sequence goes on from NZ_LMQJ01000001.1 coordinate 71,094, forward strand.
GTCCTGGCTGCGGGCGACCGTCACGGTGATCTCGACCTCGACCTCGGGGTGAACCGCAACCGTGACCGTGTGCTTGCCGATGGTCTTGATCGGCGCGTCGAGCTGCACCTGCGGGCGGTCGAGGTGGACGCCGTCGGTTTCGAACGCCATGACGATGTCGCGCACGGTGACCGAGCCGAACAGCTGGCCGGCTTCGGATGCCTGGCGGATCACGATGATGTTCTTGCCTTCGATCTTCTCGGCGACCTTGGACGCCTCGCCTTTGGCCTTGAGGTTGCGGGCTTCGAGCTCGGCCTTCATGCCGTCATACTTGGCCCGGTTATCGGCGGTGGCGCGCAGCGCCTTACCGCGCTTGAGCAGGAAATTGCGCGCGTAGCCGTCGCGAACCTTCACGACTTCGCCCATCTGGCCCAGCTTGTTGACGCGTTCCAGCAAAATGACTTCCATATCCGTTCTCCTTTTGAAGTGTTCTGTAGGTTGAGTTTCGGGGTGACTTAAGGGGTCGGCAGGGGTGGCGGCTGCCGGCTGCGCAGGAAGCGCTCGCGGAAGCCGAAGACGGAATCGGCAAGGCCGAGGATCACCACCGCGATCATGGGCCATCCGAACACGACGACGACGGCGTAGGCCGAGCTGAGCCAGAACGTGCGGCCCTTCAACGCAAGCGTCAGCGTATGCAGCACGGCAAAGCCGGTCAGCGCGTAAGCCATCAGCAGCGCGGCCGTGGCGATCTGCGCGACGATGGCGAGCAGCCCGCCGGTGAAGGAAAAGGCGAGCGCGATGCAGAGCGCCACCAGCGTCATCGGCGGCAGCTCGGCCGCCATCAGATCGGGCCAGGGACGGCGCAGCCGGCCCGACGTCGCGGTTACCTTGGCACTGAGCCAGAGGTTGAGAGTTAGCGTCATCATCGCGACAATGGTGGCGGCGGCTGGGGCGATGCGCACCAGCGCGTCCACCAACTGGCTGGCCTCGCCCGAGGTTTGCGGATCGGTGGTGCGGAGGAGGCGCATCAGGCCGCGCCGCAGCGTGCCGATGATGGTTTCGGCGTCGGTGCCGAGCGTGAGCAAGGCAGCCATCGTCGTCAGCGTGGCGAAGCCTGCGATCCAGAGCAGGATGCGGCCAACCGGGTACCACTCGATCTCGACCTTCGCCTCCGTCGGCGGCCCGGCGGTTGTGCCCTCCGGCGCGGCACTTCCCAACTGCCGGCCGAGCAGGACGAGATGGCCGAGCCACCAGGCCGGCAACGCGACGGTAACGGCGAAGGCGATGCAGTAGGGGAGGCCGAACAGCGCGCCGAGGCCGATCGCGGCGGCAATGCCGCCGAGGCTGGCACAGAGCGGCCCCCAGCCAATGGCGGCGACCATGAGCGGCAGCGGCGCGAGGTAGAACAGGGCGAGCGAGATCAGCGCGCCCGACGCTATCGAGGCGAACATCAGGGCCGACGCCGCGCCGGCGATCAGGGCTATCAGTGCAAACGCCATCATCAGCTGTCCCGCTCCCTTCGAGCGGTTAGAGGCATCGTTCGCCCCAACCATCGGCGACCGGACGACCCGGAAGCCTTATGAGTTCAGAAAGTGACGACCGGCGGCCGAGCGGCCGCCGGTCGGATCGGCTTGTATCAGCGAATGACGTAGGGCAGCAGGCCCAGGAAGCGCGCGCGCTTGATGGCGCGGGCGAGTTCACGCTGCTTCTTCGCGGACACGGCAGTGATGCGGCTCGGCACGATCTTGCCGCGCTCGGACACGTAACGCATCAGCAGTTTGGAGTCCTTGTAGTCGATCTTAGGCGCATTGGCGCCCGTGAACGGGCAGCTCTTGCGACGACGGAAAAACGGGCGACGTGCACCAGCTTCAGCCATTGGTCTTACTCCCCATCCGTGGTTTCAGCTTCGTCGCGCGGACGGCGCGGACCGCGATCGCCGCGGAAGCCGCCCTCGCGGTCGCCCCGGAAGCCGCCTTCGCGCTCGCCGCGGAAGCCGCCGCCACGGTCATCACGTTCCCGATCGCGATCGGCCTTGCGCATCATGGCCGACGGGCCTTCCTCGAGCTCCTCGACGCGGACGCTGAGATAACGGATCACGTCTTCGCTGATGCGCTCCTGGCGCTCGATTTCGGCGATCGCCGCGGACGGCGCGTCGATGTTGAGCAGCACGAAGTGCGCCTTGCGGTTCTTGTTCATGCGGTAGGTGAGGGACCGCACGCCCCAATTCTCGGTCTTGGTGACCTTGCCGCCGAGACCCTCGACAATACCGGTCATCTGCGCAGTCAGCTCTTCGACCTGCTGCGGGCTCGCGTCCTGACGCGCGAGAAAGACATGCTCGTAAAGAGGCATGGACGTCCTTTCCTCATGTTGGCGCATCACCCGGCGTCAAGCCCTTAAGAGACCTTCGGAAAGGACTCTGGGATCAAGCTCAGAAGGCGGAAACACGGGACGACGGGCCGACTGGCCCTGCCACACCAAAATCACGAATGATTTGCTGAGACCGTCCGTTCAGCTCCCGGCCGGGGTCTGCGGATGCGCGCCTTATACGGATTTTGGCCGGCTTTGCAAGGTTGGGCGGGCATTTTCGGCCCGCTCGTCGCTCAACACCGGACCTTCCTTCATGCGGATCGGCGCTTGACCTGTTTGTTTGTATATCATACAAATAATGCAGCAAAGAGAATTTCATGGCGGAAACCTCGGCCCAGGAGCCGCTCCAGGCGGCGGGTGATCCTAAGCATACCGCGCGCGCGACGCGCTCGGCCGGGCGCAAGATGCGATCGCTGCTCTTGGATGCGGCGAGCCCGCTGTTTCGCGAGCGGGGGTTGTCGGGGACGGCGATCACCGATATCGCCACCGCCGCGAACGCCTTCCCTAGCCAGATCACCTATTATTTCCGCACCAAGGAGGCGCTGTTCGTCGAATGCGCCTGCCGCGAATTGCTGTACCTGGCGCGCGCCACAGAGCGGACGGCGCTGCAGGCGTGCTCGCCCCAGGAATACACACGCACGCTGGCGGAGACCGTGACGGCGAGCGATTCGGTCGCCTTCTTCGCGGAAGCATTGACACTGACGCGTCGGCGCCAGGATCTCGCACCCCTGGTCGAGCGTACCATCGAGCGCCTGCACGGCGAAGGCGCGCGCGCCTATGCGAGCCAGGTCGCACGGCACGGTTGGCGCTCGCTCCGGGCGCCCGACGAAAGTTCGCGGAGATTCTGGGCCGTCGCCATCGGCGTCATTCTCGAGGGTTACGCGATGGGCCGTTCGCCCGAGCAGCTTTGTGCCGAGATGTTGCGCGTGCTCGGAGAGCAGGCGAAATCCGCGAACGACACGGGGCGCCTGCGTCTCGTCGAGGAGCCTGATGCATCAAGCAATTCGAACGGAGAGGGTTAGGCCATGACCGCGCTTCGCATGCGTGCCCGGGATTTCCTGACCGATGATCAACTGGCCGACGTGCGCCAGCGCGTCACCTAGAAGGGCGTCGCACTCATTGCGCACGCCTGGGCGCTGATCATTGGTGCGATCGCTCTGGTTGCGTGGTGGCCCAATCCGATCACCTACATCGTCGCCGTCGCCATCATCGGCTCGCGCCAGCTTGGCCTTGCGATCCTGATGCATGACGGTGCGCATGGCTGCCTGTCCGCCGACGAAAAGACCAATCTGGCGCTGAGCCAGTGGTTCTGCGCATATCCGCTGTTTGCGGAGACGCGCAGCTACCGGCGCTATCACCTGCAGCATCATGCGCGCACGCAGCAGGAGGACGATCCCGACCTCGTGCTGTCGGCGCCGTTTCCCATCACCAAGATCAGCTACCGCCGCAAGTTCATTCGCGACATCACCGGCCAGACCGGTTATCAGCAGCGCAAGGCGCAATTGCTCAACGCGCTTGGGCCGAAAGACTGGCCCTGGCGCCAGCGTGCGGCGCATTTCTGGGAGAAGCTTGGCCCGCAATGTGTGGTCAATGCGATCATGCTTGTGGCGCTCGCCGCGGCGGGCGTCTGGTGGGCCTATCCACTGCTCTGGCTGGTGCCGCTCCTGACCTGGATGATGGTCATCACCCGGATCCGCAATATCGCAGAGCATGCCGTTGTTCCCGACAGCAGCGACCCGTTGCGCAACACCCGCACGACGCATGCCAATTTTCTTGAGCGCCTGTTCATCGCGCCCTACTACGTGAACTACCACCTCGAGCATCATCTCTTGTTCTACGTGCCTTGCTACAATCTGCCGAAGGTGCATCGTCTGCTGAGTGCGAGCCGGTACGCAGGTCGTATGGAAGTCCAGCCGAACTACGCCGCGGTGCTGCGGCTGGCGACGGCAAAGCCGAACCGCGAAGATCGGCCCGGGCAACTTGTCAGCAGTGCGCGCCGCGCACAGGCCGGGGCAGAGGTCGACGCCAACCAGACCGCCGGCGGGTTTTGAGCGGGCGCATTCCCCCGTTGAACGAGGGGCCAAGCTCCCGTCTCGGCTTGACAGTGCGGCCCCGGACGGTGTCTACGGCCCCCTCTGGAGCATGATCCGGAACCATGGTCCGAGGCCGTGCGTAATCGGCTGCTGGTTCTCGCAGGGATCATGCCTGACAAGCAGGGAGCGCCGATGACGGCTGCATTCACATTTCCGGGGCAGGGTTCCCAGGCGGTCGGCATGGGCAAGGCCCTGGCCGACGCCTTCCCGGTCGCGCGCGCCGTGTTCGACGAGGTCGATGCCGCGCTCGGGGAGAAACTGACGGCTGTCATCTGGGACGGTCCGGCTGAAACTCTCCAGCTGACTGAGAACGCCCAGCCGGCGCTGATGGCGGTATCCATCGCCACCCTCCGCGTGCTCGAGGCTGAGGCTGGTTTTTCCGTGGGACGAGACGCAGCCTTCGTCGCCGGCCACTCGCTCGGCGAGTATTCGGCGCTGGCCGCGGCCGGCAGCCTGACGGTTTCGGATACCGCCCGGTTGCTTCGCACGCGCGGTCTCGCAATGCAAAAGGCCGTCCCGGTCGGTGCCGGAGCCATGGCCGCGCTGCTCGGTCTCGACTACGAGGCCGCCATGGAGGTCGCAGGCGAGGCGGCGCAAGGGCAGGTCTGCCAGGCCGCCAACGACAATGGCGGCGGGCAGGTGGTCGTCTCCGGCGACAAGACAGCGGTCGATCGCGCCGTCGAGATTGCCAAAGCCAAGGGCGCCAAGCGCGCGATGCTGCTGCCCGTCTCCGCACCGTTCCATTGCAAGCTGATGCAGCCCGCTGCGGACGCCATGGCAGAGGCGCTGTCGAAGGTCGCGATCAAGGCACCGGCCGCGCCGCTGGTGTCCAACGTGCTGGCGAGCGCCATCAACGATCCCGACGAGATCCGGCGTCGTCTGGTCGAGCAGGTCACCGGCACGGTGCGCTGGCGCGAGTCGGTTGCCTATATGGCAGGGCGGGGCGTCACCCATTTCTTCGAGATCGGCGCGGGCAAGGTGCTGACCGGTCTCGTCAAGCGTATTGCCGACGGCGCCGTTGGCGTTGCGGTCGGTGGCCCCAACGACATTGCCGCCGCCAAGGATGCATTGGCCGCTGCGAAGCAGGCCTAGAGGAGTTGTATCGATGTTCGACCTGACTGGCCGAAAGGCGCTCGTTACCGGCGCGACCGGCGGCATCGGCGGCGCAATCGCACAGGCGCTCCACGCGCAAGGCGCCACCGTGGCGATATCAGGAACGCGGAAGGAAGTGCTGGACGAGCTTGCCGGCAAGCTCGGCGAACGCGCGCATGTGCTGCCCTGTAATCTTTCCAAGGCCGATGAGGTCGAGGCGCTGGTGCCGGCTGCGGAAGCGGCAATGGGCCAGGTCGACATTCTGATCGCCAATGCCGGCATCACGCGCGACAATCTCTTCGTGCAACTCCGTGACGAGGACTGGGACGAAGTCATCAACGTCAATCTGACTGCGACCTTCCGCCTGGCGCGCGCTGCGACCAAGCTGATGATGCGCAAGCGCTTCGGTCGCATTATTGCGATCACCTCGGTGGTCGGCGTCACCGGTAATCCCGGGCAGGGCAATTACACCGCGTCGAAGGCGGGGTTGATCGGTATGATCAAGACCTTGGGTGCCGAATACGCCAAGCGTGGCGTCACCGCGAACTGCATCGCGCCGGGCTTCATCAAGACGCCGATGACGGATGCGCTCAACGACAAGCAGCGTGAAACGATTCTGACCAAGGTTCCGGCCGCCCGCCTGGGGACGCCCGAGGACATCGCGGCGGCCGCCGTCTACCTGAGTTCGAACGAGGCGTCCTATGTCACCGGCCAAACCATCCACGTCAACGGCGGCATGGCCATGATCTGATGCTTCGTGCCGTCTCGCGCGTCGGGGCGGGGCGGGATGCGGCAAACGGCCGTTTCCGGAGCGAAATGAGGCTTGTAGTCAAGGCAATTGAAGTATGATAACCGGACCATCAACGGATGGGCAAAGAACGCCATTGCAGGTTTTTGAAACCCTGTATATTGGCGATGCGGAGCCTTTGGCCGTCGTTCGCCCGGGCCTGCATCGGTTGGGATGGGCCAATCAAAGTTCGTAAGCGAAGGCAGTCAAACGACCACGACGGCTCGTATCGTCCCGGGGGGTCGGGTCTACAGGGAACAACACGAGGTTAAGCAATGAGTGACATTGGCGAGCGGGTTAAGAAGATCGTGGTCGAACACCTTGGTGTTGAACCCGAGAAGGTTGTCGACAACGCGAGCTTCATCGACGACCTCGGCGCCGACAGTCTGGACACCGTCGAGCTAGTGATGGCGTTCGAAGAGGAATTCGGTTGCGAGATTCCGGACGACGCCGCGGAAACGATTCTCACCGTCGGCGACGCCACGAAATTTCTCGAGAAGAACGCGAAGAGCTAAGGCTCTTTCATTTCGCGGGGAAGAACATTGAAACCGGACGGGCCGCTTCGCAGCGGTCAGCCGGTTTCTTGTTATTGGCCGTGAATCTTTCGATGCGGAGTTTTCGGATATGAGGCGGGTCGTCGTCACAGGTCTCGGCATGGTTTCGCCACTCGGCTGTGGCGTCGAGCCGACCTGGAAACGCATCCTCAACGGCGAAAGCGGTGCGCGCAGGATCGAGAGCTTCGACGTCTCCGATCTGCAGACCAAGATCGCCTGCACGGTGGTGCGCGGCGACGGGACCAACGACAGCTTCAATCCCGACAAGTGGATGGAGCCGAAGGACCAGCGCAAGGTCGACGACTTCATCATCTTCGGCATGGCCGCGGCCGGCCAGGCGCTCGACGATGCCAACTGGCATCCGGAGACTGAAGAGGACAAATGCGCGACCGGCACGATGATCGGGTCCGGCATCGGCGGTCTCAACGGTATCGCCGAGACCGCGATCCTGCTCAAGGAACGCGGGCCGCGCCGGGTCTCGCCGTTCTTCATTCCGGGCCGCCTCATCAATCTCGCCTCCGGCTATGTCTCGATCGCGCATGGGCTGAAGGGGCCGAATCATTCGGTGGTCACGGCCTGCTCGACCGGGGCGCACGCGGTCGGCGATGCCGCTCGCCTGATCGCGCTTGGCGATGCCGATGTGATGGTTGCTGGCGGCGCCGAGTCGCCGATCAGCCGCATCGGCATTGCCGGCTTCAACGCCGCGCGCGCGCTGTCGACAGGTTTCAACGAGACGCCCGAGAAGGCCTCGCGCCCCTATGACAAGGACCGTGACGGCTTCGTGATGGGTGAGGGCGCGGGCGTCCTGGTACTCGAGGAACTCGATCATGCCAGGCGCCGCGGCGCGAGGATCTACGCCGAGGTGATCGGCTACGGCCTCTCCGGCGATGCCTATCATATCACCTCGCCATCGCCCGACGGCGATGGCGGCTTCCGCAGCATGTCGGCAGCACTCAAGCGCGCCGGACTCACGGCCTCCGATCTCGACTACATCAACGCGCACGGCACCTCGACGCCGCTCGGCGACGAGATCGAGCTCGGCGCGGTCGAGCGTCTGCTCGGCAACGCCGCATCGAAAGTTGCGATGTCCTCGACCAAGTCGTCGACAGGTCATCTCCTCGGTGCGGCCGGTGCTATCGAAGCGATCTTCGCGATTCTCGCGATTCGCGATAATGTCGTGCCGCCGACGATCAATCTCGACAATCCCTCGGTCGAGACTGCGATTGATCTCGTGCCGCACAAGGCGAAGCAACGTGAGGTCAATGTCGCATTATCGAACTCTTTTGGTTTTGGCGGTACCAATGCGTCGGTCATCGTCCGGCGCTTGGCAAGTTAGTTGCGTTTGAGACGAATCCACCGTTTTGCCGTATTCGGCGATAGTCATGGACGTGGGCGCGTGCATTTTGGCAGGGCAAGCGGGTTTGTCAGGCCGCGATTGAACCGGCAGGATTCAGGTTGTTTCGATGAGTGAAAGGCCGCCCATTTCGCCCCGGAGCCCGCGGGCAGCGCTCGAGCCTGAGCAGCTTCCGCCGCCGCCCAAGCGGTCGGACCGCGCACGCAATCCGCTCGTGGTCGTCGGCAACGCCATCATCACCCTTCTCTTGATCGCCATGCTCGGTGCCGGCGGCGTCTATTATTACGGCCGGCAGGTGTTGGAAGCCCCCGGGCCGCTGCAAGAGGACAAGATCGTCAACATCCCGCAGCGTGCCGGCAAGCGTGACATTGCCGAGACGCTGAACCGGGAAGGCGTGACCGACGTCAATCCCTGGGTGTTCATCGCGAGCGTCGCCGCGCTGAAGGCGAGCTCGGACCTTAAGCCGGGTGAATATTCCTTCCAGAAGAACGCCTCGCTGCGCGACGTCATCGCAACCATTGTCGAAGGCAAGGTGGTGCAGCATGCGGTTACGATCCCCGAAGGCCTGACCTCCGAGCAGATCGTGGCGCGTCTGTCCGACAACGAGATCTTCACCGGCAGCGTGCGCGAGCTGCCGCGCGAAGGCACGCTGCTGCCGGAGACCTACAAATTCCCGCGCGGCACCACGCGCGAGCAGGTGATCCAGCGCATGCAGCAGGCGCACAAGCGCGTGCTGGCCGAGATCTGGGAACGCCGCAATCAGGACATTCCGATCAAGACGCCGGAGCAATTGGTGACGCTGGCCTCGATCGTCGAGAAGGAGACCGGCAAGCCGGATGAGCGCAGCCGGGTCGCCGCGGTGTTCGTCAATCGCCTGAAGCAGAGGATCAAGCTGCAGTCGGATCCGACCATCATCTACGGTCTCGTCGGAGGCAAGGGCACCCTGGGCCGGCCGATCAAGCGCAGCGAGATCACGCAGCCTTCGCCTTACAACACCTACGTGATCGAGGGCCTGCCGCCGGGTCCGATCTCCAACCCAGGCCGCGCTTCGCTCGAGGCCGCCGCCAACCCGGCCCGCACCCGGGACCTCTATTTCGTCGCGGACGGCACCGGCGGGCATGCGTTCACCGAGACCTACGATGCGCACCAGAAGAACGTTGCGAAGCTGCGCGCAATAGAGAAGCAGATCCAGAACGACACGGTCGAACCGGCCGAGGAGGCGCAGCCGCCGGCCGCTGCCGCGCCGGGCGGCGCCGCCGATGCGCCGACGGCGACAACGCCGGCGCGACCCAACCAGCAGAAGAGGCCGCCGGCGGCGCGCCCGGCCAATCCTGCACCGGCTCGGCAGGGCGCGGTGCAGTCCTCGCCACCCGTGGTGCAGCGCTAGGTCTGCGGCCCCTTACCTGCGGACATTGCGGATTCCACTTTCCGGCAAAATAGTCTTAAGATTCGCGTGCCTTGATGGCCTCGCGAATCCCGTGTTCCTGGAGAATCTGAACTGATGGCGCTGTCGTCCATGACCGGCTTTGCCCGAAGCCACGGTGCGAGCGGGCCGTACACGTTCGAATGGGAATTGAAGTCGGTCAATGCCAAGGGCTTTGACCTCAGGGTACGGCTGCCGCAGGGCTTCGACGAACTCGAGGCCCACGCCAAGAAGCGCGCCGGCGAGCTGCTCTCGCGCGGAACCGTCTATGCCAATCTCAACGTCAAGCGCACCAACGCCGCCGCCAGCGTGCGCGTCAACGAGGACGTGCTCAACGCCGTCCTGAAGGCCGCCGCGCTGATCGCCGGAAAGGTCGACGCCGTCGCACCGAGCATCGACGGGTTGCTCGCCATCAAGGGTGTGGTCGAAGTTGCCGAGCCCGAGGGCGATGAGGAAGAGGACAGGGCCGCGCGTGCCGCTGCGGCCGACGCCTTCGACAAGGCGCTCGTCGAGCTCGTCGAGATGCGCAAGCGCGAGGGTACCTCGCTCGGGCAGATCCTGACCCAGCGCGTCGACGAGATCGAGCAGCTGGCGAAGAAAGCGGAAGGTTCGCCCGGCCGAAAGCCGGAGGCGATCAAGGCCAGGCTCGCCGAGCAGATTGCCGCACTGCTCGACACTTCCGATCGTTTCGATTCCGACCGCCTGATGCAGGAGGCGATCCTGATCGCCACCAAGGCCGACATCCGCGAGGAGCTCGACCGCATCGCTTCGCATATCGCGCAGGCGCGCGAGCTGATCGGCAGGGGCGGCCCGATCGGCCGCAAGCTCGACTTCCTGGCGCAGGAGTTTCACCGCGAGGTCAACACCTGCTGCTCGAAGTCGAACGACATCGAGCTCACCAACACGGGACTCGCATTGAAGAATGTTGTCGAGCAGTTCCGCGAGCAGGTCCAGAATCTGGAGTGATCGATGACGACGGGCGGTCACGGAATTGACGGTGTCGAGCGGCGCGGATTGATGTTCGTGCTGTCCTCGCCCTCGGGCGCGGGCAAGACGACGCTGTCGCGGATGTTGCTCGAGCGGGAGCCCGGCCTGAAGATGTCGGTGTCGGCGACCACGCGCGAAAAGCGGCCCGGAGAGGTCGAGGGGCGTGACTATTTCTTCGTCGACAAGCGCAAGTTCGAGATGATGGTGGAGCAGGGCGAACTGCTCGAATGGGCCATCGTGTTTGACAATCTCTACGGGACGCCGCGTGCACCAGTGGAAGCGGCGCTGGCGGCTGGGCAGGACGTGCTGTTCGACATCGACTGGCAAGGCACACAGCAACTGCATCAGAAAGCGAGCGTCGACGTCGTTCGCGTCTTTATCCTACCGCCTTCGGCGGCCGACCTCGAGAAGCGCCTGCATTCGCGGGCGCAGGATTCCGACGAGGTGATCCGCAAGCGCATGAGCCGCGCCAGCCACGAGATGAGCCACTGGGCCGAGTACGACTACATCGTGATCAATCACGACGTCGACCAGGCCTTTGCCGAGGTGCAGTCGATCCTGAAGGCCGAACGCCTCAAGCGCGAGCGGCGGATCGGCCTCGTAGGCTTCGTTCGAAGTTTGCAAGGTCAGCTTCAAGGTTAGGTCGCGACAGGCGCGGCCCTTCCTTCGCCAGCTGTTCCAGCATCGTCGTGATCACGTCGATGTCGACGGCCTCGGCGCCGCGAGCTGTCGGCGCCTCATTGCGATTCTCGCCTCTCTCATTTGCGGCGAGCTTGGGGGAAGCAGCCCCGATCTCGAATTCGCGTTCGAGCCGCTTGACCTCGATCTCCTCGCTTCTCGTCTGCTCCGGCTCTGCGGTCGGGGCGGCAGCATGGCGCTTGCGCGCGTCGACAAGCGCGATCTCGCGGCTGATCGCGGCGAGCTTTGTCGCCTGCTTTGCCGCTCGCGGACGTGCCGCATCGAAGTCGACGGGGCGCGGTGGCAGCGTGTTCGCCGAAGCCGCATCGCGCCAGGGCGCGCGGCTGGCGTCCTGATCCTGCGGCTCCCAATCGTCCCAATAGGCGTGACGGTCAGTGGACTGCAGACGGACGCGCGCCCCGGCCAAGCGGTAGATGACGCTGGCGAGGATTCCGGCGAGCGCAAGCGCGCCGCCGATCACGAGCAGCAGCATCTGGAGCGAGCCGTTCGACTTGTCCGCGGCGATGTCCGCCGCAGCGGGCGCACTGAGGGGCAGGGATTTTGACGGCTTTGCGCTCGGCTGCGCAGCTGCCGCGACCACGGTTGGTGCCGGCGGCGGCGCGGGCGGAGCGGGCGCCGTGGACACATCGGGCCAGGGCGTGGTGGCGGCGGGCTGCTGGGCGTTGCCGTCAGCGGCCTGCTCCGTCGATTGTTGGACCGGCATTATGGCGGCAGGCTGCGGAGGTGCGTTCGGCGCCTTCGAGGCGGCGCCGCTCCGCGGGGTCAGATATTCGGCCCGGGCGTCCTGCACCGCTTGCTGCTGCTGCTGCGGCTGCTGCTGCGCGACTGGCGCATCCGTCGTCGCATTATCGCTCGCGACCTGCGCGGTCTGCACGGTCCTCGCGCTGTCCTTGTCGCCCGCAGCGCGCAGATACCAACATTTCCGCTTGGTCGTGCGCTCCAGGCGGTAGTACCAGTGCTGCCCCTGAGGCGCAGCGTCCTTCGGCGCGGCGAGACAGTCGGGGGCCGCGTTGGCCATGCTCGAAGCAGTTGGCGCATTCTGCGACACCGCGGCTAATGGCGCGCCCGCAACGATGCTGGCGACGAGGGTAGAAATCAACTTTGCGGCGCGGTTGCCCATCCTGGTCTCCCGGTTACGCATGACGCAACTCTCAACCAGCCCCTTCTGGTCAAAGAGTTGGGTGGCAATGAGCCGCAAATCCGGAGACGATGTGGCTTGAATCGGGCCTGCGCGGCTTTGGTTCCTCAGCGGGATGATGCTCGTCGCCAATAGGTTTCCACCTCCGATCGCTCGTCGACGGCCATGACTTCCCACAGGCGCGCGGCAGGTTCCGCCTGCTGTGGTTCATTGTCCGATCAAGGCCGAGCGGCGCGGAAAGCTGGGGCCGCCGATCTATGCCCCGCTGCCCCATTCAGCCTGGACGACCGCCAACCGGGGACTTGAATGCGAGCCTCGCTAGACAGGAAGTCGCGACCGGTAGGGCGCGGTCAGAAGCAGCATGAAGAGCGCTCTTTCGGCTTGGTACTTTGCGGCACGTCGATTTGGTTCACGCCCGTGCACCACGACCACTCCTTGGCTGGTGCAGATGTTCCAGGCCCACTTCCTCCTGCGCTGCACCAGGACCACTTCAAATGTCGGGAACTCGGGTCTGACCATCGCCGCCGCTTCTCGTCAAACATTCAGCATGGACAGACTTGATCCACAGCGCCGGGTTGTGTCTTCACCCATTTGGGTGAAGAAGTGGCTTGGTCTACCAAGGCAAACCTAGTCCAGACTGACGCGTGCTGGGATCAGACCGGACAGACTTCAAAGCCAGCGGACTTCGCAACCCGCGAGAAGCCGGTGCAAAATCATCCCGGTTTGATGCACAGCAACATCTGTCTAGTCGCCGCGCAATGCCTTGCCTGCGAGCAGGCTGACGAGCTCCTGCTGGCGCGAAAGACCGGTTTTTGAAAGCACGGCTTTGAGCTGCGTGCGGACTGTCTCTCGCGCAACGCCGATTGCCGCGGCGAGCGCGTCGAGCGATTCCGCTTGTGCAACGCGACGCGCCACCTGGGCCTCTGCCGGCGTCAGGTCGAACAGCCCTTGGAGGACTTCCGCACTCGGTACCGCGCCGCGATCGACGGGAGTCACGACGAGCATGAAAGTGGCTCGCGTGAAGATATCGCGCGCCGATCCGCGCACCGGGATGACATGCAGGACCATCGGTACGCGATCCATCGCCGCTGCGATGGCGATGGACTTGACGATCCGACTGCCAGCAACGGACGAAGTCGCCAGCGCTGCCAAGAACAACCCGTCCGCGGCAGCATCGGTCAAAGTCAACCGTTCGGCGCGGTCATGAAATAGCGATGGCATCAGCGCTTCGAACAGGCGGTTTGCCGCGAGCAATCGGCCGCCTTCGCGCAATATCGCTCCGGGCAGGCCGATCGCCTGCAAAGCATCGGCCTGCGCGCGAGCGCGCTCGAAACCAAGGCGGTTTGCGGTCATGGACGCCCGAGCCAGATGCGGCCTCAAGTCATCCAGAAACAAGACGACGTCGCGCGGCACCGGCCCATTGTCCTGATGCCGCGGCATGACGATCGCTATCGAATCGCCGCTCGGGATTGGAATGATTGTCCCGGCTCTGTAGCCGATCCCGTGCCTGCGATAGAAACTGCAATACACGTCGTTGGTCGCAATCTCGTGCTCCGATAGAAGGTCTCCATCAACGAGGAAGCCGGCGTGGTTGAGTGCGGCCGCACGCGGCAGCAACGGATCACGCTCGCTCCATCCCTCCTTCAGGAAAAGCGGCATGGTCTGGTCGTGGTTGGCGGAATTGATCCCACTGACATAGCCGTCGCGTACGGCAAAAAGCAGGCCGCCATTCCCGCCGACGGCGATACCGATTTCATTGAGGACCTCGGGCCACAATGAAGGTACCAGCCCGGCCTCGTAGATGCGGCCAATCAGATGATCGAGATGCTCAGATCCACTCATGCGCAGTGCGAAAGAGCCAATGGCCAACTATAGCCAAATGACCACGCGACGCAATCATCAGCGATACGAGAAGGGCGTCAAGCTCTCCTATGGGATGAGTCGGCCATTTGCATCCTTGCCGCGATGTTCGGCTCGCCGGCGCGGCGGCGAGCCGCGGTTCGGCTACACGATTGTCTTCGAGCCGGATTTCTTCATTGCCCCGCCGGGCGGCATCGCGAAGGTTCGGAGGCCGAAGACGGATCCCGTGATGGGGAGCGGCGGCACGCTGCTCAGCGCCTGGCGGACAAAGCCGCGTGGAGGGGGGTAATCACACGTCTACGCGCGCTCAGCTCAGATAGTCAGGCCTGAAATCCGCTAACCTGCGCAGCTCATCCGACTGAAGCAGCTCGATTTCGCTGCCTTCCCAGGCAATCAATTCACGATGCCTCAGCTCCTGGATGGTGCGATTGACGTGGACGATCGACAATCCGCAGGCGTCCGCAACGTGGCGCTGCGTCATAGGCATCTGGAAGCAGCCGTCCTTGACAAGGCCGACGACCTCCAGCCTTGCGGCGAGCTCGCAGATGAGATGTGCCACCTTGGGCAGCGCTGCCTGTGCGCCGAGGCGCGCGATCCATTGCCGCGAGATTGCCGCGTCGATCAGCGTCTCGCGCCAGAAGGCGCGGGTCAGATGGATGGAGTCGTCGAGCAACTGCTTGAGCTGGCTGTGTGCGACCGTGCCGACGATGGTCGGTCCGAGTCCGACCAGATCCGCATCCATCGGCGAGACCAGCAGCGTGTGCAGGCAGGGCATGTCGCCGGGAACGTGGAACGCGAGGATCTGGCTGCGGTCGCCGACGATGCGCGCCTGGTAGAGGAAGCCGCTGACGACGAACACGCAGCGCGAGGCAGACTCGCCCTGGCGCAGCACGATCTCGCCGTCGGCGACCTGGCGCAGCGCAGAAGGCAGGGCGGCCACCTGCCGGCGTTCCTCCTCCGATAGGCCTTCGATCGCCTGGAGACGCGCGATGAACTTCGAATACGGCATGAGTCTCGCGTGCTGGTTCAGGCGTCCCGCGGCACCGACGCCCCGACGGAGCGCCGCGAGAGTTTTGCGATGGTCCAGTCGGAGGCCGGCGCGGCGCGGAACTCGCGGATGGCGCGGGCGAGTTCCTGATCGGACATCGGCCGGATCGGCTCCTTCATCATGCCGTTCTCGAAGGCATCGCCGATGCTGTCGAGGTGCTCGCTCGCCCGGGGCGGGAACAGGCTACGGATGCGCTCCAGGATCGTCGTAGGGCTCATGAAGGGCGGCTCGGCTCGCGTCGAGGGCAACGGAACGGGATGCGACTGATGGGGCGCTGGTCGGCTAGCAACCTGTGCTTCCGATCCGCGTTCTAGTCCGCTGAACCCGAGCCGGACGTATCATTTGATAGACCGGCGCCATTTTGGCGGCCCCATGGAAAGAGCCCAAGACGTGCTGATCCGGAACCTCGGCGAGCACACCGAACTCGCACAGGAGGATATCGCGGAGATCCGCGCGCTCACCTTCACGCTGCGCGATTTCGACCCCAATGAGGATTTCATCCGCCAGGGCGACGAACCCGAGCATTCGGCGCTGGTGGTCTCTGGCATGGTCGCGCGCTACCACCTGCTCGGCAGCGGGCGGCGGCAATACCTGGCGTTTCACCTCACCGGCGACCTGCCGGATGCGCAGGGCCTGTTCATCGACCAGATGGATCACGGGCTCAGTGCGCTCGGCCCGGCCACGGTCGCGTTCATCCCGCATCGCGAATTGTTCGTCGCGTTCCGGCGGCGGCCGAACTTTGGGCTGGCCGTCTGGCGTGAGACGCTGCTCGACGCAGCGATCTTTCGGGAGGCCATCACCAACAACAGCGCCCGGTCCATGCAGACGCGGATGGCGCACCTCTTCTGCGAGCTGTTCTACCGCGCCCGCGCGGCGCAACTGGTCCGCGGCAATCGCTGCCCCGTGCCGATCAGCCTGGGCCAACTCGGCGAGACGCTGGGCATGGCGATCGCGACGGTGAACCGGACACTCGCCGACCTTCGGCGGAGCGGAGCCATGGACCTGCGCGAGGGCGAGCTCGTCGTGCTGAAATGGCGCGAGCTGCAGCGGCTCGGCGATTTCAGTCCGGCCTATCTGCACCTTAAGCGGCAGTCGTCGCCGCGGGCGTGACGTTGGAGGATTGCTAACCGCCGGCAATTGCCGCGCCCAGCACTTCGTCGAAATGCTTCTTCACCCAGTCGTTGCAGGAGCAGGCTCTTGCTTCGAGCGCTGCCGCGTCGAGGATCAGGATGGCGCCGCGGCGGGTCGCGAGGATGCGCCTTGCCTTGAACATCTGGATGACGCGGCTGGCATAGCTGCGGGAGACGCCGAGCATGCCTGCGAGCTGCTCATGGGTGAGGGGAATTTCGGCGCCACCGACACGTTCCTGGGCCGAGATGATCCACTTGGCAGCGCGCTGCTCGATCGAGTGTGCCGCGTTGCAGGCTGCGGTCTGCAGCAACTGCGCGAACTGGCAGTCGGCATAGCGCGAGAAGGACTCCTGGAGTGTCGCCGACCTCTGCTGCGCCTGCTCGAATGCGCGGAGCGGCAGACGGAAGAGCGTGCCGCCGAGCTTCACGACGATGCGCGAATAGGCGAGCGAAGGGGTGCGGCCGGAGGCAATGCCCACCGCTCCCTCGCGCCCGACCAGCAGGCTCTCGACCTCGCGATCGTCCTCGACTGGCACGGCGAACGACACGAGCGTGGGACCGCAGGGAAAATGAACTGCAGCCATGCCGTCTCCGGCGTGGTGCAGGATATGGCTCGTTTCGACTTCGACCGGCTGGAGGTGAGGCGCGAGCAGCTCGAAATCCTGATGGTTGAGCTGCCGGAGCAGATCGTTCTGGGGCCGACCGGTCACGTTGGGTTCTCTTGGGGCCGGGAATCGGCGCCAGCGTGCAACCTACGTTTCCGCGGCGGAACCGACGGTTCCAAAGTGCACACAACGGATGTTCAGCCGTTACAAAACTTTCGCTTTCGGCTTCCGGGATCTTGGGCGATCGCTGACATCACGGCTACAGCCGAACGCCGCTAGGGCCGGAGGGCCCGACGGGCGGCAACGAACATTATCCGAAGTGCGCTTCGCAGTCCCGCAAGGATCGGTCTTGTGCCGCGTGCGCGCGATAGGCATCGATGGCCTTGTTGGCGAGCATCAAGTCTCGGCGCTCGCCGGTCCGGAGCTGCGCTTCGATGGCATCGAGCAGAAGATTTGCGCTCGCGTCGGGGGGGCCGAGCTCGCCGCTCTTCTCCAGGCAGCCCCAGGCGATAAAGAATGCGCTTTCGACGGTACAGCGAATAGACATGCGCTGCCAACGCGGCGGGCCCGCAGGCGTTCCGTGCGGCGGGCGAGACTTGTGCCAGGCCCGCCGCTGGCGTCAGTCAGTTCTTCAGCACGATGCGGCCGACGACCTTGCCGGCGCGCAATTCGTCGATCCATTTCTGGACATCGCCCATCGGCTCCTCGCGCATCGGCGTCGGCTTGATCTTGCCGGCGCGTGCCAGCGCCATCAGCTCGTGCGCCTCGGCCAACGTGCCGACCATGAAACCTTCGATGGTCATGCGCTTATAGACCCATTGCACCATGGGCAGGGTAAACTGGCCGCCCATCAGGCCGGAGACCACGATCTTGCCGCCGCGCGCGGCGACTGCGACCGCGAAGGCCATCGACTTCTCGTTGCCCGCGAAATCCACGATCTCGTCGAAGCCGCCCTCGGTCTCCTTGAGGATGCGCTTGATCACGTCGGGCTCGGCTGGGTCGTACGCGACGGCGGCGCCGTTCTTCAGCGCGGTGTCGCGCGCGGCCGGGCTGAGATCCGCGACGGTGATCGGCTGCTTGAACATGGCCTGCGCGAACGACAGGCCCATCATGCCGACGCCGCCGAGGCCGATCAGCAAGAGATTGCGTTGGCGCGGGCGATCGACCAGGCGCTTGAGTGCGCCGTAGGCGGTGACGCCGGAGCACATCAGTGTCGCGGCCTGGTTGACGGGGAGGGGATCGTAGTCGAGCAGATACTTCGCGTCGGGTACCAGCACGTGGGTGGCGAAGCCGCCGTCAATGGAGACGCCGAGGAAGCGCTGCTTCACACAAAGGTTCTCGTCGCCGTTGGCGCAGTCGCGGCACTGGCCGCAGCCGATCCACGGGAAGACGGCCTTCTTGGCGCCGACGAGGCTTGCCGGCACGTCGGGGCCGACTTCATCGACGATGCCGGCGATCTCGTGGCCGAGCGTGAAGGGCAGCGTCATGCCGCGCGTGGTGTCGAGCTTCTTGCCGCCGCCGAGATCGGCATAGCCGTCCTGGATGTGCAGGTCGGAATGGCAAAGGCCGCAGCGTTCGATGCGAACCAGCACCTCGCGGCCTTGCGGCTTGGGCGTGTCGACGATGGTCTCGCACAAGGGCGCATCGAACTTGACCAGGGATTGCCTGCGCATCAGCGCCATATTTCTTCCTCCGAAATTCTGATTGTCACGTTTCGCTGCGTATATCCGCCAATTCACGCGCCATGGCAACAAAGCCGGCGATCGGAATTGTCTCGGCGCGCCGCGTCGCATCGACGCCCGCAGCTTGCGCGAGCCGCGCGGGATCGACGCCCAGCGGCTTCAGGCTCTGCCGCAGCATCTTGCGGCGCTGGCCGAACGCCGCGGCTGCGACCTGCTCCAGCAGCCTGCGATCGCACGGCAGGGGTTCTGGGCGCGGCACGAGACGCACGACGGAAGAGGTGACCTTCGGCGGCGGCACGAAGGCGGACGGTGAAATGTCGAACAGGATCTTGGTCTCGCAGCGCCAGTTGGCGAGCACGCCGAGCCGGCCATAGGCCTCTTCGTCCTCGCGCGCCACGATGCGCTCGCCGACCTCGCGCTGGAACATCAGGACCATCATCTCGTACCAAGGCGGCCACGGCTCGACGGTGAGCCAGTTGATGAGAAGCTGGGTTGCGATGTTGTAAGGCAGATTGGCGACGATCTTCGTACGTTCGCCCGAGAGCAGCGGGCGCGGATCGAAGGTCATGGCATCGCCATGCACGATCTCGAGCCTACCGGGGTAGCGTGTGGAAATATCCTGCAACGCCGGAATTGCGCGCTCGTCGTGCTCAATGGCAATGACGCGGCGGGCACCAAGCGCGAGCAAGGCGCGCGTCAGCCCGCCCGGGCCGGGGCCGATCTCGACGATGGTCGCTTCGTCCAGCGGTGCGGCGGCGCGCGCGATGCGTGCGGTCAGGTTGAGGTCGAGCAGGAAGTTCTGGCCGAGCGATTTCCGGGCCGAGAGGGCATGCTGGCGAATGACCTCGCGGAGCGGCGGGAGGTCGTCGATCGCGCTCATCAGCCTTGGGAAGCGGCCATGCGGCTCGCAAGCTTGAGCGCCGCGATCAGGCTGGCGGGATTGGCCTTGGCCGTCCCCGCGATGTCGAAGGCGGTGCCGTGATCGGGCGAGGTGCGGACGAAGGGCAGGCCGAGCGTGACGTTGACGGCGTCGTCGAAGGCGACCGTCTTGACCGGGATCAGTGCCTGGTCGTGATACATGCAGACCGCGCAGTCGTAGGTCTGTCGCGCGGCCGCGTGGAACATGGTGTCGGCCGGCAGCGGGCCCCTGACCTCGATGCCGTCGTTGCGCAGCACCTTCAGCGCCGGGGCGATCACGGTCTGCTCCTCGTGGCCGAGCGAGCCGTCCTCACCGGCGTGCGGATTGAGGCCCGAGACCGCGATGCGCGGCTTTGCGATGCCGAAGCGGGCTTTCAGTGCGGTGGCGACGATGCGAACGGTCGAGACGATCAGCTCGCTAGTGAGTTCTCCCAGCGCATCGCGGATCGAGACGTGGATGGTGACGGGCACCACGGCGAGCTGTGGCGACCACAGCATCATCACCGGCTGCGGCACGCGGCCGTTCTCCGCCGCGAGCTCGGCGAGGAACTCGGTGTGCCCGGGATGACGGAAGCCGGCGCGGTAAAGCACGCTCTTTGCGATGGGGTTGGTGACGATGGCGCCGGCGCGACCCGCGCGAACGTCGGTGACCGCCTGCCGGATCGAGGCGAGCGCGGCCGGCGCACTGGAAGTGTCGGGCTTGCCGGGCTCGGCGCTCGCGCGCTCGCCGGTCGCGACCACGGGAAGGGCGTCAGTGAAAGCGGAAGCGGCATCGCTGGGGCTCACCCCGGCGATCCTGATGTTGGCGCCGAGCACCTTGGCACGCCGCGCGATCAGGTCCTCGTCGCCGAGCAGGTAGAAGGCCGGCAGGTTCAGTTCGCGGCGCTTGAGCCAGGCCGCGATCGTGATGTCGGGGCCGATCCCGGCGGGCTCTCCCAGGGTCAGGGCAAGGGGCTTTGCCGGGCGCTCTGAAGAAGGCTCGGCCATCAGCGGTTGCGATATTCGATCATCGCCGCCTTGCGGAGCTCTTCGAGATAGGCCTTCTGGGTCTTCTCGTACTTCTCCTGATACATCTTCTCGCGAACCTCGCGCTTTTTCGGCGTGTCGATCATGGTCGGCTTGCGCGAGCACAGCACCACCATCTCGATGCCGTTCTTGGTCATCTCGGGCGCGGTCAGGTGGCCGATCGGCGTATCGTCGAGTACCTTGCGCAGCGGCTCGGGCAGTTCAGCCGTGGTCTTGGTGACGGTGTCGCGGATGGTGGCGTTCGGGGTCGAGCGAAACAGCGAGTTGGCTTCCTCGCAGCTTCCGATCCGGGCGCGATAGGCCTCGGCTTCCTTCTTCCGCGTTTCCAGGAACGTCGCCGACGAGCCGCGCGGCACGATCAGGACGATCGGCTGCATCTTGTACTCGGTGCCCTCGATCTGGAGTTTCTCGCCGGTCTGGGCCTGCACGGCTTGCGCGACGTCGCGCTCGCCGACCTGGAGGCGCTCCTTGTAGCGGCCGCGCACCAGGCTGGTCCAGACCATCTCGGCCTTCATGCGGCCCTTCAGCGTCTCCGGGCGGACGCCCTTGGATTCGAGCGACTTGGTGAGCTGTTCCGGCGTGATGCGCATGCGCTGCGCCATGCCCTCGTAGGACTGGTTGATGTCGGAAACGCCGGGATCGACACCGTACTTTCTGCCTTCCTTGAGCTTCACCTTGTCGTCGATCAGCGAATTGATGACCTCCTGCCGGCTCGGGGTCTTCTGCGTCGTCAGCTGGGTGAGCTTGGTGCGCTGCTCGATGTCGAAATCGGTGATCGGATCGCCATTGACCATGACGACGATGTTCTGCGCGCGCAATGGCGAGGGCAGGCCGGTCAGCATCAGTCCGGCACAGATAGCGAGAAGGAGGCGGAAGACAGGCAATGGGATCATCATGATGTCGCTCGCATGTCAGTCGCGTTGACGGGGCAAACGCGGCCGGCACCTCAAACCGTTCACTGGAGGCCGGCGGAACTGCTGGTCGTCGACGAGTTCGCCAGCGTGCGCAGACCGATTTGGAACATGAACGCGTGGCTCAGCGTGGGCGGTGCGGTACCCGCGGAATACCTATACGAAGTTACATAGTTCGCCGCCAGCACGAAGCAATCGTCGACATAGCCGGCACCGAGCACATACTGGTTGATCTTGTTGGCCTCGAGGTCCCAGCGCGCCGAGCCCGACACCACCCAGTTGGCAGCGACCTTCAGCGAGCCCGTGGTCAGGATGCCCTCGCGGCGCGTCAGATAGCCGAGCTCCGGCTGCGGCGCGTAATTGCCGTAGAGCATGCTGACCGACCAGCGATTGAAGTTGGCGCGGCCCTCCGCCTCGAAGCGCTGCACGTTCCAGGTCTGCTCGTCCATGCGGGAGCGGATGCTGAATGTGTAGGTGCTGTTGGGCGAGTAGCTTGCGCTCGCGACGTAATCGGACCGCGGCTTGTCAAGGCCGGAATTGAGGCCGGTGTTGATGGTGTCCTGGACCGCGAAGGAGTTCAGGCCGAACAGGTGATAGGACTGGCCGAACAGCACCTTGACGGCACCGCCCCTATCGAACTGCGTGGTGGACTGCACGCCGACATTGGCGCGCCCGCCGCCCTCGACACGGTCGTAGCCGGAGAACTTGTCGACGCTGAACAGGTTCGAGGCGTCGAACACCAGGCTCTGGGCATCCTCGTTCGGCAGCCTGCCGGCATAGGTCTCGTTCGGCCGGATGATGACCTGCGCGATCGGCTCGACGGTGGTCGAGCCCCAGGGCTGAATGTTGATGAAGGGATAGCGGTACTCCAGGCCCACGGTCGGCATCAGGCGGAACGCCTGGGTGTCGCCGACGGGCAGGTAGTTCGATACGCCGGGCTGGTTGGAGACCGAGGAGTTGATCGCATCGGCGCGCAGGCTGGCGAACGGCGTCCAGATCTGGCCGAACGGATCGGTGAAGGATCTGCGCCACTGCGCTTCCGCCGTGAGGCGGGTGTAGGTGCCCGGGAAGCCGCGCAGCAGGCATTGCGAGGGCATCCGGGCCAGCGGATCGGCCGACGCCGTGGTGCAGAGGCTGTTGGTGTTGGCGACCGTCGTGATCGGATCGAACACCGCCTCGTCACGCGACAGGTTCACGAAATTGGTCTTGTAGCTGAACTCGCCGCCGAAGACCGGATAATTGAGCACGTTGGAGTAGTCGATCACCGGATAGACGATCGGCACCTGGCTCTGGTTGCCCGAATAGCTCAGCCAGTACATCGTGCGCGCATCGAAGAAGCTGCGGTTGCCGACGCCGGTCAGATAGAGCTGCGACAGCGCTTCCGTCGGCAGCAACAGGAACGAGCCGAGCGGATCGCGGTACTGGTAGAGCCGGTAGTCCGAGAAGAAATAATAGTCGGACATCAGGACGCCGTCCCAGCCCCAGACCCATTTGTCGTTCAGCGCGAACTGACCCTTGGTGTCGATGGCGCCGCGGAAATCGCGGTCGCCGGGCTGCCCGGCGAATGCTCCGGGATCGAGCTGGTTGATGCCGTAAGCGCGGATCTGGTACGCGCCGTCGATCAGGCGCTGGCGGAATTCGCCCTGCATCAGCACGCCTTGCCGAGACAAGAAGCGGGGGGTGATGGTTGCGTCCATGTCGGGCGCAATCGCCCAATAATAGGGAACCTCGACGCCATAGCCCGTGTTGTCGGTGCCGGAAATATAACCCGGCATCAGGAAGCCGGACTTACGCTTCACGGTCGGGTCGGGCGTCGAGAAATAAGGCATGTAGGCGAGCGGCACGCCGAAGAATTCGATCTGTGCCGTCTCGAAATACAGCATCTTCTCCTGCTGGTCGTGGATGATGCGCGCACCCTTGACCTGCCACAGCGGTGGCTTCTTCGGGTCGTCCTTACACGGCGCGCAAGCCGTGTAGACGCCGTTCTCGAACACGGTGTAGTTGCCGCTGGAGCGGTCGGCGCGGCTCGCGGCCATGCGGGTCTGGTCGGCGGTGTCCACGCGCAACGAATCCACGAAACCGTCGCGGTAATCGTCGGAGAGATCCAGGATCTCGGCATAGGTGATCTTGCCGTCGGCATCCGTCATGCGGATGTTACCTTCGGCGTGCAGCCGCTTGGTCTTCTGGTCGTAAATGACCCGGTCGGCCTCGACGCTCGTGCCGTTGTAGAACAGCTGGACGTTACCGACCGCGGAGACGCGCGAGTTGTTGTAGTCGTAATTGACCTCGGTCGCCTGAACCAGCATCTGGTTGTCGTTGGGGGCCCTCGGCGGCTTCGGACGCGGCGGCAGCGGGTTATACGTGTACTGGGCGTGGGACGGCGTCACGGCTGCAACGTCGATCAGCCCGCCGAGCGAGGCCGCAGCGACGGCAGCAATCAGGAGTCTGCGGACGGACAAACCGCACCCGTTCGCGCGCACTGATGTGCGCCGCGTCAAACGAGACACGAGCCCTCGGCGGACGGCAGTCACTATCCGTCCTCCAGATAGAGCAAGGCCAAAAAGCCGGTGAGGCCGCCCACCACAACGGGCAGCCACGCCGCAGCGATCGGATGCATCAACTCAGCCTTGCTCAAATCCTCAGTTACTTTCGACAGAACGTAGAGCAGAAAGCCTGCGCCCACGCCACTCAAAACCATCTTCTGCACGCCGCCCATCCGGAAGAAGCGCAGCGATACGGAAGCCGCCAGCATCACCATGGCCGCCAGCAAAAACGGCTGCGCCAGCAGCTTCTGATACTGGAGTCGGTATCCGGCTGTCGCGAAGCCTGAGCTTTCGGAGGAGCGGATGTAGCTCGGTAGTTGCCAAAAGGACACAGTCTCGGGGGTGGAAAAGCTGTTGCGGACCTGTGCCTCGGTCAACGTGGTCGGAATCTCCAGGCTGGCCTGGTCGATGGGCGGTGCGTCCAGCGAGAAGCGGCGGACACCCTTGAACACCCAGCGGCCGGCCTCGAGCGTCGCCTCGCGTGCCTCGACCCGCTCCTTGAAGTGCTGGTCCGGGTCAAACCGGAACAGCGTGAGCCCCGTGAGTCGGATGCCCTGCTGCTCACTGCGCGCCGCATTGATGATGGTCTGGCCGTCGCTGGTCACCTGATTGAGCCAGAAGCCGGAGGCGTCCTGGATGCCGCCGCCGGGCGCCGAGCCGAACAGCTCGGCCTCCATGCGCTTGGACAGCTCGCGCAGGTTCGCCGACATCGGATTGTAGGCGACGGTGGCGATCACCCCGATCAGCAGCGCGCTGCCGAGCGCCGGTGCGATGAACTGCCAGGCGGAAATGCCGGCGGCGCGCGCCACCACGAGCTCGAGCCGGCGGGAGAGGGCGAGGTAGCACGTCATGGCGCCGATCAGCATGCAGAACGGCGTCAGCTTCTCCAGGAGCTGCGGCACCCGGAACAGCGAGGTCTCGGCCACCATGATCGCCGAGGCGGATGCCAGGCCCGAGGTCTTGCGCACCATCTCGATGTAGTCGACCAGCACCAGCAGCAGGAAAATGCCGCCGAACACGCCGAGCGCCGCGACCACGAAGCGGCCGGCGAAATAGCGCCCGAGCGTATTGGTGAGCATGCTCATGCGGCGGCCGGACGTCCGAACAGCCGCGCGATCCGTGCATTCGATCTGTTGATCGCCTCCATCAGGCCAGGAGGCGGCTCGACCACCACGCCGCCGATGATCATGGCGAGCCCGATGCCGATCCCGCCTGCGACCATCGCGTATTGGACCAGCACCGCGCCCGGCGACTTCACCGCCATGACCGAACAGGCGAAGCCGGCCATGCGCAGGCCGAACACGGCGAGGATCGAGGAGCCGATCGAGAAATTGCGACTTTGGCGGGTGGTGCGCGGCGCGCCCAGGAACGCGAACGTCAGCACCGCGAAAACGAAGGGATAGACCGGTGCGAGGATGCTGTCGTGCAGCGCCGAGCGGAACTGCCCGGGAATCTGCTTGTAGACGGGATCGTCCTCGGAGGGCGAGAACAGCTCCCACAGATAGCGCTCGCGGATGCCGAGGGTGACGTCGCGGCCCTGGCCCGAGAATTTCGACATGTCGAAGCCATAGCGGCCGAAGGCCACCAGTGCCGGATCGCGCTTGCCGGCCTCGAAGCGCTGGAGATTGCCGGTCTCCAGCACCAGGAACGATCCGGTCTCGTTCTTCACGATCTCGCCGTGCTCGGCCACGATCGAAACGCGCTCGTTCGGGTCGCGGCGGTCGTCGATGAAGATGCCGGCGAGAATGCCACCGGGCTGGCGTTCGCGGATCCGGATCGTCAGGTTCTTGTCGAGCTGAGCGAAGCGACCGGGCTGCAAGATGTTGGTGAGCACGTCGGCGGTGATCTCGGCATCCCACTGCTTGATCCGGCGCATGCCGTCGGGGGCGAGATAGGCCGCGATGAAGGCGACCAGCAGCGCCACGACGCAGGTGGCGTAGAAGAACGGATAGAACAGCCGGAAGGGTGAGAAGCCCGCCGCGTTCATCACGATGATCTCGGAATCAGTCGCGAGCTTGTTCAGTGTGTGCGAGATCGCGATCATCAGCGCGATCGGCGAGATGATCAGCACCAGTGCCGGGATAACGAGGCTGGTGATGCCGAGGAAGGTGAGGATGGTCTGCCCCTGGCTCGTCATCAGGTCGATGCCGCGCAGCGCCTGCGTGATCCAGATCACGCCGGTGAGGCTGACCAGGACGAGCGCAAACGACGCCAGCGTCGTGCGGAAGATATACCTGTCGATCGACCCCATGCGCTACCGCACGAATCCCACCAAGACCCCGATGCCGGCCGGAACCCGTGCCGCCCAACCAATCCCCGACGGGGATCCCCAAGGTTGGGCGAAACCTCTTCCGCCACGCTATTCTCTCACTAGCATCCCTTTGATCCGTCAACAAAATGGCTGCCCCGTGGCGCCGTCATTATATGGTTAATATTTCCCGTGTTGTGGCCCGGCGGCCACGGGGGTGCTTGGCATCTGCTGGGCGAGTGGCCCATAGTGGACAATGTCCAGTGAATCGCCGTTCAGCTACGCCTGCGCGCGGGGCGTCCGATCGCGATAAGCCCATGTTTTGGAGGAGCTATCCATGTCCGATGCCATCAAGGTCGGCTTTGTCCCGTTGTCTGCCGCCCCCCGTGGCATCGTGGTCGTGTTCTGCGACGATGGCCTGAAACTCGGCCCGGCCACGACCAAGGCGCTGGGGGGCGCCAACGAGATCGTGAAGCGCGCGGCCGCCGCCGCCGCCTTCAAAGGTAAGAGCGGGGCTGCGCTGGACATTCTGGCCCCGGAGGGCGTGAAGGCGACCCGGCTCATCGTGATCGGGGCCGGCAAGGCGACCGGCCTGAAGGCGAACGATTTCCTCAAGTTCGGCGGCGTGGCCGCCAGCAAGCTGCCCGCCGGCGCCAGCGCCATGACCATCATGGCGGAGCTGCCCGGCGGTGCCATGACCAGCGAGCAGGCCGTTGCGATCGCCTCGGGCCTGCGGCTGCGCAGCTACAAGTTCGACCGTTACAAGACCAGGAAGAAGGACGGCGAGGAGGGCGGCCTGCGCGCCGACATCTCGCTTGCGGTTGGGGATGCCGGTGCAGCGAAGAGGGCGTTTGTCTCGGCCGGCCACGTCATCGACGGAGTGATCATCGCGCGTGATCTCGTCAACGAGCCGCCGAACGTGCTCTTTCCCGAAGAATTCGCGCGCCGCGCGGCTCAGCTCCGCAAGCTCGGCGTCAAGGTCGAGGTGCTCGACGTCAAGGCGATGCAGAAGCTCGGCATGGGCGCGCTGCTCGGCGTCGGGCAGGGGTCCGCACGGCCGAGCCGCACCGTGATCATGCGCTGGGACGGCGGCAAGAAAGGCGAGGCACCGGTTGCTTTCGTCGGCAAGGGCGTCTGCTTCGACACGGGCGGCATCTCGATCAAGCCGGCCGGCAGCATGGAGGACATGAAGGGCGACATGGGAGGCGCGGCCTGCGTCGTCGGCCTGATGCATGCGCTCGCTGCGCGTAAGGCCAAGGTCAACGTGGTCGGCGCCATCGGCCTCGTGGAGAACATGCCCGACGGCAACGCGCAGCGGCCGGGCGACATCGTCACCTCGATGTCGGGCCAGACCATCGAGATCATCAATACCGATGCGGAGGGCCGCCTCGTGCTGGCCGACGTGCTCTGGTACGTGGCGAAAAAGGTGAAGCCGAAATTCATGGTGGATCTGGCGACGCTGACCGGCGCGATCATGGTGGCGCTCGGCACCGAGCGTGCCGGCATGTTCTCCAACAATGACGAGCTTGCCGACCGGCTGCTCACGGCCGGCATCGAGAGCGGGGAGAAGGTCTGGCGGATGCCGCTCGGTCCCGAATACGACAAGCTGATCGATTCGCAGTTTGCCGACATGAAGAACACCGGCGGCCGCCACGGCGGCTCGATCACGGCAGCGCAATTCCTCCAGCGCTTCGTCGACGGCACGCCTTGGGCGCATCTCGACATCGCGGGCACCGCCATGGGCGCGCCGAAGACCGACATCAACCAGAGCTGGGGAAGCGGCTACGGCGTCCGCCTGCTCGATCGCCTGGTCTCCGACCATTATGAGCGCAAATGACCTGAAATGACTGAAGTGCTGTTCTACCATCTGCAAGACATGACGGTAGAGAATGTGTTGCCGCCGCTTCTCGAGAAATCGCTCGAGCGCGGCTGGCGCGTCGTGGTGCAGTCGACTTCTGAGGAGCGCGCCGATGCGCTCGACGCGCATCTGTGGACCTATCGCGACGATTCCTTCCTGCCGCACGCGACGTGGCGGGTGAACGACGCCGCCGATCAGCCCATCGTGCTGGCGATCGAGGGGGGCAATCCCAACGGCGCCAATGTCCGCTTCCTGATCGACAACGCCGCGTTGCCCGAGGACGCACAGGGCTACGAGCGCATGGTGCTGCTGTTCAATGGCGACGATCCGGACGCGCTGGCGATTGCCCGCACGGTCTGGACGGATTGCAAGGCGCGGGGATTTGATGTCACCTATTGGCAGGCCGACGAGCGCGGCCGGTGGCAGAAGCGCAATTAGCCGCCGTTCGCAATTAATGATAATTTGCACTTTTCGAGCGATGCTGGCTTCGGCCACCTTCGTGCCGCAAAGGGATGTTGGGACAATCGTTTAGGGCTGGTCCTTCACGCGGGGAATTAGTTTATCGTGCGACATCAAAAGCTTCCCGGCTCGCTCATGATTACGTTGGCCGCCGTGGCACCGCTGGTCGCGGGCTGCTCGGGCGGGACCGATCTGTTGTCGAAGGACGCAGCATGGTTCCAGAAGCCCGGCCGGCTCTTCATCAAGAACATCTCGATCGAGTCGCCGCCGCTGACGCCCGATAAGCCGGTCGGACCCGAGGACCTCGTCAGCGCCGACGGCGCCTGTCCCGGCATGACGCCGCCTCCCGGACCGGCCGATGCCAATGCCTCGACGACTGCACCCGCGCCGATGGGGGGAACAGTCGCGCTCGGCCACACCGAATGCGACGTGGTGCGCGGCATCGGTGCGCCCTCGACCGTCAATCTTTCCAACGATGCCGCGGGCCGGCGCGTCGCGGTCGTCACCTGGGCCACCGGCCCGCGCGCGGGCATCTACACGTTCACCTCCGGCCGCCTGTCCTCGATCGAAGGCAATCCCGAACCGCAGCCGGTGCCGAGGGCAGCGAAGCCGAGGAAGAAGTCTGCTTAGGCTCTCTGTGTCCCGGGCTCTGCGGCGCGTCGCTTTCGCTTTGCCTCCGCTCCGGGGCACCAAGCGCTAGCTACCCCGCCGCCTCATCAAATTGCGTGCTCGCCTCGAGCCACTGCTCTTCAGCTCGTGCGAGCGCCTCCGCGGCATTGGCGCGGGCCTTTGACAGCTGCGCAGCCTGCTTGGGATCGCGTGTGAAGATGTCGGGCAGGGCGAGCGCGGTGTCGATCTTCGCGATGATCTCGCTCACGCGGGCGATCTCGGTTTCTGCTTCGGCGATGCGCTTCTTCAGCGAGCCGCGATTGTCGGACTTCGGTCGCTGCGGCTTGTCGTTTGCCGCGCTGCGTTCGCGCGGCGCTTCCGCGTTGCGCGCGGACAGCACGAGGCGGCGGTACTCGTCGAGGTCGCCATCGTAGTTGGTGACGGTGCGGTCGGCGACAATCCAGAGCCGGTCGGCGCAGGCCTCGATCAGATAGCGGTCGTGCGAAACCATGATCACCGCGCCGGGAAATTCGTTGATCGCTTCCGCAAGCGCCGCGCGGCTGTCGATGTCGAGATGGTTGGTCGGCTCGTCCAGGATGATCATGTTGGGGCCGAAGAAGGTCGCAAGGCCCAATAGCAGCCGGGCCTTCTCGCCGCCCGACAATTTGCCGACCTTGGTGTCGGCGGCCTTGCCGGAGAAGCCGATCGCGCCGGCGCGGGCGCGCACTTTGGCCTCCGGCGCATCGCCCATCAGCTTCCGGACATGGTCGTAAGCCGAGGCGTCCTCGTTGAGCTCGTCGAGCTGGTGCTGCGCGAAATAGGCGATCGACAGCTTGTCCGCTCGCGTCACCTTGCCGGAGAACGGCGCGAGACGTCCGGCCAGCAGCTTGACGAGCGTCGACTTGCCGTTGCCGTTGGCGCCGAGCAGCGCGATGCGGTCGTCATTGTCGATCCGCAGGGTGACGCGGTTCAGCACCGGCATTGCCGGATCGTAGCCGACCGAGGCATTGTCGACGGCGATGATCGGCGGCGACAGGATCTTCTCGGGCGCGGGAAAGCTGATCTCGCGCACGTCCTCGGTGACCAGCGCGGTGATCGGCTTCAGCCGTTCCAGCATCTTCACACGCGATTGCGCCTGGCGCGCTTTCGAAGCCTTGGCCTTGAAGCGATCGACGAAGGCCTGCAGGCGCGCGCGCTCGGCCTCCTGGCGCTTGATCGCCTTCGCGTCGAGCAATTCGCGCGCAGCGCGCTGCTCCTCGAAGGAGGAATAGGTGCCCTTGTAGAGCGTGAGCTTGCCGCGCTCGAGATGCAGGATCTGGTCGACCGAGCTTTCCAGGAGGTCGCGGTCGTGGCTGATCACGATCACCGTGCGCGGATAATGCGCGAGGTGATCCTCCAGCCAGAGCGTGCCTTCGAGGTCGAGATAGTTGGTGGGCTCGTCGAGCAGCAACAGGTCGGGCGCAGCGAACAGCGTTGCGGCAAGCGCGACGCGCATGCGCCAGCCGCCGGAGAACTCGGCGCAGGGGCGGAGCTGATCCGCGGCGGAGAAGCCGAGGCCGGAGAGGATCGCGGCGGCGCGCGATGGCGCCGAATGCGCGTCGATGTCGACGAGGCGGGTCTGTATCTCGGCGATCCGGTGCGGATCGGTCGCGTGCTCGGCTTCAGTTAGCAGCGCGTCGCGTTCGAGGTCGGCCTTGAGCACGACCGAGATCAGGCTCTCGGGGCCGTTCGGCGCTTCCTGCGCGAGGCTGCCGATGCGCCAGCGTGGGGGCAGGGTCACCGAGCCGTGCTCGGCAGCGAGCTCGCCACGGATCACCTTGAACAGCGTCGACTTGCCGGTGCCGTTGCGTCCGACCAAGCCGACGCGCGCGCCGGGCGTGATCTGCACGGAACTCTGGTCGATCAGAAGGCGTCCGGCGAGACGGATGGAGAGGTCGGTGATGAGAAGCATGCGGCCTTGTCACCGCAAGGCGCCTCGAACGCAACTCGTTTTTCCGTCAATGCGGCTCGCGCTCGCGCTGCCTCAAGGCGTTGAGGAGCTGCTCGAGGTGCGTCGGAAGGCGAGGCTCGGGTCGCAGACTCTGCTGGAGCC
The DNA here is from genome assembly GCF_001424605.1 of Bradyrhizobium sp. Leaf396. Lineage (NCBI taxonomy): Bacteria > Pseudomonadati > Pseudomonadota > Alphaproteobacteria > Hyphomicrobiales > Nitrobacteraceae > Bradyrhizobium > Bradyrhizobium sp. Leaf396. The sequence continues at coordinate 102,556 of NZ_LMQJ01000001.1, forward strand.
GTTCGCCCACGGCGTCGCAAATCGAGCGGCTGGTGCGCCGGTCGATCTGTTCGCTGTCGTTGGCAAAAAGGCCAGCCATCGCGGGTTCCGTGTTCTCAAAGTAAGGACACCGTACCAAGTCATTGCTAGCCAATTGGTTTCGCCGACTGTGGGGAATGGTGGGCATTCTCGCAAAAATTGTATGAAGCGCACCTTGTCCGTGCAAGGCAAAGCCCCGGCGAGGGGGGCGCCGGGGCTTCTCTTGGAGGTACCCGGGGGGCTCAGGTACCTCGGGAAGGTGCTGACGGTCTTAGTAGCAGCGGTTGATCAGCCGCCAGCGGGGTCCCCACGGGGTCGGGACCAACCGGCGCACATAGCAGCCGCCATAACCGTAGGAGACGGGACCTCCGACATAGAAGCGCGGTCCGCCCCAGCCGTGGCCATGGTGCCAGCCGCCACGCCATCCGCCATGCCAATGAGCGGATGCGGAGGTCGGCGCCAGTGCGGCACCCAGCGCGACCGCGGCGACGGCGGCAAGCGAAAGTTTCCTCCACATGGTGATCTCCTCAAGACTGCCGGCGCGGGGCCATCGCGCCGAAGGGAAAGCCGCCGAAACGGTCCGCCTGACGATCAGGCTTCGGTTTCGATGGGCCGACCTTATGCCACTAAAGCTGAACCGAACCCTGACGGCGGTTTCAGACTGGGTTCATCTTGGTGAAATTGTTGTCATCCATGCTGAATCGAGCGTCCGTCCTCCGACGGAAGCGATTGCGGCCGTACGGGCGGTCGCTTGCCGGATGGCAAAGGCGCCGATATAAGCCCCGCAACTCCGAACCACCGCTTTTCTCCCAAGGACAAGATTATGGCCATCGAACGCACTTTCTCGATCATCAAGCCCGACGCGACCGAGCGGAATCTGACCGGTGCGGTCAATGCCGTGATCGAGAAGGCCGGCCTGCGCATCGTCGCGCAGAAGCGCATCCGCATGACCAGGGAGCAGGCCGAGACCTTCTACGCCGTCCACAAGGCGCGCCCGTTCTTCGGCGAGCTCGTGGACTTCATGACTTCGGGTCCGGTCGTGGTGCAGGTGCTGGAAGGCGAGGGCGCGATCGCCAAGTACCGCGAGGTGATGGGCGCCACCGATCCAGCCAAGGCCGCCGAGGGCACCGTCCGCAAGCTCTACGCGAAGTCGATCGGAGAGAACTCCGTGCACGGCTCGGACGCGCCGGAGACCGCCGCGATCGAGATCGCGCAGTTCTTCTCGGGCAACGAGATCGTGGGCTGATCCGTCAGGCGACAGGTTAGGACGACGGGGCGAAAGGATTAATTGTGGGCTGGCTCTGGCAGATCTTCGATCCCGCTACGATCGGGGCATTCTTCACCCAGTTTCGCAACGAGATGGCCGAACCGACCTTCTGGATTGCGGTCGGCAAAATCATCTGGATCAACATCCTGCTCTCCGGCGACAACGCGCTGGTGATTGCGCTGGCCTGCCGCGGTCTCTCGCCGCGGCACCGGCTCTGGGGCATGATCTTCGGTGCCGGCGCAGCCGTGATGCTGCGGATCATCTTCACCGGCATCGTCGCCAGCCTGATGGGCCTGCCGTACCTCAAGCTGGCCGGCGGTCTCGCGCTGATCGTGATCGCGGCCAAGCTCCTGGTGCCGGAAAACGAGGACGAGGACGACGTCGAATCGGGCGCGCATTTGTGGCACGCGATCCAGATCGTCGTGGTCGCCGACATCGTCATGAGTCTGGACAACGTCATTGCCGTCGCCGCCGCGGCCAATGGCAGCGTGCCGCTCTTGATCCTCGGCCTTGCCATCAGCGTACCGCTGATCGTGGCCGGCGCCGCGCTGATCATGGCGCTCCTCGCGAAGCTCCCGGTCCTGGTCTGGGCCGGTGCAGCGCTGCTCGGCTGGGTCGCAGGCGAGGTGATCGCGACCGATCCAGGCATCGCGCCGAAGCTGCACACGCTGTTCGACGGCCCGCTCGGCGCCTCCCTCGACGGCATGCTCGGCGCGCTGCGCATTCCGCCGCAGTTCGGCCATGGCGGAGGAGGCGGCGAATATTTCTGTGCGGTGCTCGGCGTCATCGTCGTGCTGGTGGTCGGTTTCATCTGGCGCCGCCGCAGCCTGATGCGGACAGCCCTCGAATCTTCCGAGCACCACGCCAGGGCCTCGGCCGAGTGAATTTGACGGCAGCGATCTACAGATGCCGCGCGGCTATATTCGGCAGCCAGTCGCGCGCTTCTCCCCATGTTTAGATCTTATCTTATTCTAAGCTACTGAAAATAAACACACTTTCTTTGACTCGCCGGCTGTTCCCGCGGCACCTCGCTCCGGTATCAATCAAACCGGAAGCCGCCGCGAGATGTCGTCGAGAGTCATTTGCCCTCCCATTGCCATTCTGGCGTCCGCCGTCAAAGCGCTCGCCGGGGTCTCCAGCCCGACGGCATTCGCGGCCTCCGTGATACCAACTATTGGTCCGGCGTGGCGAGCTTCTCCGCGCTGGCGCAAGGCGCGCCGCGAACCCTGCTCTTGTCGATGGCGACGGATTTCTGAGGCGGTCAATCGATCGTGCCGAACTCCGTCACCGGCAGGATCCAATAGACGAGCTTGGTACCGCCAAATGAGGCTCGCAGCCGATCGAGCAAGTTGCTGGCATCGCTCCTCGCCAGGATGATCTGCACCGCCGTCTGGTCGGCATGCCCCTTCACGCGTTCGGCGGCCGTCTGCAATCGAACCCCGGCGCCGTGACCGGCACCGGGCGCTGCCGTGAATCCCGAAACGAGATCGGTCTGGTCGGTGAGATAGTCGAGCAGCTCCTCGCGGAGCTGGTCCGGTACGATCAGGGTGAGACAGACCGGTTGATCGGTCATTTCGCCACCTTCGGCGCTCCGCCATAGCGGCGATACAGGATCGGCAGGAGAATCAGAGTGAGCATGGTGGAGGACAACAGTCCGCCGATCACGACGATGGCGAGCGGTCGTTGCACTTCGGATCCTGGCCCGGACGCGAACAGCAGCGGGATCAAGCCAAGCGCCGTGATGCTCGCGGTCATCAGCACCGGACGGAGCCTGCGCATGGCACCTTCGACGACGATGCGGTCCTCGCTCAACCCATGGGCGCGGAGTTGGTTGAAGTAGGATACCAAAACGACGCCGTTGAGGACGGCGATGCCGAGCAGTGCGATGAAACCGACCGAAGCAGGCACCGACAGATACTCACCCGTCAGGACCAGTGCGAAGACGCCACCGATCAGCGCAAAGGGGATGTTGACCAGCACCAGCAAGGCCTGCCGGATGGCCCCGAACGTGGTGAAGAGCAGCAGAAAGATCAGGCCGATCGCGATGGGCACGACGATGGACAAGCGTGCGGCGGCACGTTGCTGGTTCTCGAACTGCCCGCCCCAGGTCAGTCGGTAGCCGTTCGGAAGGGGAAGCTCGATCGCAACCTTCTGGCGCGCTTCCTCGACGAATCCGACCATATCGCGACCGCGGATGTTGGCGCGGACGACGCTCATGCGCGCTCCGTCCTCGCGGTCGATCTTCACCGGGCCATCCACGCGCTGGATCCGGGCGACTTGCGACAATGCGACATGCTGCCCTGAAGCGAGCGTCAGCGGCAGGTTTGCCAGCAGCGTCGGCGCTTCCCGGGTGGTCTCGCTGCCGCGGACGAGGATCGGCGTGCGGCGTCCTTCCTCGAGCGCGGTGCCGATCGTCCTGCCCTCGATCTGAGTGCGGAGCGAGTTGACGATCGAATCCACCGTCAGGCCGAGGCGGCCGGCCTCCATGCGATTGACCGCAACCGTGTAGTATTGAGCGCCTTCGTTCAGCGTCGTGTAGACGTCCTCGGCACCGTCGATGCTGGACAGGATGGCCGACAGCTTGGCTGCGGCTTCGTTCAGCCTGGCGATATCAGGACCGAAGATCTTGACGGCGACGTCGCCGCGCACGCCGCTGATCATCTCCTGCACCCGCATGTCGATGGGCTGGGTGAAGCCGAGCGAGATGCCGGGAAAGCCGGTCAGAACCTCGCGCAGCTTCTGCAACAGGGCCTCGCGGTCGTCGGTCTGCCTCTCGGCGGCTGGCTTGAGCACGAGGAACGTGTCGGTCTGGTTCGGACCCATGGGATCGAGGCCAAGCTCGTCCGAGCCGGTCCGTGCGACGATGCCGGCAACGTCCGGTACGGCCAGCAGTGCCTTTTGGAGTCTCGCATTCATGGCGAGCGACTCGTCGAGGTTGACCGAGGGCAGCGTTTCCACGCTGACGATGACGTCGCCTTCGTCCATCGTCGGCATGAAGGTCTTGCCAAGTTTCGTATAGGCCAATCCCGCGGCGATCAGTCCGATCACCGCCGCAGCCATCACCTTGCGCTCGTTGTTCAAGGCCCAGTCCAATGCCGGCGCATAGACCCGTTGCGCCGCACGGACCAGCATGGGATCGCGATGCGACGCGGACTTGAGCACGTAGGAGGTCAAGACCGGCACCACGGTGAGCGCCAGCAGCAGCGAACCGGTGAGCGCGAAGATGATGGCCAGCGCGACCGGGATGAACAACTTGCCCTCAAGGCCCTGCAGCGTCAGGAGGGGGATGAACACGATGATGATGATGAGGACCCCTGAGGCGACCGGTTCCAGCACCTCGCAAACCGAACGGTACACCAGGTGGATCAGTGGAACGGTTTTGCCCGGCTCCTGCTTGCCGAGATGGCCGACGATGTTCTCGACCACGACGACCAGCGCGTCGATCAACATGCCGATCGCGATCGCAAGTCCGCCGAGGCTCATCAGATTGGCCGACATCCCCACCAGGCGCATGACGATCAACGCGATGACGATGGCCAGCGGCAGGCTGAGAGCGATTACCAGCGAGGCCCGCCAGTTGCCGAGGAAGAGCAGCAGCAGAACGATGACGAGGACGGTGGCCTCGCCGAGCGCTCGCACCACCGTGCCGACGGCGCGGTTGACCAGGCGGCTGCGGTCGTAGAACACGTTGATGGAAACGGTCTTCGGCAGTGCCGGCTGCAGCTCGGCGAGCCGGGCACGCACGTCGCGGACGAGCTGGCCGGCGTTGGCGCCGCGTAAGCCGAGGACGAGGCCTTCAACGGTCTCGCCGTTGCCGTCCGACGTGACCGCGCCATAGCGGGTCAGCGTCCCGATCTTGACGCTCGCGACGTCGTTGACCAGGATCGGTACGCCATCGCGGGTGTCGACGACGATTGCCTTGATGTCTTCGATCGAGCGGATGCTGCCTTCGATCCTGACCAGAGCGCTGTCTTCGCCCTGGTTCACCCGTCCGGCGCCGTCGTTGCGGCTGTTGGCCTCGATCGCGCGACGAAACACGTCGTACGAAATGCCGCGCGCGGCGAGCGCATCGTTGCGCGGCACGATCTCGAAGGCTCGGACATAACCGCCGAGCGAATTGACGTCCGCAACCCCTGGGACTGTCCGCAGCGCGGGACGGATCACCCAATCGAGCAGGGTCCGCCGCTCGGCGAGCGACAGCTCGGGGCTGTCGATGGTGAACATGAACATTTCGCCCAGGGGGCTCGTGATCGGCGCAAGACCTCCGCTCACCCCGTCGGGGAAGTCACGCGCGATGTTCGACAGCCGCTCCGACACCTGGTTGCGCGCCCAATAGATGTCGGTGCCGTCCTCGAAATCGACGGTGATGTCGGCCAGCGCATATTTCGTGGTGGAGCGAAGGATCTTCTTGTTGGGCAATCCGAGCAGTTCGAGCTCGACAGGGACCGTGATGCGCTGCTCGACCTCTTCGGGGGTCAGGCCCGGCGCCTTCATGATGATCTTGACCTGGATCGGCGAGACGTCGGGGAACGCGTCGATCGGTAGACCGGGCAGGAGGACGGCGCCTGCGCCGACCACCAGCAACACGCTCAGCAGGACGAACAGTCGCTGCGCAAGTGCGAACGCAACCAGGCGCCGGAGCATTTATTGCCCCAGTCCGGAGAGAATGCCGCGAAGTGCCGAGATGCCGCCGATCGCGATCTCGTCCTGGTCCGTAAGGTGGCCGGAGATGACGACATGGTCCTGGTCCTCCGCAACCAGCTTGACCGGTACGAGCCGGAAGCCGCCGGCCGTGGCAACGAACACCGATGTCTGCTCGCCACGACGCACCAGCCCATTGTAGGGAATTTCCCACGCGCTTTCGCCTGCGGAGAGAAAGCCGATGCGAGCCGCGGTGGTCTGACCGGGATGCAGCTCTCCATCGTTGGGGATTTCCGCGCGAACCAGAATGGTCTGGGTGGCAGGGTCGATGGTCTCGGAGACCAGCACGACCTTGCCGGGGGTGGAATAGCCGGTGATCTCGACCTTCGCGCCTGTGCGGATCGCGCGGATATTCGTCGCAGGGACCGCGATTTCCGCCCATAGCGGTGAGAGCCGCGCCAGTTTGATGAGCGGCGCGGATTGTTCGATCCGCTGTCCCGGCGATACCGTGACCTCGACCACGGATGCAGTCTGCGGCGCATTGACCGTAAGCGTACCGCTGATGGCCGCCTCCTGTCCAAGCCGAAGGATCGCCTCGTCGGACATCCCGCTCAGATGCAGCATCTGGCGCCGCTCGGCGACGACGAGAGCGGCCTGGCGTGCTTCAGCCTGGCTGGCCTCCAGCACGCGCTGTGGCACGGCCTTGCCCTCGAACAGATCCATGTTGCGCTTGAGCTGCTGGCTGGCAAGATGCTCCTGTGCGAGCGCATGCAGGTAATCGCGCTGCTGGGAGACGAAGCTCGGGCTCTCCAGGGTCACCAGCGGCTGGCCTGCGGAGACGCGGTCACCGCGCCCGACCAGGAGATTGGCGACCATGCCGGCCATGGGCGCGCTCACGACCCGCAATTGCTGCGTCGGGATCACGATCTGAACGGGATAGGGCAGCGTCAGATCCGTCCGGACCGCGACTGGATGGGTCAGGCGCACGCCGAGATTGCGCGCCTGTGCATCGCTCAGCTTCAGTTCGGCCTGCGCGTGCGGCGCCGAAGGCCAAGAACTCAAAGCGAGCGCAAGCAGAGCGCCGACGGCCGCTTTCCGGGCGCGGACGGAAAGCCGAATCCCATGTTGGAGTTGCATGACGAACTTGAGTCCGGAACAAGTGGCAGCAGGCTAATCGGATGCGCCGCTGGCGGGTTGATTTGCATCAACCGACGCTGTCAGGACACGATGGTTTTCACGACGGCTGTACTGATGCCGATCGGTCCGACAGCCTTGAGCCGCTTGGATCACGAGCAGCGGTCAGATCGGATGATCTGCCGCCAGCATCTGCGACTCGTTCGCACTTCAGCGCCTCACGATCGAGCCGGTGCGGCCGATCAGGCGGGCGAGCTGGCGGAAGCGGCTGCCGACGCGGTCGGCCACGAGATCGCCGAGGCGGTGCTCGAACACAAGCGTCAGATTGCGGCCCCGGCTGCGGAAATGGGTAGCAGGCAGGACACCCGGACGCGCCGCCGAGATCAGATGCGCGACGCGGAATGCGGCGCCCAGCAGGCGCGCGCGTTCGAGCTGGGCCGGCGGCAGCAGCCCCTGCATCGTGGCCGGCGGCTGGTTTTCCTCGCTGAGACCGGCATAGCGATAGAACACCGACAGGCCGACGAAGGCGCGCTGGACGTGGGTGATCGAGCCGAAATTGCCGTTGACGACGAGGCTCAGCGTTTGTTCGCCGCGATGGTCGGGATGTACGCGCCAGCCGATATCGGAGAGCAGGCAGGCGGTGTGGCGCAGGCGGCGATCCTCTTCGCTTTCGCGCAGCTTCACGACGCGCACGAGACGGTCGGTCCATGCGATCAGCTCGCGGGCGTGTTTGGCCGAGCGTGACAGCAGCTGATTCAACTCCTCGGCCGCGCAGATCAACCCGTCCTTGCCGCGTTCGGTTTCGGACAGCTTCTCGTGCAGCAGACCCTCGCGCACGCCGAAGGTCGAGAACACGATGGTCTTCGGCTTGGCGACCCGAATGATGTGCTCGAGCACCAGCGCGGCGTAGGTGAGGAGCGGGCGCCGCGCGTCGGCGACGATCTCGATGTCGGCGAGCATGTCGGCGGCGACGAGGCGCCGGAGACGGCGCGAGAAGTCCAGCGCCTCGGCGGCCGAGATCGAATAACCGTGCATCACCTGGAGTGGATAGCCGCTCTGGATGATGTGGATGCGCGCCAGGGCGCGCCAGGTGCCGCCGACCGCGTAGAAGGTGCGGCCGCGGCCCGCGGTGAGCTGCGGCACCCCGTCGAGCTCCTCGCGCACGATGTGGTCGGCGCGCTTGAGCGATTTATGCGCGAGATCCTGGAGCGCGAGGCCGCCGAGCGGCAGCGTCACGCCGCTGCGCACGCTGTTCCGGCGCACGTCGATCAGCTCGAGCGAGCCGCCGCCGAGGTCGCCGACGATGCCGTCCGGAAGGTGGATGCCGGAGATCACGCCGAGCGCCGACAGCCGCGCCTCGCGCGGGCCCGACAGGATCTCGATGTTCACCGCGCAGATGCGCTCGGCCTTGGCGATGAAGTCGGGGCCGTTCGAGGCGTCGCGGCAGGCCGCGGTCGCGATCGCGAACACGCGTCCGACCTGCATCACGCGGCACAACGCACGGAAACGCTTGAGCGAGGTCAGCGCCTTGTCGACGGCGTCCGGCGCGAGCAGACCGGTGCTCTGCACCTCGCGCCCGAGGCCACACAGCGTCTTCTCGTTGAAGATCGGGATGAGGCTCCGCGAAAGCCCCTCGTAGACGACGAGACGGACCGAGTTGGAGCCGATGTCGATGACCGCGACGCTCGAGCCGCGCTTGCGCGGCTGCTTCACGTCGCAGATCCCCGATCAGGATTGATGGCGTTCGTTCCGGCGCGTGAGACGACGCGGCGAGGATTCCTTGAGCGACTTTCCACGGCCAGACAGACTCGGATTCGTCATGAAGTAGTTGTGCACGTTGAAAGGCTCCTCGCCCTTCGCGGTCTTCATACGCGTTGAGGACCCGTCCGGCAACAACTGCCAGCTCTGCTCATTGTCCTTGAGGTTCGCGACCATGATTTGCTCGAGAACCTGCTGATGCACCGTCGGATTTTGCAGCGGACACAACACCTCGACGCGGCGGTCGAGATTGCGCGGCATCATGTCGGCAGAGGAGATATACACAGCCGCCTTCGCGCTCGGCAGGCCCTGGCCCATGCCGAAGCAGTAGATTCGGCCATGTTCCAGGAATCGCCCGATGATCGACTTGACGCGGATGTTCTCCGACAGGCCGGGGATGCCGGGCCTGAGGCAACAGATGCCACGCACCACGAGTTCGACCTGGACGCCGGCCTGCGAGGCCTCGTAGAGCGCGTCGATGATGTCAGGATCGACCAGCGCGTTCATCTTCATCCAGACCGCGCCGTGCCGGCCGTGCCGGGCATGCGCGGTCTCGCCCTGAATGTGCTCGATGATGCGCTTGCGCAGGGTCAGCGGCGACACCGCCATCTTCTCCAGATCGCTCGGAGCGGCATAGCCGGTGATGAAGTTGAACACGCGCGCGGCATCGCGGCCGATGGTCGGATCTGAAGTGAAGTAGGAGAGGTCAGTGTAGATGCGCGCGGTGACCGGGTGATAGTTGCCGGTGCCCGTATGAACGTAAGTCGTGAGGCTGCCGCCCTCGCGGCGCACCACCATCGAGAGTTTTGCGTGCGTCTTCAATTCCAGGAAGCCGTAGACCACCTGCACGCCGGCGCGCTCGAGATCGCGCGCCCAGCGAATATTGGCTTCTTCGTCGAACCGCGCCTTCAGCTCGATCAGGGCGGTGACGGATTTGCCGGCTTCGGCCGCTTCGGCGAGCGCGCGCACGATCGGCGAGTTGTTCGAGGTGCGGTAGAGCGTCTGCTTGATCGCGACCACATCGGGATCGCGCGTCGCCTGCTGCAGGAACTGCACCACCACGTCGAAGGACTCGTAAGGATGATGGACGATGAGGTCTTTCTGCCGGATCGCGGCAAAGATGTCGCCGCCATGCTCGCGTACGCGCTCGGGATGGCGCGGCACGTAGGGGGTGAATTCGAGATCCGGCCGGTCGAGACGGGTGAGCTGCGAGAGCTCGTTCATGGCGAGCACGCCGTCGACCAGGAACACCTCGTCGTCGGCAGCCGACAGTGCATGCTGCACGAAGCTGCGCAGCTGCTCCGGCATCTTGGCGTCGATCTCGAGCCGGATCACGGACCCGCGCCGACGGCGCTTCAGCGCGGTCTCGAACAGGCGGACGAGGTCTTCCGCCTCTTCTTCGATTTCGAGCTCCGAGTCGCGGATGATCCGGAAGGAACCTTGGCCGTGCAGATTGTAGCCGGGGAACAGGCGGTTGATGAACAGGGTGGTCGCCTGCTCCAGCGAGATCAGGCGCACCGTTCCTTCGGCCGGCAGGCGGATGAAGCGGTCGATCTTGCCGGGCATGCGGATCAGCGCGTTCATCTGCTTGCCGTCGGCGGCGCGCGTGAGCTGGAGCGCGATGGTGAAGCCGAGGCTCGGAATGAACGGGAAGGGGTGGGCCGGATCGATCGCGAGCGGGGTCAGCAGCGGGAACACGTTGTTGAGGAAGTAGTCCTCGACCCAGGTTCGTTCCGCCTTGGTGACCTCCTTGCCGTCGACCAGCACGATGCCGACCTCGGCCAGCGTGGCGCGCAGGTCGCGCCAGATCGCCTGCTGGTCGGAGGCGAGCTGGGAGACGGTACGGTTGATCAGCGCGAGCTGTTCCGACGGCGTCAGGCCGTCGGGGCTGCGTTCGGCGATGCCCTCGCGCACCTGGGCCTTGATGCCGGCGACGCGGACCATGAAGAATTCGTCGAGATTGTTCGCCGAGATCGAGAGGAACCGCACCCGCTCCAGCACGGGGTGGTTGAGATTGACCGATTCCTCCAGGACGCGGCGGTTGAAATGCAGCCAGGACAGCTCGCGGTTGATGAACCGTTCGGGGCTGGATGCGATCGCCGGCAAGCCCTCGGCTTCCGGGGGTTTTTCTTTCGTTTCAACCGTTTGCGCAGAGTCCATTAGAAGTCGGTCCATCCTGTCTCGCCTCACTTTGCGACTTATGCGCAAAACCCCGGGGAGCATGTGTTACAGCGATGACGTTTCGATGACATTGATGTTCCGCCCCTCGGTCCCGTCAAGCGGCCTCAAGGCGCCTTGGGGGCTGGCGGGCCAATCAGACGTCCCGCAAGAGCTCGGCGGCCAGCGCCCGGGTGACGGGGCGGCCGAGCCGCAGGGCTTCGCTGTCGAGCAGCTCCACGGCCCGCCGGGCGGCGGCCGAGGACCGCTCCAGGCGGGTGGCGAGGTAGCTGACTACGCTCTCGTCCACGGTGAGCTGGCGGTCGGCGCAGAATTTGACGATGAGGCCGCGAAAGAGCTGGTCGTCGGGGGGCTGCAGCGTGACCACCGGCACGGCACGCAGACGCGAGCGCAGGTCGCGCAGCTCGATCTCCAGCGAGGCCGGCGCCTCGCGTCCGGTGAGGAGGACGTAGGCGCCGTCCTCGCGGGCGAGATTCATCATGTGAAACAGGGCGCGCTCGTCGAAATCGTTTGCCCTGAGATCTTCCACGACCAGCGCGCCGGTGGCGAGCGCACCGGGGACCCCGGCGGCGGTCAGCGCATTGGCGGTGGTCGAGCGGGCACCGGCCTCCTCGGCCCAGATCGCGGCGAGATGGCTCTTGCCGCTTCCCTCGGGACCGGCCAGCCACATGATCCGGTTCGGCCATTCCGGCCAGCTGTCGATCAGGCCGAGACCGGCCGCATTGGCGGGGCCTTCGAGGAAGTTGTCCCGGCTGAGGCTCTCCGCATGCGGGAGCGAAAATGCCAATTGTCGGGGGTGAACGCGGCCTGCCACGCTTGTTTTGCTCCATGCCGGCGCGCCGGCCCGTTTGAAGAGGGTTCGACTTGATCGTGCGGCACTTGTTCGTGCGAGACCTTGATCTTGCGAGACTGGATCTTGCGAGACTTGGCCTTTTGCGGGGCCGCATCCCGGCTCATTTGGCCTCGATCGTACTCATGTGCCGCAGCCACTCGACGAGGTAGAGCGACACGGAGGAGAGCGTGAAGACCGTGACGAGGCCCATCAGGATCATATCATAAGGGGCCGGCTTGAAGCCGAAGGCAAGCGCCGCCAGCACCAGCGCCGCGAACGCCACTTGGGCCACGGTGTTGAGCTTGGACACCTTCGACGGCTTCATCTCGACCGGTCGGTCGAACAGCCAGGATACGATCACGGCGGCAACGATCATGATGTCGCGGGAGACCACCAGGATCACGATCCAGCGCGGTATCGCGCCCCAGATGCCGAGCGCCATGTAGATCGAGACCAGCAGCGCCTTGTCCGCGAGCGGATCGAGCAGCGCCCCGAGCTCGCTCGTCATGTTGAAGCGCTTGGCCAGGAAACCATCCACGGCATCGCTGACGCCGGCAATCAGGAAGACGGCGAACGCCACCTCCATTTGGCTCGACACGATGGCCCAGACAATGATCGGGACCAGCATGATGCGGCCCAGGGTAATGATGTTCGGAATACTCACGAAAGCGCTTTCCCGGCCCCGGCTTGACCTCGAATCCGCCCCCCTTGGGAGGCTGAACCGGTTGATATCTACATAGTATAGAGCGGGGCGCCATGCGAGCCATTGCGCGTCCCCGGAATTCGACGTAACCAGCCGCAAACCCACTGGAAATCGGGCATGACCGACCGCAAAAACGGGCTCACTTACGCCGATTCAGGCGTCGATATCGACGCGGGCAACCGCCTGGTCGACCTGATCAAGCCGATGGTGCGCGCCACCGCGCGGCCGGGCGCGGACGCCGAGATCGGCGGCTTCGGCGGCCTGTTCGACCTGAAGGCGGCAGGCTTCAAGGATCCGGTCCTTGTCGCCGCTACCGATGGGGTCGGCACCAAGGTCAAGATCGCGATCGAGACCGGGCTGCACGGCGGCATCGGCGTCGATCTCGTTGCCATGAGCGTCAATGACCTCGTCGTGCAAGGTGCCGAGCCGCTGTTTTTCCTGGATTATTTCGCCTGCGGCAAGCTCGACCCCGAGGCCGCTGCCGCGATCGTCGCTGGTGTCGCGGAGGGATGCCGCGAATCCGGCTGTGCCCTGATCGGCGGCGAGACGGCCGAGATGCCGGGCCTCTACAAGGATGGCGACTACGACCTCGGCGGCTTTGCCGTCGGCGCTGCAGAGCGCGGCACGCTGCTGCCGCGCAAGGATATCGCGGCCGGCGATGCCGTGATCGGGCTCGCCTCGTCGGGCGTGCATTCCAATGGCTTCTCACTGGTGCGCAAGATCGTCGAGCAATCCGGTCTCAGCTTCGCGGCGCAGGCGCCGTTCGCGCCCGTGATGACGCTCGGCGGCGCGCTGCTGACGCCGACGAAGCTCTACGTCAAGTCCTGCCTGCGCGCGATCCGCGAGACCGGCGCGGTGAAGGGGCTCGCCCACATCACCGGCGGCGGCTTCACCGACAACATTCCGCGCGTGCTGCCGAAGCACCTCGGCGTCGGCATAGACCTCGCGCGCCTGCCGGTGCTGCCGGTGTTCAAATGGCTGGCCGGGCAGGCGGGCATTGCCGAGCTGGAAATGCTGCGCACCTTCAATTGCGGGATCGGCATGATCGCGATCGTCGAGCCCGATAGGGTCGACCAGGTCGTCGAGGTCTTCACCGACGCCGGTGAGACGGTGGCGCAGCTCGGCACCGTGATCCCGGCCGAGGGCGAGCATCGGGTCGTCTATAACGGCCACCTCGATCTGGCGCTGTAATGACGGGCGCTGTGATGAAGCGCCGGGTCGCCATCCTGATCTCCGGGCGCGGCTCCAACATGGCTGCGCTGATCAGGGCCGCCGCCGCTGCGGATTTTCCGGCGGAGATATCGCTCGTCATCTCGAACAAGGCCGATGCGCCCGGGCTCGAACGGGCCCGGGCGAGCGGCGTGAAGACTGAGGTGATCGAGAGCAAGCCGTTCGGCAAGGACCGCGCCGGATTCGAGAAAGTGCTGCAGGCAGCCCTCGATCGGCACGGCATCGAGCTGATTTGTCTTGGCGGCTTCATGCGCCTGTTCACCGCCGAGTTCACCAAGGCCTGGTACGGGCGCATGCTCAACATCCACCCCTCGCTGCTGCCGTCCTTCCCCGGCCTCGACCCGCACGGCCAGGCCTTGCGCGCCGGTGTGAAGTTGTCCGGCGCGACTGTGCATTTCGTGATCCCCGAGACCGATGCCGGCCCGATCGTGATGCAGGGCGCGGTTCCCGTCGGCGATCACGACACCGGGGATACGCTGTCGGAACGCATCCTCGAGGTCGAGCACCGCATCTATCCCGAAGCGCTGCGGCTGCTCGCGAGCGGCAAGGTCCGGATCGAGGGCGATGTGTGCAAGACGGCGGGCAGCGCGGCGTCGGAGAATTTTCTGATTGCGCCGGTGGTGAGCTGAAGCGCCCTCCGCGTCTGGGTGCCTCCAAGAACAAAATCCCCCGGCAAAGCCGGGGGCAACGTCATGATTTCCCGCGCGCTGCGCGACATCAGGAGACCTTGAGGTTCTCCGCGGATGATTTGCCGCGGTTCTCCACGAGGTCGAATTCAACCACCTGGTTCTCGTTGAGGGTGGAGAGTCCGGCACGCTCGACGGCGGAGATGTGGACGAACACATCCTTGTCGCCGCCGTTCGGCTTGATGAACCCATAGCCCTTGGTCGGGTTGAACCATTTGACGGTGCCCTTTTGCGGCATCGCTAGTCTCCTCCACTAGATACAAAAAAGACGCGGCCGCTTTTCGCGTGCCACGCCACAAGCGGGCTTCCGGAAGTCTGTTCGAGTCTTGAGTCTCAACGTCGCGAAACGCACAGCGCAGCGGCCAATTCCGATTGTGTCCAGCATTGCAACATGAAAATCGCGCGCGAGCAAGCTGCGCGCGGATTTCAAGGCCGATGCGGGCCTGTTCGTCTGCAATTTACGACCTGTGGCAGCGGAACCACAATCGAAGGCAATAGGCCCTGTCGCAGCGCTTCGACCGATTGACGCTCCCGGGTAGTTCGGCACAAATCGCCGCTCGCGCCGCGGGTTCGTGTTGTATTCGCGCGCCGCCACTTTGCTTCGGGATTCATCGTCATGCGCTGCGCCGCGCAGCTCTCCGGGACACGGCAGACGATCGGGCTGGTCCGCGTTCCCCGGATCGTGGCTGCGATCGCAATGGCGTTCGCGGTGGTCGTGATGATGGCGGCAGCGACCCCGAGCTTCGCGCAAAGCCCAACGCCCACCCCGACCCCGACGCCCACGCCGTCACCGACCCCGATCCCGTCGCCGATGTCGACGAATTACGATCAGTCGGCCGGCAACAGCGCGCTCAACCTCGGCTCGGGGTTCCTGGAGCGGCTCGGCAACCAGGCTTCAGGCGGTATCAACCGCGCGTTTCGCACCAATCCCGGCGGCGGCGGCGCGTCCGCGAGCACGGAAGATCCGCGCTACCGCACCTGGTTCGAGGGCTACGGAATCTCTGTCCGGACGGATGCGCAAGGTGACTTCGTCGGCGACAAGCGCAAGACCGTTGGCGGCGTCGCCGGTTTCGGCGCGCGGCTTGCGCCGGGCGTCAACATCGGCTTTTCGATCGACCAGAGCCACACCGACATCGATGTGCCGCTGGCGTTGCAATCCGCAACGCTCGACCTGACCCAGCTCGGCTTCAGCGGCTCGGCCGACAAGGGCCCCTGGACTTGGGCCTTTGCCGTGGTGCACGGCTTCGGCAAGGTTCATTCCTCCCGCGACACCGGCCTCGGCCTTGCGACCGCGGGCTATCGCGCCGCCGTTGACGGCGCGCTGACCGAGATCAGCTATTACTGGACCAAGGACCAGATGCGCATCGTGCCCAAGGGCGCGCTCGAATATGTGCGCGCCACGAGCGCCGCGTTTCAGGAGGCCGGCGGCCTCGCCCCGCTCAACGTCGGCTCAACGGCGCTCTCTCGCGCGCGTGTGATGATCGGGGCGGAGGTCGGCCGCTATTTCATCATTGAGCAGAAGGTTCTGGACCTTTCGGCCTACGGCAAGTTCGTCGACAATTTTTACCAGGATCTGGGGTCGGTTCAGGTCAGCCTGGGCGCCCAGAGCATCATTGTCCCCGGCATCGGCGAGAGCCGCTACGGCATGGATGCCGGTGCCTCGGCCTCGCTCAGCCTGACCAACGTGGCACGGCTTTACGTCAATTACGACGGCAAGTTCCGCAACGAACTGACCTCGCATCAGGGCACGGCCGGCTTCGAATACAAATGGTGAGCCGACGCTCGCCTGCGTTCAGGTCGGCGTCGCCGCAACATAGCCTGCCAAACCAAACCCTTCGCGCGCAGCCGTCATCATCGGCACCAGCGCGTCCGGATGGATGAACTCGTCGCGGAAGCAGGGATAGGTCCTGGCATCGAAGATCTTCTTCAGCCAGTCGACTACGATCTTGTGACGTTCGGAGCTGCGGAACTCCTTGTGATAGGTCAGCCACAGATCGGCGTGGTGGCTGACGCCGAGATCGACGGCCACGAGCGGCGCGCCGAGCGCGATCGACACGGTCGGCAGGAAGCCGATGCCGGCGCCGCGCTCGACGGCGTAGAGCACGCCGACCGACGAATTGGTCTTGATCCCGACGATGCCCTCGAGCGAGTTCAATCCGAGCACGCGAGCATAGGCGCCGTCGTCGACCTGCGGCGCGCTCTGCTTGATGATGCGATGGTTCTTCAGCTCAGCGAGCGTCGCCGGGACGCCGTAGAGGTTCTGGTACTCCTTGGAGACGAAAGGATAGATGTGCAGGCGGCCGAGCTTGGCAACGATCAGGTCGGGATTGGTCGGCGGTTCGAGCTGGATGGCAATGTCCGATTCAAGCCGCGCGACGTCGGCCTGCTCCATCGCGCAACGCAGATCGACCGTGATCTTGCGGTAGGTCTTCTGGAAATCGATCAGTCGTGGCAGGATCCAGAAATTGCCGGGGCCTTCCGTCACAGCGACGCGCACGGTGCCTGACGTGTCGCTCGACGATCGCGAGGCGCGGCGGAAGACGTTGAAGGCATGACGCTCCATATGTGCAACGTCGGCGATCATCGCGGTGCCTTCATCGCTGAGCGTGAGTCCGCTCTGGTCGCGCAGGAACAGCTTGCACCCGATGCTCTCTTCCAGCCGGTCGATGCGGCGCATCAGGGTCGTGGAGGTGAGGCCGAGCTCTTCGGCCGCATTGCGAAAACTTTTGTATTTTGCGCACGCTAAAAACAGCTTCAAATCGTCCCAGGACGCATCCAGGGCTTCTTCACGGTGCTGCATCATCGCAGCACCCCGGTGCAATAACTGCTGCATACTCCTGATCCCCAGCCGCTAAGCTCATGGCCATAGCGGGGCACGAAAGCCTCGAACGATAGAGGCGTGATATGAGTATGGAAAGGGGCTCGTTTGCCGCAAGGCATGATTTCGATGCCTTGCCGCTGAGCCCGGATGTCGACGTTCGCTGTGCGCAATTTTCCGAAATTGCGACACTTTCGGAAATGGCGCGCCGGCTGGTGCCGGGCGTGCAGATCGGAACGGTGGAGCTTGCGCGATACTTCACTCTCGATCCTCAAAGCATTTTGACGTTCAGCCGGAAAGGCAAGCTCGTCGGCGGCATGGCCTTCTTGTTTCTCAATGACCGCGGCCACGATGCGCTGCTGCTCGACGAGATCTGCCTCACCGCGCCGGAGACGCGTTATCTCGCGTCGGCGAACGAGGACGTCGCTGCTATCTACATCTGGGCGATCGCCGCCACGGGGCGCGGCATCGCCGGTCTCGGCAAGGCCGCGGCTCATCTCAGGCAGATAAGGTTTCGCGGCGCGGATTGCTATGCGCAGCCCTCAACGGTGGCCGGACGCGACATCATGAGGGCGACGGGCTTTGCGCCCGTTCCGAGCTTTCAACCCGACCTGTGGTGTTACGAGCGTCCCTGGCATCGGCAGCCGATGCGCATGCCGGGCGCGATGATCCAATCAAGGAGCTTTGCAGATGCACGGTACTAGGATTCCTGTCGCCAAGCCTTGTTCCCGCGCGATCACCATCCGCCTCGCGCGCGATCCAAATGATCTCATGCTGGTGACCGCCATCCGCTCGGCGGTCTATCTCGCCGAGCAGGATTGTCCCTTCGAGGAGGAGTTCGACGGTAACGACATGGTCGCCGCGCATTTCATCGGCTTCGTCGGTAATGAGCCCGCGGGCTGCCTGCGGGTGCGCTTCTTCGGCGATTTCGCCAAGGTGGAACGCCTGGCAGTGCGGCACCAATACCGCCGCTCACGCGTTTCGTTCAAGCTGGTGCAGGCCAGTGTCGACTATGTGAAGCGCAAGGGTTTTCGCAAGATCTATGGCCAGGCGCAGGACCGGCTGGTCGATTTCTGGGCCCATTTCGGCGCCAAGCCGCTCGGTCACAACCGCAAGATCACCTTCTCGGATTTTTCCTATACGGAGATGTTGCTGGAGATCGAGCCCGGCCCGGACGCCATCACGCTAGACAGCGATCCCTATGTGATCATCCGTCCTGAGGGCGATTGGGATCGGCCCGGCGTCCTCGATGCCTCGGCGGGGCGGGCGGTGACCTCGCCGCTGCGGGACCTCGCACTCGCCGACCGCTGAAACTGGTGCAGCTCTGCGCAACACAATGCTGACGTCCATCCATGATGATCCGCCGATCCTGATCTGTGCGGATCTTCAGGTCGAATATCTGACCCCCGGCCGCCGCCATGTCATCTTTGACGGCGATGCGGCAATGGCGCGCTGCCTGGAACTCCTGATGCTGTGGCGCAGCAATCTGTGGCCGGTGATGCATCTGAAGCGTATCGCACAGGCGGCTTGGTTCAATCCGGCATCCAGGCTGACCGATTGGATCGCAGAAACCAAGCCGCACCCGGGAGAGATGACGTTCGAGCATCCACTGCCGTCGGCCTACAGCTCGGCGCGGTTCGTGGATCATATGTCCAGTATCCGGGCGATGCGGTGCGTTCTGATCGGCTTCTCGCTGGACGAGACCATCCTGGCCACGGCCGTTGACGGGTTTCACCGCAGTCACCGCTACCAAGTGGTCATTGACGCCGTGGCTTGCCGGCAGCCGGGCACGGATGATGCAGCCGCCTACAGGAATGCGGTGGTGAATGTCATCGGGAATTTTGCTACAGTCCAGTCCAGCGCCGAACTGATCAGAACCAGCGGCGCTGTTGCGGTTTAGGTGGCCGCCGACGGGGTGAGGGATTGTCACGGGGAGACGAACTCAGGGAGCTGGCGAACGATCTGTCGCGTGCCGCCGAGAGGGCGCGCAGGCTTGGTCTTCGTACGACGGCCTATTTGCTCTCGATGGCCCTGGTGGAGGTGAGGGAAGCCGGTGCCGCCACCGACGGTGGGGACGACGACGGCGCGGCGTGAGGGCTGCCGCGGCGCGGGCCGGCCGTGTGCGGCTTTGTGCATCGCTGCTGGGCGGCTGCTGCCGACGAATTAGCGTTGCAAGTTTTGCGCTGTGGCAATAGCCAAGGTGCGTGCCATCGAGTGATGACGCCGGCTGCTCCGGCGAGGTGACGCTTTCAAGGATCTGCGCAAATGTCCATGCTGCCCAATTCGCAAGAGGCCCGGGATGTGGCCTATCAGCTCCATCCCTACACCAACGCGCGCGCTCATCAGCAGGCTGGTCCGCTGGTGATCGAGCGTGGCGAGGGACCCTATGTGTTCGACGCGGCGGGCAAGCGCTATTTCGAAGCGATGGCCGGCCTGTGGAGCGTCGGGCTCGGCTTCAACGAGAAGCGGCTGGTCGAGGCTGCGTACAAGCAGATGCAGGCGCTGCCGTTCTACCATACGTTCTCGGCCAAATCGCACGGGCCCTCGATCGACCTCGCCGAGAAGCTGGTCGCGATCGCGCCTGTCACGATGAGCAAGGTGTTCTTCACCAACTCCGGCTCGGAGGCCAACGACACCGTCCTCAAGCTCATCGCCTATCGTTCGAATTCGCTGGGCCAGCCGCAGCGTAAGAAGATCATCAGCCGTATGCGTGCCTATCACGGCGTCACGATTGCATCGGCCAGCCTCACGGGCCTGCCGAACAATCACCGCTCCTTCGACCTGCCGCTGCCCAACATCCTGCACACCGGCTCGCCGCATTTCTACAAGGACGGTGCGCCCGGCGAGAGCGAGGAGGCGTTTGCGACGCGGCGGGCGGAAGAGCTCGATGCGCTGATCCAGAAGGAAGGGCCTGATACGATCGCGGCCTTCTTCGGCGAGCCGGTGATGGGGGCGGGCGGCGTCATCGTGCCGCCGGCGACCTACTGGGACAAGATCCAGGCGGTCCTGAAGAAGTACGACATCCTGCTGGTCGCCGACGAGGTGATCTGCGGCTTCGGCCGCACCGGCAAGATGTTCGGCTGCGAGACCTATGGGATAAAGCCGGATGCGATGGTGGTCTCCAAGCAGATCACCTCCAGCTACTTCCCATTCTCGGCGATCATCATGAACGACCGCATGTTCGAGCCGATCGCCGACGAGAGCAACAAGATCGGCGTGCTCGGCCACGGCTTCACCGCGGGCGGCCATCCGGTCGGATCGGCGATCGCGCTCGAAAACCTCAAGATCATCGAGGAGCGCGGCCTGGTCGCCCACGCAGCCGAGCTCGGCGGCTACATGCAGGGCCGCTTGCGCGAGCTCACCAGCCATCCGCTGGTCGGCGAGGTCCGCGGCGTCGGCATGATCGCAGCGATCGAGCTCGTGCTCGACAAGGGACGCAAGAGCGCCGCCAGCACGCCCGGTGCCGTCGGCGGCATCGCCAGCCGCATGCTCCAGGAGCGCGGCGTGATCTCGCGCAACATGCTCGATGCCATCGCGATCTGCCCGCCGCTGATCACGACCAAGGCCCAGATCGACGAGCTGATCGCCGCGATCTCGGGCGTGCTGAACGACATGAAGGGCGAAGTGGCCAAGCTGACGCCGGCGTAAGGTCTCGCTCTCTCCTCGTCATGGCGAGGAAGCGAAGCGACGAAGCCATCCAGACCGCCGGAACAGTCTGGATTGCTTCGGTACGCTTGCGATGACGATGTGGAGCACCGACCCTAGGCCCGCTGCACCCCGATCACGCGGCCTTTCTCGATTGCCAGTGCGAGCTCGCCGCGCTTCAGCTTCAGCGCGGCGTCGCCGAACAGCTCGCGGCGCCAACCGCGCAGGGCCGGCACGTCGGCCTCATCGTCCGCCGCGATCTCCTCGAGATCGTCGACGGTCGCGATCACCTTGCTTGCGACCGCGTGGCGCTCCGCGGTCATCCGCAACAAGACCTTCAGCAGCTCGACGATGGCGGCGCCGTTGGAATTGTTGCGCGGTTTCTCCAGCTTGGGCAGCTTCGAGAAATCCCGCGCCAGCCCGCGCTCGACAGCGGCGATGATGTCCGCGCCCCATTTGGATTTCTCGAATCCCTTCGGCACCGAGCGCAGATGCGCGAGCTTCTCCAGCGTAGTCGGCGCGTGGGTCGCGATGTCGGTGACGGCTTCGTCGCGCAGCACGCGGCCGCGCGGCACGTCGCGGCTCTGTGCCTCCTGCTCGCGCCAGGCCGCGATCTCCATCAGTACCGCGAGGTCCTTGGGCTTGCGCACCCGCGTCTTCAGCCGCTCCCAGGCGCGCTCGGGGTGGAAATCATAGGTGCGGGGCGAGGTCAGCACCTCCATCTCGATGGAGACCCACTCGCTGCGGCGGCGCTTCTTCAGGTCGGCGTCAAGCGCTGCGAAAACCTCGCGCAAATGCGTGACGTCGGAGACTGCGTAGTGCATCTGCTCCTTGGTCAGCGGTCGCCGCGACCAGTCGGTGAAGCGGTGGGTCTTGTCCGGGCGGTGGCCGGTGACCTTCTCGACCAGCGCGTCATAGGCGATGCTGTCGCCGTAGCCCAGTACCATCGCGGCAACCTGGGTGTCGAACACCGGATGCGGGATGATGCCCGCCTGGTGCCAGACGATCTCGATGTCCTGACGGGCGGCGTGAAAGACCTTCAGAACGCCTTCGTTGCCCATCAGCTCGAAGAACGGCTTGAGGTCGATGCCCTCGGCCAGCGCGTCGATCACGACGGCCTCCTCGGGGCTGGCCATCTGCACCACGCACAGCAGCGGGTAATAGGTGGTCTCGCGGAGGAACTCGGTATCGACGGTAATGACGGGGTGCTTGGCCAGTCGGCTGCAGGCAGCCGCGAGGTCAGCGGTGGTGGTAATCAAATCCATGAACGGCCCATGACACTTGCCATCAGCCGTTCTGCCGAAAGTGCTGTGATGTCAAGGGGCTCGATGCGAATTCGAGCCTTGCAATCGGGCCGGAATCGCTGTTCTCCGCCGACGACCTACTCGTATCGCACGCGCTGCGAGGATTTCCGGGCGCACGGCAGCGCCACCACCAGCACGCACATGACGACCAGAGCCAGTCCCAGGAACTCGATAACCAACAGATCCACGGCGAAACCTCCAGAAACATTGCTAGACTTGTCGGGGGTCTGTTGAGGGTCTGTTAATTCTCGTGGTTACCGGCAGCGGGGCGGATGGGATGGTGGACAGGGGGTTAATGGATTGGAATGCCCAAACGATTTCGGCGCCCCGCATCGCGGAGCGCCGAAGCTCTTCGTCGTCGTAAGCGGCCTTACGGCAGCTTCAGCGACGTCTCTGCATTGTATGGCTTGAGCGTCTCGTCGGCCGCCTTCTGCGCGGCAGCGAGAGCCTCCTTCGGCTGCTTCTTGCCGTTGAGGACCAGCATCACCTCGTCCTCAAGGGTCTTGCGCACCGGGACGGTCTTGTAGGTCGCGAACCAGGGCTTTGCGACGTCGAGCTGATCGACGGCGGTCTTCGCGTCCGGGTTCTTGCCCAGGAAGTCGACCATCTCGGGTGTCTTGTACGCGGCCATGTTCGGCGCGAAATAGCCGGTGGCGCGGCTCCACCAGCCGCTCTTTTCGGGCGAGGTCATCCACTTGATCAGCGTCCAGGCGGCCTTCTGCTTGTCGGCCTCGAGCCCTGCCGGCACGATCAGCGAGGCGCCGCCGATCGGCACGGCGTTGCGGACGTTGCGGGGGATGAAGGCGACCTTGTAGGCGAACTTGGCGTTGTCGCGAACGTAGGTCAGCGAGCCCGTCGACAGCATCATCATCGCGGCATTGCCTGAGATGAAGGAGGTGCTGACGGCCGGGCCGGGGGTGGCGCCGGGCGCGTGGACCTTGTGCTTGTAGACGAGGTCGTTCCACCAGGTGAGCGCCCCCAGCATCGAGGGCGTGTCGTAATAGACCTCGCCGCCGAACTCTTCATTGTAGTAGCGCCCACCATTGCTCATGGTGAGCGTTTCCATCATCCAGCCGCAATAATCATAGGCGCAGGGAATGGCGATGCCCCACTGGGTCACCTTGTCACCGTCGCGCTTGGTGAGCTTCTTGGCCCAGTCGGTGAGCTCGGCCCAGGTCTGCGGCGGCTTGCTCGGATCAAGACCGGCTTCCTTGGCCTTGTCGGCGTTGATGTAGAGCAGCGGCGTCGAGTTGTGGAACGGCACGCCGTAGACCGATCGGTTGATCACCGCGTTGCCGTGCAGCGCCGGGAAGAATTGGCCCAGGAACTTCTCCTTGGTGCTGCCGTCGGCGGCGATCAGGCTGTCGAGGTTGGTGAGCTCGTTCTCGATCTGCATATCGAGCAGGAAGTTCGCCGACATGATCACGGCGGCCGGCGGCTTGCCGGCCTTGATCGCGGCGCGCGTCTTGATCAGCGTGTCGTCATAGGAGCCGGTGTAGACCGCGGTCGCCTTGACGTCGCGATGGGTCTCGTTGAACTCCTTGATCAGGGTGCCCATGTCGCGGGCGAGCTTGCCGTCGACGGGGACGGGGAAGAACAGGTCGATTTCGGTCGGGCCTTCAGCCTTCGCCGGGACGGCGAGGGAGCCTGCCATCGTGCCTGCGATGGCAAGGCCGAGCATGAGCCTGCGGGAGAACAGCATCGGAAAATCTCCTATTTGATGCCTGAGGTGACGAAAGAGCTGATGAATCGCTTCTGGAAGATCAGGAAGGTGACGAGCAGCGGCGCGATCACCATCAGCGTGCCGGCCGCGATGGTGCCCCAGGCCTGCGTGCCCTCGGCGGTCTTGGTGAAGACGGAGAGGCCGACCGTGAGCGGCCGCTTGTCCGGCGAATTGATCACCATCAGCGGCCACAGGAAGTCGTTCCAGTGGCTGGTCACGGAAATGATCGCAAACGCCGAGAAGCTCGGCATCGACAGCGGCACGTAGATGTGGCGGATGCGCTGGAGCAGGCCGGCGCCATCGATCAGTGCGGCGTCTTCCAGCTCGGTCGGGATCGCCTCGAACGCCTGGCGCATCAGGAAGGTGCCGAAGGCGGAGGCGAAGAACGGCATCATGACGCCGGTGAGCGTGTCGTAGAGGCCGAGCTGCGCCACCAGCGACAGGTTCGGCACGATCAGCAGCACGGGCACCAGCATCAGCTGCATCAGGAACAGGTAGAAGATCAGCGTCTTGCCGGCGAAGTTCAGGCGCGCGAAGGCAAAGCCCGCCAGCGTGATCGTGACGAACTGCACCAGCAAAATGCCGGCGCAGATGATCGTGGTGTTGAGCGTGTAGCGCGGGAAATCGCCGATCTCCCAGGCATCCCTGATGTTGTCGAGCGTCGGGTTGAGGCTCGGCAGCAGTTCGGCCATCAGGTTGATGCCGTCGGACGGCGGACGCAACGTCGCCACGCCCATCCAGAGAAACGGGATCAGCCAGACGATGGCGAGCAGCACGGTCAGCGCAAAGCCGAGCTTGGGCGTGATCTCGCCGCGCGTGGCGAGCGGGGCGTCCCTGAACAGGCGGTCGAACAGCTTCATGCCCCGCCCTCGCGGTTCGCCAGGGTGCGAAAGGAAAGTGCGGTGAGACCCATCAGCACGGCAAGCGTCAGCAGCGTCGCGGCCGAGGCCTTGCCGATGTCGTAATGCTCGACCGCCTGCTGGTAGATGTAGAACAGCACGAGATTGGTCGAGTTCGATGGCCCGCCCTGGGTCATGACGAAGACGTGGTCGACCTGCGTCACAGCGTTGAGCGTGGCAATGACGGTGACGAACAGGAAGGTCGGCTTGAGCTCCGGCAGGATGATATGGCGCAGGCGTCGATACGGCCCCGCGCCATCGAGATGCGCGGCCTCCATGACGTCCTCGGGCACGGCCTGGAGGCCGGCGAGGAAGAACAGCATGTAATAGCCGGCGTTCTTCCAGACCGTGATGATCATGATCGCAGTGAGCGCGATGTCGGGATCGCCGAGCCAGTTCGGCAGCACCGGCAGCAGCCGGCCGATGTAATAGTCGAGCAGGCCGACATTGGGCAGGAAGATGAACAGGAACAGCGCGGACGCCGCGACCATCGGGATCAGCACCGGCAGGAACAGCGCGGCGCGCAACGCGCTGCTCACGGCGTGGGTCCGCGACAGCGCCAGCGCGAACAACAGCGCAAGGGCGATGCCCGGGATCGTGGTGCCGACGGCGTAGATGAGATTGTTGACGACGGCGCCGGTGAAGGCGGGGTCCGCAAGTACGGCGCTGATGTTGTCGAGCCCGACGAAGCGGACGGGCGCCTTCGGCGTCGTGCGCTGATAGAGCGCATCGATGAGCACGCGCCCCATCGCGCCATAGGTGAACAGCGCGAGGAAGACCAGCGAAGGCAAGAGCAGCAGATAGGCCGGCAGCGAGGCCTTGAAGCTGCTCGTCAAGCGCTTCAGGACTTGCGGTCGCGGCGCCGCCGAGGTCGCGACCGGGAGAGCCGCGGGTTCGGCGAGGCTCATTTCACCGCGCCGGGAAAATTGAGCGCGTAATCGCGGCCGTCCATTCCCGCCGGCGGGGCGAAGGGGAAGCGCAGATTCTCGTCGAGGAAATCGTGGCTGTGCACGACGAGGTTCTCGTCGTCGATCAGCACCACGCCGTAGGCCGGCGGCTCGTGGCTGGCGAGGTGCGGTGCGTTCTGGTCGAGCTCGAACCAGACCTGATGGTTGGTGCCGCGCAGCGTCGAGAACGGGATCTTGCCGAAGCTGCCGAAGATGGGCCGGTGCACATGGCCGAAGAACAGATGACGGATGCGCGAACGGTAGGGCGCGATCACCTCGGCGAACTCCGCGCTCTGCTTCAGCCCGATCTCGTCCATCGCGTGCACGCCGACCGGGAACGGCGGGTGGTGCATGAACACGACGAACGGCATGTCGGCAGGCGCGGCGGCGAGCGTGCTCGCCAGCCAGCCGAGGCGCCTCTCGCACATCTCGCCGGCATGGCTGGTCTCGTCCAGAGTGTCGAGGAAAACGAACAGGCCATGCTCGGTCGTGCGCGTGCCCTGCACGAAGCCGTTGAAATCGCGCGGCGCGGCCTTCAGCGCGTCGAGGCAGGTAACGCGGCGATCGTGATTGCCGACCATCGCGATGTAGGGAATCTTCAACGCGGCCATCGCCTCGGCGAAGTTGACGTAGGACTCCGGCTCGCCCCAATGGGTGAGATCGCCGGTCACCACTGCGAAGGCAGCATCGGACTGGTGCTTGTTGATGTCCGCGATCGCCGCATCCAACCGGGCGCGCGGGTCGAGGCCATAGAGCGTCGAGCCGGGATTTGCGAGATGCGTGTCAGTGACGTGGATGAACTTGAAGGGCATGGCGCTTGTCAGGACTGTTGAAGGATGGGCGCCTCCGGCAAGACGACCCTGACAGGCGGTTAGAGCGCGTGTGTTTCAGTTTGATGACAGCGGTTCCGGCGTCCACAAGCGCGGACGTCGCAGGGTGGATTAGCGAAGTGAAATCCACCTCTTTATTTGCCGCGTATTGTGGGAAGTGGTGGATGACGCCTTCGGCTGATCCACCCTCGCACCGAGTTTGTGGCTCACGTCCCGCAGAACGTCTGCAGCACCCGCTGATCCGGCAGCGGGGGATCGGCATACGCGGCGTACTCGGGCTGATCCTCGAACGGCTTCGCCAGCACCTTCACCAGTTCCTCGAACGGCGCGTAATCGTCGTCGTTCACCGCGGCCTGGATCACGGCCTCGACGTGGTGGTTGCGCGGGATGAACATCGGGTTGACGGCGAGCATGGCGGCTTGCCGCTCGGCGGCGCTCTGCGGCTCCAGCGCGAGACGCGCGCGCCAGCGGCCGGCCCATTCGTCGAAGGCTGCGGGCTCCATGAACTGCGCGCGCGAGTCGGCTGCGTCGCCAGCCGCCGCGTCGCCGAGCTTGCGGAAGGTGAGGGTGAAGTCGGCCTGGTTCTTGGCCATCGCGTCGAGCAGGTCCTGGATCAGTGCCTCGTCGCCATCTCGCTCAGTGAAGAGGCCGACTTTCCTGCGCAGGCCCGCCTGATACGCCGCGCTGAACGTGTCGGAGAAGGCGCCGAGAATGTCCTGGGCTTCCGCGACCGCCTTCTCCTGCTCGTCCGAGAACAGCGGCAGCAGGCATTCGGCGAGGCGCGTCAGATTCCACAGGCCGATGCGCGGCTGGTTGGCATAGGCGTAGCGGCCCATCTCGTCGATCGAGGAGAACACCTGCGCGGGGTTGTAGGCGTCCATGAAGGCGCAGGGACCGTAGTCGATCGTCTCGCCCGAGATCGACGAGTTGTCGGTGTTCATCACACCGTGGATGAAGCCGACCAGGAGCCAGCGTGCGATGAGATTGGCCTGGCGCTCGACGACGGCTGCGAGCAGGGCGTGGTAGGGCCGCTCGGCATGAAGCAGGTCCGGATAGTGGCGCGCGATGACGTGGTCGGCGAGCCGGCGGATCGCCTCGGTGTCGCGGCGAACGGCGAAGAACTGGAAGGTGCCGACGCGGATATGGCTGGAGGCGACGCGGGTCAGCACCGCGCCGGGCAGCGCGGTCTCGCGGATGACGCGCTCGCCGGTGACGACGGCAGCGAGCGAGCGCGTGGTGGGAATGCCGAGCGCGTGCATCGCTTCGCTGACGATGTATTCGCGCAGGACCGGACCAAGCGCGGCGCGGCCGTCGCCGCGGCGGGAGAACGGGGTGGGGCCCGAGCCCTTGAGCTGGATGTCGCGGCGGACACCGTCTCTGTCGATCACCTCGCCGAGCAGGATGGCGCGGCCGTCGCCGAGCTGCGGCACGAAATGACCGAACTGGTGGCCGGCGTAAGCCATGGCGATGGGCTCGGCCCCGGCGGGAACCGTCTTTCCGGCCAGGATCTCGGCGCCTTCCGAGGTCTCCAGCAGGTCGGGGTCGAGCCCGAGCTGGAGCGCCAGCGGCCGATTCAGCTTGATCAGCCGGGGAGCGGCGACCGGGGTCGGTGCGACGCGGGCAAAGAAGCTGTCCGGCAGTGCCGAATAGGAGTTCTGGAAGGGGAAATGGACCGTCATGGGCTTAAGATAGGGCTGGAACGCCTGATGGCAAAGGCTCGGACTCTGATAAGCCAAAAATGGCAGTGGAGGTCCAAAACAGGGCGTTCCCTTGGTTGCCGCCTTGGGTCCCGTCGGGTAAACCCTGCCGCAACTTCGGACCGGCCGTGACAGGCGGTTCGATTCGCTTCCTTTGACATTGATTTTGGGACGACCATGCATCGCTACCGGTCACATACATGCGGCGCGCTCCGCGAGAGCAACATTGGCGAGACGGTCCGCCTGTCGGGCTGGGTCCATCGCGTCCGCGACCATGGCGGCGTGCTGTTCATCGACCTGCGCGACCATTACGGCCTGACCCAGTGCGTGGTCGACCCGGACTCGCCGGCGTTCTCGCTGGCCGAAAAGCTGCGCTCGGAATACGTGGTGCGGATGGACGGCAAGGCGCGCCGCCGCCCCGAGGGCACCGACAACGACGACCTGCCGACCGGCAAGGTCGAGGTCTATGTCAGCGAGATAGAGGTGCTCGGCCCGGCCGGCGACCTGCCGCTGCCGGTGTTCGGCGATCAGGAATATCCTGAAGACATCAGGCTCAAATATCGCTTCCTGGACCTGCGTCGCGAAAAACTGCACCAGAACATCATGACGCGCGTCGAGATCATCAAGTCGATGCGCCGGCGGATGGAGGGGCAGGGCTTCTTCGAGTTCAACACGCCGATCCTGACCGCGTCCTCGCCGGAGGGTGCGCGCGACTTCCTGGTGCCCTCGCGCATTCATCCCGGCAAGTTCTACGCGCTGCCGCAGGCGCCGCAGCAGTACAAGCAGCTGCTGATGATGTCGGGCTTCGATCGCTATTTCCAGATCGCGCCCTGCTTCCGCGACGAGGATCCGCGCGCCGACCGTCTGCCGGGCGAGTTCTACCAGCTCGACGTCGAGATGAGCTTCGTCACGCAGGAAGACGTGTTCGCGGCGATGGAGCCCGTCATCACCGGCGTGTTCGAGGAGTTCGCGAAGGGCAAGCCGGTCACGAAGGGCTGGCGCCGGATTCCGTTCGCGGAAGCCTTGCGCAAATACGGCAGCGACAAGCCGGACCTGCGCAACCCCATCGAGATGCAGGACGTCTCCGAGCACTTCCGCGGCTCCGGCTTCAAGGTGTTCGCGCGCATGCTCGAAGATCCCAAGAACCAGGTGTGGGCGATCCCGGCACCGGGCGGCGGCAGCCGCGCGTTCTGCGACCGCATGAACTCGTGGGCGCAGGGCGAGGGACAGCCCGGCCTCGGCTACATCATGTGGCGCGAGGGCGGCGAGGGCGCAGGTCCCCTCGCGAACAACATCGGGCCCGAGCGCACGGCTGCGATCCGCGCGCAGCTCGGCGTCAAGGAAGGCGACGCCGCTTTCTTCGTCGCCGGCGATCCCGACAAGTTCTGGAAGTTCTCTGGTCTTGCCCGCAACAAGGTCGGCGAGGAACTGAACCTCACCGACAAGGAGCGGTTCGAGCTCGCCTGGATCGTCGATTTCCCGATGTACGAGTATAACGAGGACGACAAGAAGGTCGACTTCTCGCACAACCCGTTCTCGATGCCGCAGGGCGGCCTCGACGCGCTCAAGTCGCAGGACCCGCTGACGATCAAGGCGTTCCAGTACGACATCACCTGCAACGGCTACGAGATCGCTTCTGGCGGCATTCGCAACCACGTGCCGGAAGCGATGGTGAAGGCGTTCGAGATCGCAGGTTACGGCGAGCAGGAAGTGGTCGAGCGCTTCGGCGGCATGTACCGCGCCTTCCAGTACGGCGCGCCGCCGCATGGCGGCATGGCCGCCGGCGTCGATCGCATCGTGATGCTGCTCTGTGGCACCACCAACTTGCGCGAGATCTCGCTCTTCCCGATGAACCAGCAGGCGATGGACCTCCTGATGGGCGCGCCATCGGAGGCCACCACCAAGCAGCTCCGCGAGCTGCACATCCGGGTGAACCTGCCGCAGAAGTGAGCGGGCCGCTATGGCACCGCGACGCCATACGACAAGTATTGCGCCAGGTGCCGCAACATCGTCATTGCGAGTGCAGCTAAGCAATCCAGAATGTTTCCGCGGAGGGACTCTGGATTGCTTCGCGGAGCCTGTCATCGGGCCGCGCGCTGCGCGGACCCGATGGCTCGCAATGACGGCGCGGATAGTCTGTTGACCAGATCGCATTCGGATGTTGCCACCGGGCGGCCGGCCGTGCTTCATCCGGTTTCCATGAGCCGGAATACCGCAATGTGGCGGCTGGCCGGGGCACTTGATTGAAGGCCGGTAACGCGAGGCGAGACACCGCATGTCGTCCTATTCTGATGATCTCCACCAGGCGGCGCTGGCCTATCATCGTTTGCCGCGCCCCGGAAAGCTCGAGATCCAGGCGAGCAAGCCGCTTGCCAACCAGCGCGATCTCGCGTTGGCCTATTCTCCGGGCGTTGCCGCGGCCTGCACAGAGATCGCCAAGAACCCGGCCGAGGCGGCCACGCTCACCACACGCGCCAATCTGGTGGCCGTCGTCTCGAACGGCACCGCAGTGCTTGGCCTCGGCAATATCGGCCCGCTGGCGTCCAAGCCGGTGATGGAAGGCAAGGCGGTCCTGTTCAAGAAATTCGCCGGCATCGACGTGTTCGATATCGAAATTGCCGCCGACACGATTGACCGCGTGGTCGAGACGGTTGCCGCGCTCGAACCGACCTTCGGCGGCATCAATCTGGAAGACATCCGCGGACCGGAATGTTTCGAGATCGAGGCGCGCCTGAAGGAGCGCATGAAGATCCCGGTGTTCCATGACGACCAGCATGGCACCGCCATCATCGTCGCGGCGGCCATCACCAACGGCCTCAGGCTGAACGGCAAGAAGCTGTCCGAGGTCAAGATCGTTGCATCGGGCGCGGGGGCTGCCGCGATCGCGACGCTGAACCTGCTGGTGTCGATGGGGGCACAGCGCAAGAACATCTGGGTTTGCGACATCGACGGCCTCGTGCACGAGGGACGAAATACCTCGATGGACCGCTGGAAGGCGGTCTATGCGCAGAAGACCGACAAGCGCACGCTCGCCGACGTCATCGGCGGCGCCGACATCTTCATCGGGCTCTCGGCACCCGGCGTGCTCAAGCCCGAGATGGCGAAAGCCATGGGCGACAAGCCCTTGATCATGGCGCTCGCCAATCCCGTGCCGGAGATCATGCCTGAGGAGGCACGAAAGGCGCGCCCCGACGCCATGATCTGCACCGGCCGCTCGGACTACCCGAACCAGGTCAACAACGTCCTTTGCTTTCCTTTCATCTTCCGCGGCGCGCTCGATGTCGGCGCCACCGCAATCAACGAGGAGATGAAGCAGGCCGCGGTCGAGGCCATCGCGCAGCTTGCGCGCGAGGCACCGTCGGATGCGGTCGCGCAGGGGTTCGACACCGGCGAGACGCAGGGCTTCGGCCCGGGGTCCCTGATCCCAAGCCCGTTCGATCCGAGGTTGATCCTGCGCATCGCGCCGGCTGTGGCGAAGGCCGCGATAGAGTCCGGCGTGGCGACGCGCCCGATCACCAATTTCGACGAATACACTGCGCTGCTCGAGCGCTTCGCTTTCCGCTCCGGCCTCGTCATGAAGCCGATGTTCGCCAAGGCCAAGACCCAGCCGGTGCGCGTGATCTATGCCGAGGGCGAGGACGAGCGCGTGCTGCGGGCCACGCAGGTGGTGCTGGAGGAGAACCTGGCGCGGCCGATCCTGGTCGGCCGTCCTTCCGTCGTTGAAGCGCGCATCAATCGCTTCGGCCTGTCGATCCGCGCCGGCAAGGACTTCGACCTCGTCAATCCCGAGGACGACCCGCGCTACCGCTCCTACGTGCAATCCTACGTCGAGGTCGCCGGCCGTCGCGGCGTGACGCCGGATGCAGCGCGGACGGTGGTGCGCACCAACAACACCGTGATCGCCGCGCTTGCGGTGGTGCGCGGCGAGGCGGACGCCATGCTTTGCGGTGTCGAGGGCCGCTACATGAGCCATCTGCGCCATGTCCGGGAGATCGTCGGCTTCTCGCCTGGGATCAGCGACTATGCGGCGCTTGCGCTTCTGATCACCAGCAAAGGCGCCTTCTTCATCGCCGACACCCAGGTGCGGCCCAACCCGAGCGCGGAAGAACTCGCGGAGATCGCGTCGCTCGCGGCGGTTCACGTGCAGCGCTTCAACATCAAGCCCAAGATCGCCTTCGTCTCGCACTCGGATTTCGGCAGTTATGACACCGAGTCCTCGCGCAAGATGCGGCGAGCGACCCAGCTGTTGAAGGAGAAGCATCCGGAGATCGAGGCCGACGGCGAGATGCAGGGCGACACCGCGCTTTCGGCCGCGGCTCGGCGAATGGTGCTGCCGCACTCCAAGCTGGAGGGCGAGGCCAACATCCTGATCATGCCGACCCTCGACACCGCCAACGTTGCCTATCAGATGATCAAGTCGCTGGCGGACGCGCTTCCCGTCGGCCCGATCCTGATTGGCCCGGCGCGCCCCGCGCATATCCTGACGCCGTCGGTAACCGCGCGCGGCATCCTCAACATGACGGCCGTCGCGGTCGTGGAAGCGCAGGAGCGCGCAGCCCGGCAGCAGCCGACGTTGTTTACGTAGCGGCAGGCTGCTGCGCCGCGCGAGGTGCTTGTCCCTTCTCCCACAAGGGGAGAAGGGAAGAGACCGGCAACTTTGAATTCCTTGCCAGCTCTCCATTTCCTCGTTTGTAAACCGACGCACGACTCTTCATAATCCACTTACGCGTTCCGTGCCGTAGCGCTCCTACCAAGAGGCCGATCATGCCAGCGTTCGTGACTTTCGGGCGAATCCTGTTCGCCGTGCTGTTCATCTACACGGGCGCGACCAAGCTGTTCGCCATCCAGGCCACCGCGGACTTCATCGCCACCAAGCTCGTGGTGCCCGACGCGGTCGCGCCTTATGCCAAGCAGGTCGAGGCGGCGACCGCGATGACCACGCCGCAGCTGCTGGCGATCGCGATCGGAGCGCTGGAGATCTTGGCCGGTTTGATGATCGCACTGAATTTCGGCGCGCGCTTCTTCGCGATGCTGTTGATCATCTACGTCGCCGTCGCGACCGTGATGTTCTACGACTTCTGGAACATGGCGGCGCCCGACAACGCCAAGATGCTGGTCGATGCGCTCAAGAACCTGTCGATCATCGGTGCGCTCTGCATGATCATCGGCTACGGCCGCACCACGCGTCCGGCCGAGGCGGCCTACGGCGACGTGTAGCGATCAATCCGCTCTCGGTGGAGCGATCTCGCGCATCCAGCGGGAAATCGTTGCGCTGTTCGTTGCATCGGTGCCGCGCTGCAGGCCGAGCAATGCGGCCTCGCGCGCCGCGCGGGGCGTGATGCCGTAGGCTGCCTTGAACGAGCGCGCGAAATGCGCGTCGCTGCCGAGCTGCCAGCGCCGGGCGACCTCGCTGATGCGCAGGCCTCGGCCGCCCGAATTGGCGAGATCGAAGAAGGCGCGGTGCAGCCGGCGGCTGCGGATGTAGTCGGCGATGCCGCCGACGGGCGCAAACAGTCGGTACAGTGAGGCCCGGGACAGGCCGAAATGGTCCGCGATCGAAGTGGCCGACAGATCCTCGCTGGCAAGTCCGGCTTCGATGTATTGGCGGATCCGCATCAAGGACGGGTTCGCGGCGCCAGGATGACCTGCGTCGATATCGCTACGTTCGATTTCGTTGCGCAGGCAGGCGGCCACCAGCGACACCGTGCCCTCGACCACCGATTGGCATTCGTCGAGCGTCATGCGCGGCGCGAATTCGAACAGGGCGGTGAGATGTCCCGCCAGGAGCCTTGCGATCACGCTGCTGCCCGGCAGGACGAGGCCGTGCAAATCGTCGACGCGCAGGAGATGGGTGCCGAACATCGGACGCGGTACGACCAGCGTGACGTTCTCGAATGGCGTCGCCCGGGTCTCCAGGGTCTGGGCGAGGTCGAACAGGCAGATGTCGCCAGCGCCCACCTGCATCGGCCGGTCGCCGGCGACGCCGTCAAAGCCGCCCGTCACGTAGAGCTGTAGGATGATATGGTCGACGCCGCTGCGCGCGATCGTTTCAGCTGTCCGGCGGAAACGCTGGCCGCTGGCTCGGCTCAACCCGATCAGCACCGGCCCCATGGCGTAGGAGCGGATGTCGGCGCGAAACGGGCCCGGTTCGCCCGCGGCGAGCTCGTCGATCTCGAACAGCGTGGCGACGGCCTCCGCCAGGCGGCGACGTTCGCATCCCCATCCATCTGATCGGCGGTGAAGCCGAAGGCGGGCAACAAGGAGGAAATCGGGGCTGCGTCGTCAGTCAGTCCGGAGGCGTCTGCCGGACCTGTCGTCGTCGTACCGTGGTCGGTCATGCTGGCCTTGTCGCGTCTGGGCCGACGTTAGACGCGGGAGGTCGGCTGGGCAATCATGTCCGGGTGGAAGTTGATATGCGGCAAAGGGAAATGGCTCGTTCGTGCACCATCTGCGGCCTCTCTGAGGCGGGCCGCCTCGTTCCAATGCCCATCCAGTCTTGCGCTTTCGTCTCAGTCTATTGATACGGTGTGTCTCGGCCGTGAGCCCGTCTTGACGCATCGGCGCGGACATTGGCTATAGCGCCATCACCGCCGTCGGGGCCGATTATCGGACCTCGGCACATATGCCAGCCGGCTTTGCGCCGGCCGGCGGCGGGACCCATTATGACCGACATTCGAACAGGATACGAAGAGGTATCTGGTTGCCGGTACTGTGCATGGGGTTGTTTTCCGATTTCGATCGGAGACTCACCGTCGCCACGGCGTGACAGTCACCTCGTGCGCCGCGTCGAGCAGGTACGGCGCGTCCGGCTTCATTCCGTGCGAAGCCAGCACCTCATGGGGCGTTCGCTCGGGGACATCGACAAAACAGCCTTCGCCGCCAGGCAGCCGCACATGCGGGGCTTCCGACAGCCAGAACGTATCGTAGCGGTCCATGAACATGTCGAACACGACCGGACCGCCGATGATGGCGACCGTGCCGGAGGCGACATCCGCGAAGGCGCAGGCCGCCTCGAAGCTAGCATGCTCCGGATTCCACAGCGTCGCATTCGGCATCTCCGGATCGACGGTGAGATCCCTGATCTTCCGGGTCAGGATCAGCCGCTTGCGCTTTGGCGAATTCGGCTGCTGCTCGTGCGAGTGCCGACCATGCACGATCAGCGCGGCGCGATCGAGCGCCTGCTCGAAGAACAGCTTGTCGCCTTCGAACTTCAGGCTGTCCGGCATCACGCGATCGGCGTCGGCAAGCATGCCGTCCGCGGAGACGATGACGTAGCCTTCGATGCGGAAAGACAATTGCCTTCTATTCGGAAACGGTCGTCACCACGGAATTGACGGGGCGCTGGCTCACCGTCGGCAGCTTGAGGTCCTTGAGCAGCTCCTGGTCGTATTCCGGCAACGTCGAGGCCGGGAACTTGGCGCGCATCGCCACCACCTTGTAGCCGCCGGCCTTCAGCCGCTTGAGCAGCTCGGGTAGGGCCTCAGCCGTGTGCTTCTGGAAGTCGTGCATCAGGATGATGCCCTTGCCCTTGGTATCGAGCTTCTTCATCACGGTCTCGACGATCTTCTCGGGCTTGGAGGCCTTGAAGTCGAACGAGTCGATGTCGCAGGAGAAGCTCGCAACATTGCGGTTGCCGAGATACGTGACCATCTCGGGCGGATGCTGCAGCGCCGGGAAGCGGAAGAACGGCGCGGGCGAAATGCCGCCGAGCGCCCACTTCACCGCCGCAAAGCCTTTCTCGATCTCGTCCTTGCGCTGCGCTTCGTTGAGCTTCTTGTTGTTGAGGTTGGCGTGCGACCAGGTATGGGCGCCGACGGTGTGGCCGGCTGCGTAGACCTGCTTGAGGATCTCCGGCTCGTAGGTCGCGTGCTTGCCGATGATGAAGAAGATTCCGGTGGTGCATTCGTCCGCGAGCGCCTTCAAGACTGCGGGGGTGTTGCGCGGCCACGGGCCGTCGTCGAAGGTCAGCACCACTTCCTTGTCGCGCAGGAAGTCGAGCTCCTTGAAGTGCTCGAAGCCGAAGCCCGGACCGCCCGTGGTGTCGATCTCGACGGTGCGGGCAACCCCCAGCGCGCCCGGCGTGTTGCAGGCTGCGCGGGCCGGCTGCGGCGCCTGCTTGGGCGGGGGCGGATTGACGAACCCCGTCGGCGCGGCGCCTGTCGCGGGAGCGGCTGCCGGGCCTGTCGGGGGCGCTGACGCGACTGGCATCGCCGCCGGTGCGACCTGCGTTGCACCCGCCTGCTTGGCAGCCGGTGTCTGCGCCCATGATGCGCCGGTCATCGCCATGGACATTGCGCCTGCCAAAATCAGTCCTGCCGCCACACGCATGGTGTTGTCCTCGAGATTGATCCCGTTGTTCCGCCGCGGCTTTTCGCCTGCCGCAGAACCATCCTGCCAAACGAATCCTAGCCTAGATGGTGGGCCATCGCCATTGCAACGGCTGTTTGATCCGCCGGCACAATTGTGCCCAGCCGGATGGCGCACCCGCTCAACTGACGGCCAGTGCCTTGGCAATGGCAGTCTTGATTCGCGTATCGGGCGGTTCCACTGCTGACGGAAAGACGTCAGCGATATAGCCATCGCGGCCGATCAGATATTTATGGAAGTTCCACCGCGGGGCGTCCTTTGGTCGCGCCGCAGCCGCCCATCTGTAGAAGGGGTGTGCTTGCGCTCCAATGACGACGGCCTTGGCCGTGACCGGGAAGGTAACGCCATATTGGTGATGCGCCTTCTGCGTGATCTCGTTGGAGCCGCCGGGTTCCTGTCCGCCGAAATCGTTGGAGGGAACGCCGATCACGGTGAGTCCTCGATCGCGAAATTCGTCCCAGAGTTCCTGAAGGCCGGCATATTGCGGCGTGTAGCCACAGAGCGAGGCGGTGTTCACCACCAGCAGCGGCTTGCCGGTGAAGGCGGCGAGGCGGATATCGTCGCCCGACAGGGCCGGGAAGGAGAACGCGTAGGCCGAGACCCGGCTCATGCCGCCATCGGCAAAGGCGCGTGTTGCCGGCGCGAGCACGCTTGCAAGCGTCGCGCTGAGCATGGTCCTGCGATTCATCATGACGGCGTCCCCCGAAATGATCCGAGGGGCATGCTACTCCGCCGTAACGATCTGCCTCGTCAACACCGCGTTATCGGAACGACCAAGGGCTAATACAGGCGGACAATGAAATCGGTGCCTTCGCCGGTCTCGCCCTGGCTGATGCCCTGGTCCGCGACGATGATCGAGCCGCCTGACGTCAGCATCTCGCTGATCTTCGCCATGGTGTCGGCGGGGACCGAGATGCGGTCAAGGGCGTCAGCCGGGCTGTCCGGCGCGATTACGGGCTTGGCGGCAATCGGCATCACTGCGCCCTGCCGGCGGCGCGCAAGGCGGCTGTCATCGGCTCGTGCCGCGGAACGGGCTGAGACGGGCAGCGACACCACCGACCAGCGCAGCGTATTGGAATCGGCCTTGTCGACCTCCGCGGTAAAGACATGCGTGCCGAGCGGCCGGTCGCTGGGCGCGATCGTGACGGGTACCTCGAACAGAGGCGCGAAATTCTGCCGCACATAGAGCTTGGAATCCTTGCGGCTGATGAAGACCGCGATCTGGCCGGCCCGCTTCGGCGCATCCGGCTTTGACACAGGCGCAGGTTCAGTAACGCGTGTCGCGTCCGTCTTCGCATCGGGCGAGGCCGCGGGCGCCGGTGCTGTGGCTTGTGCACCGGGCGTCGTTGCGGCGCCCACCGCTTCTGTCTTGCCCGGCCCGGTCTTGACAGCCTCAACCTTGTCGTCGGCGGGCTTCACCGCGCCTTCCGACTGGGGTTTGGCCGCGTCGGGTGCCTCGGCCGACTTGGCCGGCGTGGCGGCTTCGCGCGCCGGCGTATTGCCCGTGGTCACATCCGACATGACGACAAGGCCGACGGACGAGCGAAGATCGAGCACGCTGTCGGCGCTGGCGGTCTTGGTCTCCACCGGCCTGCTTTCGGCGACGGTCTTCTCGATCTTGTCGCCGTTGGTCTGCGGCTCGAGGCTCACCGTCGGCTGCGGCGGCACGCGCACGGAGGCGAGCAAGGGGTGGGAGAAGCTTTGCGGCGACATCTGGCCAGGCGCCACGATCACGCGCGCACCCATCCGGGTCCAGTTCCACATCTTCATCGCGAACGACATCGGCATCCGGATGCAGCCATGCGAGGCCGGATAGCCTGGCAGTGCGCCCGCATGCATGGCGACGCCGGACCAGGTGATCCGCTGCATGTACGGCATCGGCGCGCCGCTATAGAGATTGGAGCGGTGGAATTTATGCTTCTGAATGACGCTGAACACACCCATCGGCGTCGAATGGCCCTTCATGCCGGTCGACACCGGTGATTCCGCGAACATGCCGCTGCGGTCGTAGACCGTAACCTTCTGCCGGTCGATCGAGACCACGATGATGAGCGGTCCTTGCGGCTTGGTGCCGGCTTCCTTCTCGACGATGCTTTCCTTCTTGCTTGCCGTGCCGCGCTTTTGCGGCTTCTGTCGCGGTATCTCGGGATAGCGATCCGGTCGAGCGTAATAGGACCCGTCGGAATAGTCCGTCCAATAATAATACGCTGCGTCTGCGTGGCTGGTCGCGCCGATCACACCCGCCGCCGTCACAATGGCGATCTGCCACAGCCGCCCCTGCTTGGCAGAAGAATCCGACCCGCTCACGCTGTTCATCCTCGAATCCATAATCCAAATCAGACGTTAGTCTCGCGAAGGGAATACGCGTTCACCAGCAGGGCGGTTCTGCCGTCCGTCACTCTTATCCAAGGCGTAGCAAAAAAGCCTCACGGAGCGGTAAACGGCGGCTGCCTCTCGCGGTCCGTCACCTTCCTGATCGTCGCTTGCGTTCCTACATTGCGGGGACTTGTTACCGGAGAACTTCATGTCATCTCGTTTCCGCATTCTTTCCGGCATCCGTCTGAAAGGTCTTGCTTTATTCCTCCTTGCCCTGACCGCGCCAATGGCGTCGGCATCTGCAGCCGATGAGCCCGATCTGATCTTCCGCCGCTCCACCGTGTTCAAATGGATGAGCCCGAACGACAAGCTTGCGACCTACGGTATCGACGATCCCGAGGTCGAGGGCGTCGCCTGCCATTTCACGGTGCCGGAGAAGGGCGGCTTCAAGGGTTGGCTCGGCCTTGCCGAGGAGGTCTCCGACATCTCGCTCGCCTGCCGCCAGATCGGCCCGATCAAGTTCAAGAACAAGATGGAGCAGGGCGACGACATGTTCCGTCGACGCCGCTCGCTGTTCTTCAAGAAGATGCAGATCGTACGCGGCTGCGACGCCAAGCGCAACGTGCTGGTTTACATGGTCTATTCGGACAGGCTGATCGAAGGATCGCCCAAGAACTCGACCTCGACGGTGCCGATTATGCCATGGGGGACGGCGGACGTGAACGTGCAGAAGTGCGGCGAGTTCTTCACGCAGTAATGCGTTGGCGTCGCTCCTGCGGCGCCTTGCGCTCGCTCAGTCCCGATCGCGCAGCTTCGCGAGATGCGAACCGGTCAGACGCACGAACATCTGCGGTGCGGCCTCGAAGCCCCGGCTTGATTGCAGCGCCATTTCGCCGGCGCTGCCGCGAATGGGTGGTTGATCCCCGCGGTCCGTCCCCGGATCCGCATCGCGCGGCGTTGCGCGATTTCCCGCCATCATGGTGGCCATCCCTCACGTGAATGCGCCCGGTGTTCCGGGCGTCTTGGTTCCGATGGCTTGGGTCGCTGCCGAACCACCGCTGGTTCGATGGAGTCCAGCCCCCGTTTGCCGCTCCTTTCAGCAGAGAAACGTAAAATGCGTGTGAAGCGTTCAAGGCGAGGGCATGACGGCGTCTGCGTCGTACGTCTCCGGCAACTGAGCCGGAACCTGGCAGACCACTTTGACCTGCAGCTCGCCCCCTCTGAAATGACTGGCGTTTTCTGAGAATTGCTTCGTTGTCCAGCGACGGACGAAACAATTCTCACCAAGACGAAACCATTTTCAGCTTTTGGCGCATCATCCAGGAAACCGCCCATGGTTATCAGCTTCACAACGACGACGGCGTACCGACGCCACTGAATTGGGACACACGATCATGCGCGCGCTCAGCTTCATCCTGGCCTTCGGTTTTGTGCTCGCCGGCCCGTCGTTGGCGGGGACGCCCGACGGCAATCTCCCCGGAATCGGCACCTTCCAGTACAGCGGCTCGCCGGCCGCGACCGCGAAGCAGGTCATGGTCGCCGCGCGCTCCTGACCGCGCACGAGAAAACAGCTGGCAAAGGCAATCATGTTGCTACGTCTCTGCGCCGCAGCCTTCGTGTTTCTGCTGACGATCGGTTCCGTTCAAGCGCAAGCGCGCGCACCCTCCAGGCTTCCCGATCCACGCGGCGAATTCGTGCGCCAATGCGCCCCGCACATGCTCGGGCGCTGGGAACATCCGGAGGAGGTCTGCGGCTGCCTGCACGATCACGCCGCCGCGGCCGTCGAGGACCGCGATCTGCGTGAAGCACTGTTGCGCGGCATCAGCGAGACGGGCGTGCCCACCATTGAGACCGATTGGGTGCCGGCCTCCAAGCAGAGCGAGATCGGCCCGACCTTCACCAAGATCGCCAAGCCGACCTTGCAGTGCATGTTCGATCCGGCAAAGTAGCGCTTCAGCTCGTCATTTCGATTTGGGGCCGTAGCGCGGCACGCAAGTGCTGGTCCGCGCCACCCCCTTGTCGGTCATCCTGGCGCCGCGCACTTCCTTGACCTGACCGGCGGGGCAGGTTCCATCATCCACTTGCACGCGCTGGCCCAGCTTGAGATCGCCGATATCCTGCTCGCGTCCGACCGTAGCTGCGTCTGCCGTCACGACCGGCGTCGTGGCGATCAGGAGCGAGAGGCAGACCGCACGGCCCAACAGCATGGTGAGAAATCCCGACATCGAGCCTGCACTGTAGGCAGCCGCAGCCGATTCTCATAGTGAACGTTTGCTACCCCCGGTGGGCGGATCTGCCGCGACGCAAGGCAGTTCGCGATTCGCGGGCCAGTCGTTCGGCTGAGGCGACGAGCTGTGGAACCGCATGGCCGGAAAATCCCAACACGAAGCCAGGCAGCGGGGGCGCGCGCGAATAGGTGTCGGCCAAGAGCCAGCCTTCTGCGTTGGCCGCACGCTTGGCCTGCGCTGGCACCGACAGGGCGACCGAAGGATCGAACCGGGCGACAAGATGCAGGCCCTGTGAGGGCACCGGCACCGAAAGTGCGCCATCGGATGCGACTTCCAGCGTCTGGGCGAGCACATCGCGCGCCTCGCGATAGATTTTGCGCACGCGCCGAAGATTTGCGGCGAATGCGCCGGAATTGAGCATGTCCGCCACCGCGCCTTCCATCAGTGTGCCGGGAAAGCGGTCGAGTGCGGCGCGCGCTGCCGTTACCACTGCGACCAGGCGTTCGGGCAGGGCGCAATAGCCGATGCGCAGGCCCGGAAACAGCGTCTTGGCAAACGTGCCCAGGTAGATCACGCGCTGGAGGCGATCGATGCCCGCGAGCGACATGAGCGGCGCGCCGTCATAGCGGAACTCGCTGTCGTAATCGTCCTCGATCACAAATGCGCCGGTTTGCCTCGCCCACTCCAGAAGCTCGAGCCGCCGGGGCATCGACATCTGCATGCCAAGCGGAAACTGGTGCGAAGGTGTGACGTATGCCGCGCGCGCGGCTGGCGCCGCGATACGGCCTCGGGCGACACGCATCCCATGCTCGTCGACGGGAACGGGCACGGCGCGGTAGCCGCAATGCGCGATGGTGTTGCGAGCGGCGGGATAGCCGGGATCCTCACACCAGACCTGGTCGTTGGATTTCAGGATTCCGCTCAAAACGATGCGCAACGCGTGCAGCGTGCCCGATGTCAGCATGATCTGATCGGGATCGCAGCGCAGGCCTCGCGCTGACAACAGATGGTCGGCGATCGCAGCGCGCAGCTCCCGACTGCCGCGCGGGTCGCCGTAATGCAGGTGCTCGGACCCGAACGCGCGCATGCGGCGGCCGACGAAGGCCCGAAAGCGCTGCAGAGCGCGCTCGTCGATATGGGTGCAGCCAAGCGCGAACGCGCCCTGCCTCGGCGTTTCGACAACGACCTTCGGCCTATTCGCTTCTGCCGCCCTCGCGGGAATGCGTGCGGCCACGAACGTTCCGGAACCGACGGTTGCGTCGGCAAAGCCGTCGGCGATCAGGCGCTCATAGGCGGTGACGACGGCATTGCGCCGAAACCCGGTCTGCCTGGCCAGCGTCCGCGATGGCGGCAGCGCCTCGCCGGGCTTCACGAGACCGGAGACGATCATCTCGCATAGGGCCTGGTACAGACGGTGCGCTGCGGAAGCACCCGCAGTGATGTGCGGCCCCGTGAGGTCGAGGGGCAGCTCCGCCTTGCCAGGCGAGGGGGAATTGGTTGGAATTTTTTGCATGGAATTGGAACTATCGCAGACCAAATACGCGGCTACAACTCCTTGCAGTTCTTCCAATCCGAACAGGAGCGGCCGTGAGCCAGACCGAGACCTCAGATTCCTATCCGACATCGGCGCGCAACCAAGTGAAGCGCCGGCACGATCGCGGCTTCTACGATCATGAGACGGTTCATCGCATCCTGGACTCCTCGATGCTCTGCCACGTTTCCTACGTCATCGATGGACAGCCCTACTGCACGCCGACCTTCTTCTGGCGCGAGGGCACCAGGCTCTACTGGCACGGATCGAGCGCCAGCCGGATGTTGCGCAACCAGAGCAAGGGCGAGCGCGTCTGCCTGACGGTCGCTCATCTCGACAGCCTCGTCCTAGCGCGCTGCGGCTTCAACCACTCCGCCGATTACCGCGCGGTCATGGCATTCGGTACTGCCTATCTCGTCACTGATCCCGAGGAGAAGGACCGCGCGGTGATCGCGATGGTTGACCGCTTTTTCCCGGGCCGCACGGCGAGTCTGCGCCAGAGCACCACGCAGGAGATCAAGGCAACGTCCTTTATCGCGATGGAGATCGAGGAGGCCTCGGCCAAGATCCGCGCCAAGGGTGTAGCTGACGACGACGAGGACTATGCGTTGCCCATCTACGCCGAGCGCATCCCGGTCCGCACCGTGCTCGGCCCCCCGGAGCCGTGCCCGCGCCTGCTCGACGGCGTCAGCCGGCCTGCGACGCTGAATGGCTATAGGGAAGGCCGGCTGCTCGAAGATGCATTGCGGGATGCTTATTTTGTGGAGTACCCGAACGGCTGAAATCGAGTAGGTTGCGCGGCATCGATGATCCGAATGCCGATTGGAGTTGCCAGATGAATGCCGAAACGCAGCAGAGGATTCTTGACGCCGTCGATAGCGGCTTCGAAGCTCAGCTTGCA
The DNA here is from genome assembly GCF_001424605.1 of Bradyrhizobium sp. Leaf396. Classification (NCBI taxonomy): domain Bacteria; kingdom Pseudomonadati; phylum Pseudomonadota; class Alphaproteobacteria; order Hyphomicrobiales; family Nitrobacteraceae; genus Bradyrhizobium; species Bradyrhizobium sp. Leaf396. Next base: position 146,209 of record NZ_LMQJ01000001.1, read on the forward strand.
ACCACCCGCGATTTCGTCGCGATCCCTTCGACCCGCGGGGCTGAGGGGCCCTGCCAGGACATGATCGGCGACCTCCTTCGCGAACGCGGCTACGAGGTCGACGATTGGCACATCAACGTCGACGATCTGAAGGATCTGCGCGGCTTCGGTCCGATCGAGCACGACTTTTCGAAGGCGCGTTCTGTGGTGGGTACTTACCGTCCACAAACCAATGCCGGCAAATCGCTGATCCTCCAGGGGCACTGTGACGTGGTGCCGGCGGGCCCGCTGGAACTGTGGGACACGCCGCCATTCTCGCCGGTCATCAAGGACGGCAAGATGTTCGGCCGCGGCGCTTGCGACATGAAGTCAGGCACGATCGGTGCGCTCTACGCCCTGGACGCGATCAAGGCCGCGGGTTTGAGGCCGACGGCACGGATTCATTTTCAGTCGGTGATCGAGGAGGAGAGCACCGGGGTCGGTGCACTCTCGACGCTTCAGCGCGGCTATCGCGCAGACGCCTGCTTCATTCCGGAGCCGACAGGCGGCAAGATGGTCCGCTCGCAGGTCGGCGTGATCTGGTTTCGCCTGCGCGTGAAGGGACATCCAACCCACGTGGCCTTCGCAGGCTCCGGCGCGAACGCGATCATGGCGGCGTATCACCTGATCCAGGCGCTGCAAAAGCTCGAGATCGAATGGAACGAGCGGGCCAAGGCCGATCGTCACTTCAAGACGCTCAACCATCCCATCAACTTCAATCCCGGCATCATCAAGGGCGGCGACTGGGCCTCGAGCGTCCCCGCTTGGTGCGACGTCGATTGCCGCATTGCCGTATTGCCGGGCTGGTCGATCGCCGATCACCAGAAGGAGATCACGGCTTGTGTCGCTGCTGCAGCGCGTAACCACCGCTTCCTCGCCAACAATCCGCCGGAGATTGAATGGTCCGGCTTCCTGTCGGAAGGCTACGAACTGACCGACGCCGCCGCGCCGGAAACCGCGTTCGGCAAGGCCTTCAACGCCGTCTATGGCGGTGCGGTCGAGGATCTCGTCTTCACCGCGCTCACCGACACGCGCTTCTACGGCCTCAACCACGGCATTCCGAGCCTGTGCTTCGGTGCCAGCGGCGGCGAGATGCACGGCTTCAACGAATTCGTCGACCTGGAATCACTGAGGAAGACGACCAAGGCGATGGCCCTGTTCATTGCCGAGTGGTGCGGGGTGGAGAAGGCATAGGCGTCTCTCCACCGTCATTGCGAGGACTTCTTGCAACGAGGCAATCCAGACTGCCGCCCTGGATAGGTTCTGGATTGCTTCGCTGCGCTCGCGATGACGGATGATAGTAGGTGGGCAAGGCGCTCTCGCACCGCCGCCAACCAAACGGGAGGGGCGCTTCTCGCTGCCCATCCACCGGCTTCGCTAATCCTTTAAGCTTAAAATAAAGACTAGGATGCTGCCCTGACCGGTGGCAGACTGGCGCCCGATCGCTGGACGAGACGGTGGAGTCACAATGCGCGATTGGGACGATGCTTATGCCAATTCGGCCCATGTCCCGGGCTCGGACAAGCTGCCGGCACTCTGGGCGGAGCGGGCGGCGGCCTACCGCGCGGGGCTGAAGGAATTTCGCTCCGACATCGCCTATGGCGCCGGCGAGCGCCAGAAGCTCGATCTGATCCTGCCCGATGGCGACAGCAAGGGCCTCGTCGTCTTCGTGCATGGCGGCTACTGGATGCGCTTCGACAAATCGGCCTGGACCGATCTCGCCGGAGGCGCGCGGCATCACGGCTGGACGGTGGCGCTGCCGAGCTACACGCTGACTCCGGCCGCACGCATCTCCGATATCACTGCAGAGATCGCCGCGGCAATCACCAAAGCGGCAGCGCTCATACCAGGGCCGATCCGGCTCGCGGGACATTCCGCGGGCGGCCATCTCGTCACGCGCATGCTGTGCGACGACAGCCGGCTGGAGCCCGCCGTCTACAATCGCATTGCCGGCACGCTTTCGATCAGCGGCCTGCACGATCTGCGTCCGCTGCTCAAGACCAGGATGAACGAGACGTTACGCATGACGATGGAGGAGGCGACGCTGGAAAGCGCGGCGCTGCATCTGCCGCGCGGGCATTCGCCCCTGACCGCCTGGGTCGGCGGCGGCGAACGGCCCGAATTCATTCGCCAGTCGGATCTGATGGCCAATATCTGGACCGGCTTCGACGTACCCACCCGCCTCGTTATCGATCCAGGGCTGAACCATTTTACCGTGGTCGACGGACTGAAGGATGCGTCGTCGGCAATCACAGCCCGCCTGATCGGCCTTGACTGAAGCGGGGAACATGGATCGAAAGGCACCCGTCATGACGTCCAGCAATTACGATCCCACGAGCGAAGGCGCCGAGACCGATTTCGCCCGGCGGATGTCCTATGGCGATTATCTGGCGCTGGATGCGATCCTCGGCGCGCAGCATCCGCTCTCGGAAGCACATGACGAGATGCTGTTCATCATTCAGCATCAGACCACGGAGCTGTGGATGCGCCTTGCCATTCACGAGCTCACCGCAGCGCGCCGAGCGATCTCGCGAGATGAGGTGCAACCCGCGATGAAGATGCTGGCGCGGATGTCGCGCATCTTCGAGCAGCTCAACGCGGCATGGGACGTGCTTCGCACGATGACGCCCAGCGAATATACCCGCTTCCGCTCGCAGCTCGGGCAGTCCTCAGGCTTCCAGTCGACCCAATACCGGTTGATCGAATTCCTGCTCGGCAACCGCAATCACGCCATGCTGAAGCCGCATGCGCACGATGCGGAGACGACGAAGCTGCTCCAAGCCGAACTTGCGACGCCAAGCCTCTATGACGAGGTGTTGCGCCTGGCCGACCGGAACGGGCTCAGGATGCCTGCGGCGGTGCTGGCGCGCGATGTTCGCGAGACCCACAGCTTCAACGAAGGCGTGCTGCAGGCCTGGCGCATCGTCTACGAGGCGCCGGAGACGCACTGGATGCTCTACGAACTGGCCGAGAAGCTGGTCGATTTCGAAGACTATTTCCGCCGCTGGCGCTTCAATCATGTGACCACGGTCGAGCGCGTCATCGGGTTCAAGCGCGGCACCGGCGGCACGGGCGGCGTCAGCTATCTCAAGCGTATGCTGGAGGTCGAGCTGTTTCCCGAGCTCTGGCGCGTGCGGACGATTCTGTAGGGATGTCATGGCCAGGCTTCGCGTCTACGACGACACCAGGGCGTTATTCCATCTGCCTGACGGCGTGATCTATCTCGACGGCAACTCGCTTGGCGCGCTGCCTCTCGGAGTTGCCGAGCGCGTCAACCGCGTCATCACGGCCGAGTGGGGGAACGAGCTGATCCGCGCCTGGAACACCGCAGGCTGGTACGCCCAACCCCGTCATCTCGGCGACCGGATCGCGCGGCTGATCGGGGCTGCAGCCGGTTCGGTGATGGTCGGAGACACGCTCTCGCTCAAGGTCTATCAGGCGCTCGCCGCCGGGCTCGACATGAATGCTTCGCGCGGGGTCGTCCTCTCCGACACCGGCAATTTCCCGACCGACCTCTACATGGCCGAGGGTTTGATCGCGACGCTCGGGCGCGGGCATCAATTGCGCCTGGTGGCTCCGGAGGCGATTGAGGCTGCGCTGTCGGAGGAGATTGCAGTGCTCTACATCACCGAGGTCGACTACCGCACCGGACGCCGCCACGACATGGCGAAGCTCAGCGCGAAAGCGCATGCGCTCGGGATCGTCACGGTCTGGGATCTCGCCCATTCCGCGGGTGCGCTGCCGGTCGATCTCTCCGGCTGCGCCGTCGATTTCGCCGCCGGCTGCACGTACAAATATCTCAATGCCGGTCCCGGTGCGCCGGCTTTCCTCTACGTCTCGCCGCGGCATGCCGAGAGCGCCCGTGCTGCGCTGTCGGGGTGGATGGGCCACGCGAAGCCGTTTGCGTTCGAGCTCGCCTATGCGGCCGCCGGCGGCGTCGAACGGATGCGCGTCGGCACGCCGCCGGTGCTGGCGATGGCGGCGCTGGAAGCCTCACTGGACGTATGGGACCGTGTCGATATCGCCGAGGTCCGCGCGCGTTCGCTGGCGCTGGGCGATCTCCTCATCAGTGAAGTCGAGCGCCGCTGCCCGCAGCTCAAGCTCGTCACCCCGCGGGCACATGAGCATCGCGGCTCGCAAGTCTCCTTTGCCTTTGAGGCCGGCTACGCAGCGATGCAGGCCTTGATCGCCCGCGGGGTCATCGGCGATTTCCGCGCGCCTGACATCATGAGGTTCGGGATTACGCCGCTCTACATAGGTGAGATCGAGATTGTGCGGGCCGCGGAGATCATCGAGGAGGTGATCGTGGACGAGGTGTGGCGGCGGCCAGAATATCAGGTCGTGAATGCGGTGACGTGAGCTCTGCTGTGCCCGAACGCGGCGCAGCAACGCTGCGCGTCCGGGACACGAGACTGTCGGCGCAGCGGGCCTATGTCAGCACGGCCATTACCTCCGAGGTCATTGCTTTGCCGCGTCAAGCAATTCACGCTGCGAGAACAACGAATTGGGAGGAGATATGATGACGCCGCTCGAGAAACTTAAAGCGATGAAGATGCCGTTCGCCGAGTTCAAGGGCGTCGAGTTCATCGAGGCCGGAAAGGATCGCGTGGTGGCGCGGATGACGGTTCGGCCTGATCTCTGCACACTTCACCACACCATCCATGGCGGGGCGGTGATGGCGCTGGCCGATTCCGTTGGCGCGGCTGCTACCGTGATCAATCTGCCCGAAGATGCCAAGGGCACGACAACGCTGGAGAGCAAGACCAATTTCATCGGTGGGGCGAAGGAGGGAACCACGGTCATTGCCACGGCAACGCCGGTCCATCGGGGACGACGGACCCAGGTCTGGACCACGCGGCTGGAGACCGAAGACGGCAAGCTCGTTGCCGTGGTCACCCAGACTCAGCTCGTCCTGTAAGACTACGGGACTCTGATTTTGTTAACGAATTGGTCGTTTTCCATGCCTCAAACTTGGGCAGGTCCTCGTCTTGCAAAGTATGCTGCGATGCACAATATAGGGGGCCTAGGGATTCGAACGCCTCCTCGAGGGACACCAAGAGGAGTTCTGACGTGGTACTTGAAGATACCGTCCGCACGGCTCCCGGCTATGTGCGGACCCTGATTCAGCAGGAAGAATTACCGCTCCTGCGCGATCATTTGCTGAGGCTCGATGCCGCCAGCCGACACGACCGTTTCAACGGCTTTCTCGATGACAGCTTCATCGAGCGCTACGCTGCCCGCTGCGCTGAGGACGGCACCGTCATCGTTGCCTATATCGTCGATGGCGTCGTGCGTGGCGCGGCCGAACTGCACCCGCCGGAAGGTGATTGCTTGCCTGAAGTCGCCTTCAGCGTGGAAGCCTCCGCGCGTCGCCAGGGTGTCGGCACCGTGCTGTTCCGTCGCCTGATCGCGGAGGCGCGCTGGAAAGGCTACAAGCAGCTGCGGATCACCACGGGCGCCGAGAATCACGCGATGCGGGCGCTCGCCCGGAAGTTCGGCGCGCATCTGGCTTTCCGCCACGGGGAGTCGACCGGTACGATCGACCTCGTCAAGACGCCCGAGGCAGAACTCGCCGATCTCGCAGCCTCGCCGTTCACGACCGGGCGTGCTCTCCTGAGCTTCAACAGCACTTGCTGGAAGCTGATCTCCAGCATGTACGGCAATCGCGCCGCATAGCCCGAAAACAACGGGCAGGAATCACAAGCGGACCGGCAAGGCCGGTCCGCTTTCGTATTCCGGGTATGAAATAAACGCTCAGGTCCCGGTGCGCTTGTCGTTGCCGAAACGGCGGACGACGCGGCGCTCGACGACCACGGAGCGCTGCGCGCCTTGCTCGCCGGCGATCACGCGGGTTGCGGTGAGGCGGCTGTTGGTTCGAGCCTGCTTCTTCACTTCGGCCTGGACGACGTCGAGCGGCATTCCCATCAAGGCTGCGGCGATCTCGGCCTGCTGCGCCTGATCGTCGGTGATGCCGACCGCGGCGAAGATTGCCTCGTCCAAGGTGGGCGGATCGTGGCGGACACGCCGCGTGCCATATTTGGTGTTCCAGTCTGCGCTCATAACGGCCTCATCGTGATGCCGGGATACCTAGTGCCGAGAATGTTGCATTGCAATATGAAATCGGTGTGGCATCTCAGCTATGCATTGGCCGGCGTCACGGCAGTGTCGCCGGACCGGCATTAGCCCCAACCCGCTGCTGGGGCCAACGTTTCAGAGCCGCGTGTCCGGCTTCGGTGAGTCCGTAGATTCCCCGCTCGGTGCGGTCGAACCAGCCATACACATTGTTGAGCAAGATCTTTCCGGCGTCGGGACAGCGTTCGCGCAGTTCGCGCACGGGCTTCGGACCCTCGGCGAGCGCGGATGCACAGGCCAATGCCTGCTGCCGATACGCCGTCATGATCGGTGCGCGGGTGCTGCCGCCGAGCACCGGATCGCCCTGGCGCCGCTGATGCTCGGCGACGAGCCGCGAGCGCACCTTCGGCTCGCGCCGCGGTGCCGCGGTCGGCGGCTTGACCAGCACCTCGACCTGGCCGCGATCGGTCACTCCCAGCATGCCGAAGCCGAGACGACGGCAGAGATTGCGGTAGCGCGCATCGTTCTCGCGTCCCTTGCCACGCGCTGACATCTTGGCTGCGATCCAGACTTCGTCGCCGGCCGGCGCGCGATCGACCGCCTGCAGGATCAGTTCGAGATTGAAGGCAAGCTTTAGCTCGCCGATCACAACGACCGGAGGATCGCCCGCGCTGAGCCCGACGAGATCGCAGCCGCCGATCTCGCCCTTGACCGTAAAGCCGAGCTCCTCAAGGAAGCGTTTGACGGGCAGATAGAGCGCGGTTTCCAAGGTCGTTCCGAGTCGGAGAATCAGTTGTTGGCCAGTCTAGTGCCTTCTCGGCTCCGATTGAATCGGGCCAGCAACCAGACAGTGCGTGATCAGACTCGTCCGCCGACGGGGATCAGGGCGCCTGTGACGCCGCTCGCGGCGGCGCTGGCGAGGAACAGGATGACTTCGGCGAGCTCCTGCGGCGTCACCCATTTGGAGAAGTCGGCTTTCGGCATGTCGGCGCGGTTGGCCGGGGTGTCGATGATCGAAGGCAGCACGGCGTTGACCGTGACCTTGCCCTTCCACTCGTCGGCAAGCGCTTCGGTGAGGCGATGCACGCCGGCTTTCGACGCCGCGTAGGGACCCATGCCGCTGCCGGCCTGGAGCGCGCCCGTTGCGCCGATGTTGACGATCCGGCCAGCCTTGGATGCGGCGAGATGCGGCAGCGCCGCGCGTGAAGTGTTGAGTGCAGTCAGGACATTCAGCGCGTACATGCGTTGCCAGGTCTTGATGTCGCCGTCGCCAACAGTCTCGAAAGCGAAGCCGCCGGCGACGTTGATCAGCGCATCGAGCCGGCCGAAATGCCTTGCCGCCGCATCGACCGCAGTTTTCGCTTGAGCCGCGTCGGACAGATCGATGCCGCCGATCTCGATGCCCTCAAGCGTTGCGGACTCTTGCGACGGTGCATGATCGATGCCGGCCACGCGCGCGCCGCGTGATTGTGCGATCTCGACGACCACCTTGCCGAGCGCGCCGCGTGCGCCTGTAACTATCAGGACTCTGTCTTGCATGTCGTTCTCCGGCGCGGCCGCCTATGATTGCAGATAGCGAGCCTTTAGCGCGCTTCGCTCTGCCGCGCCGAGCTTGAGCCCATCGCGCAGATAGGTTTCGAGATCGCCATATTCATGGCCGACGGCTTCGAAAGCCGCAGCAAGATAGGAGGCATCGACGCTGCCGATGGCCTCGAGAACATCGGCGGGAAGATCCGAGGCGGTTGACACGTCGCGCCTGTAGTGCCGTTTGGTCAAGAGGTAGTCCTCGGCAATGACGTCATCGGGCACGCCGAGCGCATGCAGGATCAGCGCGCTGGCGAAGCCGGTCCGGTCCTTCCCGGCGGTGCAGTGAATCACCAGCGGCGCGCGGTCTTCCAGCAGATGGCCGAACAGCGCGCGAAAGCAGTGCGTGTTGTGGCGAACATAGTTGCGATAGGACTCGCGCATGAGCTCCAGCGCCACCGGCGCCGTGAGCTTGCCCCGGGCGAGTTCGGTGCGTAGCGCGGCCACCACGGTCGGCTCGATCGGAAGCGGATGCACCATGATCTCGTTCAGGGCGCAGAGCCCGGCCGCGCGCTCTTCCAGCCCGCGAAAATCGAATGCGCTTCTGACGCCCAGTGCGCGGACGATCTCGATGTCGGCAGCGGTGAGCTGGCCGAGATGATTGGAGCGGAAGATGTGCCGCCAACGCGTGATGCGGCCGTCGGTGGTCGGATAACCGCCCAGATCGCGAAAATTGCTGGCGCCTTGCAGGGCAAGATGACGGGCAGGAGAGTCTGACATGAGATCAGGTTGGGTTATGGTTCCATGGATGCGCTACGGCATCCTTGAGTCCATTAGAGAGGGCGAACATGGACCGACACAAGGCCATTGTTTTGGTCGTCACCATGCTGGTGGCCGGAATCCTGGCAGCACGGCGGGCCGACGCACAGACGTTCCAGACCTATCGCTGTGTCGATGGTACGCAGTTCATTATCGGGCTTTATGACGGCGACAGGCGCGCCTTCCTCCAGATCGACGGTGAGCCGGTCACGCTGGCCAGGAGACCGGCGGTTTCGGGGATACGCTATTCGGGGGCTGGGGTCACATTGAGGATTCCCAAGGCCGGGCCCACGACGGTGAAGCACCTGAAGCGCCCGGTTACGGCCTGCGCGGTGATCTGAATGATGTGGTTCGCGCCGGAATCAAAAAGGACCGAAACTCCGTTGTTTCGGTCCTTTTCGAACTGCCACCGCGTGACGGCGAGGGTGCGGCGCTTTCAAACCGAGTAAAGGCATCAGCGGTCCCATTTCGGCTTGGCTTCGTCGACTGCATCCTGATGATACCAGCTGTCGCTGCAAATCGAGACGTTCGAAGGCGGCGAAGCGTGATCGGCAGGAAGGCGGGTGTCGCCATAGCGGCGTCCGGCGAGAGCCGCGCGGCCCCCGGCGGGGAATTGATAGATCTTCGCAGATCCGTGACTTAGACCATTGTTCATCATTGCGATTTCTCCTTGGTCGAAGCGCCTTGGCCTCCATGGTGCGCCCGACTCGTTCGATTGTGGTTACTGGAGTCCCCATATCGGCCGCGCTTCCCGAATTGGAAAGTGCTGAAAAGGAGATCAGTTGCCGCTTATTTTGTAGGCAGGCGGCCTGCTGCATCTTCCGAGGCAGCGTCTCGAAGGCTAACGCGTAGGCCGTTCCAAAGGTTGCTGGGCAGGGGTGTCAGCCTTTGCGAAAATTGCCGGCCGTTGATGCGCGTTTGGTCGGCAACCTCAAAGTGCCCGTCCACTGCTTGAGAAACGGGCGCTTTCCCCGCCATTCCCGCCGTGCAGCATCACGCGAGGGTGCGCCGCTATGACGCACAGTCCAGGTGGGGCCTCGTCGGTGACACGGAGAGACCCGCTCCGCGGAAAACCTCTCGCCCTGCGTCCTTTTGGCACGACAAATGCTTGGGAAGGCCCGGCCGATGATGGCCGGGTACAAAACGTGCGGGGGCCTCCCGGGCCCCCAACCTTTCGCATCATCTACAGAGAGGCTCAATGACCAAGTATAAGCTCGAGTACATCTGGCTCGACGGATATACGCCGACTCCGAATTTGCGCGGCAAAACTCAGATCAAGGAATTCGCGTCGTTCCCGACGCTCGAGCAGCTTCCGCTCTGGGGCTTCGATGGCTCCTCCACCATGCAGGCCGAAGGTCACAGCTCCGATTGCGTGCTGAAGCCGGTCGCGGTGTTCCCGGATGGCGCGCGCACCAACGGTGTGCTGGTGATGTGCGAAGTCATGATGCCCGACGGCAAGACCCCGCATCCGTCCAACAAGCGCGCCACCATTCTCGACGATCCCGGCGCTTGGTTCGGCTTCGAGCAGGAATACTTCTTCTACAAGGACGGCCGTCCGCTCGGCTTCCCGGAATACGGCTATCCGGCGCCGCAGGGCCCGTACTACACCGGCGTCGGCTACAAGTTCGTCGGCGACATCGCCCGCAAGATCGTCGAAGAGCATCTCGACCTCTGCCTGGCTGCCGGCATCAATCATGAAGGCATCAACGCGGAAGTCGCCAAGGGCCAGTGGGAATTCCAGATCTTCGGCAAGGGCTCCAAGACCGCTGCTGACCAGATGTGGATGGCCCGCTACCTGATGCTGCGCCTGACCGAGAAGTACGGCATCGACATCGAATTCCACTGCAAGCCGCTCGGCGACACCGACTGGAACGGCTCCGGCATGCATGCCAACTTCTCGACTGCCTATATGCGCGAGGTCGGCGGCAAGGAGTATTTCGAGTCGCTGATGGCTGCCTTCGAGAAGAACCTGATGGACCACATCGCCGTCTACGGCCCGGACAACGACAAGCGCCTGACCGGCAAGCACGAGACCGCGCCCTGGAACAAGTTCAGCTACGGCGTGGCCGACCGCGGTGCTTCGATCCGCGTTCCGCACTCGTTCGTCAACAACGGCTACAAGGGCTATCTGGAAGACCGCCGTCCGAACTCGCAGGGCGACCCCTACCAGATCGCTTCGCAGATCCTGAAGACGATCGCGTCCGTGCCGACCGACAAGAAGGCCGCCGCCTAAGATCCTCCCGGCCCGGGCTGGGGGGCTGGCCCGGGTTGGTCTCAATCCGCCGGAGCGAAAGCTCCGGCGGATTTTTGCATCGTGATGATGCTCGTTCCTCTGACGCTCGTGTCTGCGTTGCTGGTCGAGACTTGAGCCTTGAATTTGCCGGGGCGGGGACGCAACGTAACGACTATGCGAACCAATCTCCTCGCGATGATTTTCGCGCTTGCCGTGCCCGTGATGGCGCATGCGCAATCGGCCGACCTCGTCCTGTGCGACCGCATTGCCGCCGATCCCAGCGATCCCGACAAACCGGCGGACGTGAAGGGCGTGACGGAAATCGCGCCGTCAGACGTCGCCACCGCCATCAAGTTCTGCAAGCAGGCCGCGCCGTCAGCGCGCCGCGCCATGTTCGCGCTCGGCCGAGCCCATGCGGCCAACCGGCAGACCGGCGAGGCGATTGCGGCCTGGCGCAAGGCTGCCGAGAAGGGATCGAGTGCGGCCATGGTCGAGCTCGGCGTCGCCTACGCCACCGGCTCCGGCATTGCCAAGGACGAAGGGCAAGCGAGAAAGCTGTTCGAGAAGGCGGCGCAGTCCGGCAACCCTCGCGGCGTCAGCAATCTCGCCGCGCTCGGCGGCGCAGGTGGCGCCGCGCCGGCCGACCCCGCCCAGGCGCGCGCGCTGCTCGGCAAGGCAGCTGAGACCAATGCGGAAGCGCAGTACCAGCTTGGCCTGATGCTGTCCGAAGGCTCGGGCGGCGCCAGGGACGATGCCGCCGCGCGTGCGCTGTTCGAGAAGGCGGCGGCACAAAACCATCCCGGCGCGCTGGAGAGGATGGGCGCATTCGCACAGGAAGGCCGCGGCGGTGCGAAAGACAAGGAGGCGGCGAAGGCGTACTACGAGCGCGCCGCCGCGCTCGGCGACGAGGACGCCAGGAAGGCGCTGGAGCGCATTCGTTGCCCCTATGCGATCAAGGACAAGCAGGGCAAGCTCGTCACCACGCTGTGCTTCTAGCTCACTTCATGTGGTAGGCAAGATCGTTGCGGGCGTCGCGGTAGGTGGTCTCGAGATAGTCCGGATATTTTCGCCCGGCCTGCGCCACCGCGCGCACCACGCAATTCCAGAAATCGCCGTTCCAGTCGAATTGCTTGTTGTATTCATCCTCGAATTTGACGGCGGTCATGATGGCCTGCCGGATCGCCTGGTCGTCGGCGCGCGGATGGGCACGCTTCACATAGCCGAACATCGGCCCTTCATGGGCGTGGTCGCGATCTTGGCGGTACTTGCCGCTGAGCTGCTCAGGGGTGAGGGTGCGGTTGAAACGGATCTCTTCGGCCGTCGGCCGGCCCGCAATCGTATCCAGGCGATGGCGCTGGCGCCAGAGCTCGTACGCCGCATCGAGCAGCGGCTGCCTTGCGGCGCTGGAGATGATCGCGCTGAGCTCGTCATCGGCTGCTTGCGGTGTCGCATTCATGCCGCTTGGTCGTGCCTTGGAGGAAGCCGGTTCAAGCGTCATGCCGACTGCGTCCGGGGTCTCTTGCGCGAGCCGCACACGAAATCGAAAAACGACCCCATGCACAGTAGCCGAGCCACTGAAATCACACGAATGCGGATTTTGCGCAGTCGATTTGACCTGTCGGGCAAAACAGGGACATACTGGCATCGTAGCGCTGAGGGTCCCGTGAGCGGTCATGCGCGGAAAAGCCGTGTGGCTTCAAGCCGGCCACGATGCTAGGTAGCGCGCAATTCTTTCCGATTTCGGGTTCATGACGTTGCTGGACGGACTCTACAAGGTTGAATACGGCGTCAACGACGGTTTTGGCCGCAGCATCATGTGCTTGCACGACGGCAAGATGCTGGGCGGCAATTCGGGGTTTGCGCATCTAGGCACGTACGTCGAGCGCGACGGCGAGATTATCGCCGGGGTCATCACCGAGCGGCACAACCACGATCCCAACTACAAGCCGCTGATGGGTGCGGACGTCGCCTCGATCGGGGCGCGCGGCCGGCTGTATGGCAACGAGATCCGTCTGGAGGGCAGCTCGGACACGATGCCGGGCGCCAGATTCTGGGCCAATCTCACGCGACTTGACGACGAGGGCTTGCCTCCGAGCGGTGCGGTCGGGCCGGGCGGCATCGCCAACGGGCTCTACGGGATGAAGCTGAGCGCGCTGGACGGCATCGATGCCGGACTGTCCGGAGTGATGCTGCTGATCGACGGTCGCATCCTCGGCGGCGATGCGTTCTTCTATTATCTTGGCTCCTATTCCTCGGCGGACGGCCGCTGGAAGGGCGAGATGCTGAACCAGGAGCATACGCCGGCGAAGGGGGAGAACCCGGTGTTCGGCGGCCTCGAGGTCGGGATCGGGTTCTCCGGAACCTGCACGGAAGACAGCGGCGAGCTCGAAGGCATCGCACTTGCCGGCAAACGCAGCTTGCGCCTTGCGGCCTCGCTCAAGCTGATGAGAAGGGCGTAGGACCCGTACTCACACGGTTGTGTCAGCCACTCGATTGAACATGAATGCTGTTCAAGTTTGAACGGTGTCCTTGGGCCGAAGCAGGTTTCGGGAGCGAAGCGGCTTGAGCTGGGGCCGATGTTGGCGAGGAGCAACTCCCGCGATCCGACCCAGGCGGCGCGGACCAAACCTATCGCCATGTAGATTAGGAACAAACCAAAACCCCGTGCGTAGTCGGGCCAACGCGTGGAGGATTCATGACGACGACGCGAAACCGTGTGCCTCTCCATTCTTCCGAAAGCGACAACCTGCGCATCAAACGCACGATGCAGGCCAACGTTGCCTATTTCGCCGAACACCGCGATCAGATCGCCGGCCGACTGCGTGAAATCGACGAGGAGTGGGATATCGAGAGGGCGATCGAAGCCAATGCCGCGGTTATCGGCTTCGCCGGCATCGCGTTGGCCGCCACTAACAGCCGGCGCTGGCTCGCCCTTCCGGCGTTGGTCACGAGCTTTCTATTTCAGCACGCGATCCAAGGCTGGTGCCCTCCGGTCCCGGTTTTGAGAAAGCTGGGCTTCCGGACGTCCTACGAAATCGAGGAGGAACGCCGAGCCCTCATGGCGCTGAGAGGCGATTTCGGACACGTGGCTGAAAGCGCCGACGCGGCCCTTCGGGCTTCTACCGGTAGGACGAACGCGACCGTACCGGCGTAGCTCTGCCGGTCACCCAGTAGAGGAGTCTGGAATGTCCTACTACTTCGCGAAGAAGCTTGACGTTCCTTTCGCGGAAGGCGTCGACCGAGCGATATCGGCGCTCAAGGGCCGCGGGTTCGGGGTGTTGACCAGGATCGACGTGCAGTCGACTCTAAAGGAGAAAACCGGGGCCGACTTCCGGCCCTACGTTATACTCGGCGCCTGCAATCCAAAGATGGCTCACGAGGCGCTGATGGCGGAGGACAAGATCGGCACCATGCTTCCGTGCAACGTGATTGTTCAGGAAGTTGCCGGAAAGACGGAGGTCGCGGCGGTCGATCCGGTCGCGTCAATGCAGGCGATACAAAACGAATCCCTGAGAGCCATCGCGGAACAAGTTCGCCGTGAGTTGAGGGCGGCGGTCGAAGCGATCTAAGTCGCGCTGGCGTTACTCGCCTCGTCGGTGACGACATGTCGGACCTCAATCGCGGCATGAAATCATTCGCGGGCGGCTGCGGACTCCACGGCGGCCGGAAGCACCACGACCTTGGTTCCCGATGGAACGCGACGGTACAGATCGATCACGTCCTGGTTCATCATGCGAATGCAGCCGGAGGACATCGCCTGGCCGATCGACCACGGCTCGTTGGTGCCGTGAATCCTGTACAGCGTGTCCTTGCCGTTTCTGAACAGATAGAGCGCGCGCGCACCGAGCGGGTTCTGCGTGCCGCCGTCCATGCCTCGGGCCCACTTGACGTATTTGTTCGGCTCGCGGGCGATCATGTGCCTGGTCGGTGTCCAGCTCGGCCATTCACGTTTGATGGCTACCTTGGCCGTACCTGACCACGCCATGCCGGCCCTGCCGACGCCCACGCCGTAACGCAATGCCTTGCCACCTTCCTGCACAAGGTAGAGGAATCGGTTCTTCGGATCTACGACAACGGTCCCGACAGACTCTCCGGTCGGATCGTCGACGAGCTGACGCATGTAGCGAGTCTTCAAGTCGCGGGCAGGAACAGCAGCAATAGTGTAGTCTCCGTCCGAGACCGCATCATATCGAGAACCGGACGTCGACGCGTAGGCCGCGGCCTTGGGCATGATGTCGGAACCGGACACACAGCCTGCGAGCGCCATCGGCAGAAGTAGCGCCGCAGCTACCGCCCATCGCTTGTGAGACATCATTTCGGCTCCTTCGACGCCGCCTGTCGGCGCGGGTTCGCGACAGCCCGGCGGAAGCCGACGTAGTCGAGTTTGTCGTAGCGAAGATCGCTGATCAGGGACGCCGGCGTACCCGGTCCCGGGAAATATCCTACGCTCCATGCGTCCGTCCTTGAGAGAAGGCGTGCCTCCGAGATTCGACGATCCCGGCGTGCCACCGCCGATGGCGGCAAGCTTCGATCTACAGCCTACGCCAGGTTTGAGAGCGGCTCCGCGTTGCTCACTTCTTTGCCGCGCGGGCACGCGCGTCCGCAGCGACGCGCTTGAAGCCTTCGTAGTTCAGGGCCTGCGTCACACGGTACTGGCCGACGATGTAGGCGGGCGTGCCCATCAGCCCCAGCGAGTCCGCCTGGGCGAGATTGCGGCGCAGGAGCTTGGTGATGTCGTCGCCGTGGGCCTGGAGATCGGCATCGAGACGAGCCATGTCGACGCCGGACTTCGCGATCGCTTCCCGCATCCGCTCGGCGGGAATCTTCGGCCCGGGAATGCCCATCATTGCCAAGTGCGCGGCGTCGTAGCGGTTCTGATACTTCGCGGCCAGAGCCCACTGAGCGCCCTTGATCGAGTCCGGCGTTAGGATCGGCCAGTCCTTGTAGACGAGGCGGATGTTGCCATCGGTCTTCACCAACCGCTCAAGCTCGGGCTCCGCTTGCTTGCAGAAGGGGCAATTATAGTCGAAGAAAACCACGATCGTCAGATCGCCCTTCGGGTTTCCCGCGGTCGGTGCCGCGGGATCGTACAGGATCGCCTCGCGCGATACGTCTGCTTCGGAGGGGCCGTCGTCGGCGCGCGCGGGCCCGACCAGGCAGGGGATGGCGGCGACGGCGATCATCTGAGCGAGCGTGCGTCGGGAGATGTGCTGAATCATGTCTGCCTTTCTTCTTCCGTGAGTTTGGGGTCAGTCGGCCGAGGCGACGGCCGACAATTTTCCGAGCAGGGCGTCGGCATCGACGGCGCCGATGATTTTGGTCGTGGGATCGACGCTTCCGTGTGCGCCGAACAGCAGGATCGTCGGCGGCCCGACGATTCCGAAGCGCTTCATCAGGGCGCGGCTCGCGTCGTCGACAGCGGTGACGTCGGCACGCACTATCCTGAAGTCTTGCAGCCGTTTGCGTACTTCAGGTTTGCGCAGGACGGCATCCATGACCCTGCATTCGACGCACCAGTCGGCGGAAAAGTCGAGCATGACCGGCCTTTCGTCGGCGCGCGCCGCGGCGAGTTCATGGTCCAGCGCGGCGACCGATCGGATCGTTCGGACGGAGGGGTCGGGTCCGGTGTCGCGGCTCACGAATTGGTCGAGGATGCGCGTCGCGTCCGGATTGTCGTTGTCCGCCGAGCCGATCATCAGGACCGAGCCGACCAGAAGCGCGAAGCTCGCCATGCCCATCGAGACGAACCTCCATCGACTATGCGCTGTCAGGAACTGGGTGCCGAAATAGACGGAGATACCCGTCGCGAGCGCGCCCCACAGCTGCAGCGTGGTCTGCTGCGACAGAGCGCGAGAGAAGATCGAGATCGCGACGGCGAGCAGGATGAACCCGAAGCCATGCCTGACACGGACGAGCCAGCGGCCGGGCCTGGGCAGGAATCTCGGCCCTAGCGCTCCAAAGAGGAGAAGCGGCACGCCCATGCCGACGCCGAACAGGAAAAGGGCGGCCATGCCGCACACGACGTCGCCGGTCCTGGCGACATACAGCAGCGCCGTGGCAAGCGGAGGTGTGACGCAGGGCCCCGCGATCAGCGCCGATCCGAAGCCGAGAACGGCGGCGGCGGCCAGCGGTCCGCGACCGCCGCCGGAGGCCACGTCCGGTATACGCGCGACAAAGGCGGCCGGCAGCTGGATGTCGAATAAGCCGAACATCGACAGCGAAAGGATGACGAGCACCGCGCTGATCACGCCAAGCGCGAGCGGTGTCTGCAGCAGGATCTGCAGGTTCTCTCCGGAGCCGGACCAGGCCGCGAACGCGCCCAGCGTCGCGTAGGCCGATGCCGACGCACCGACGAAAGTCGCCGCCAGGGCGAGACCGCGACTGAACGAAAGCTCCTCCTGCGAACGGGCCAATACGCCGAAGAAGATCGGCACAAGTGGGAAGGTGCAGGGTGAGAATGATAGCAGAACGCCGAAGCCGAAGAACGATGCCAGCGTGCCGCCGAGCGTCACCCAGAAGGAGATGTCCACGTCAGGTGTGAGGGCGGCCGTCTTCAAACCATCGTCTTCCGGTACGCCGGCTGCGACCGGAGCATCCACGAAAGGTGATGAGGATCCGGGCGACAACGCGCTGGTGTCGTCGCGGTTCTTGATGGCCAGCGTCTGCAGATCGATCGTCTTGGCGACCGGCGGGTAGCAGATCTGGTACTCTTCCGCACAGCCCTGATAGGTCACTACGATCTGGTGCAGCCCTTGCAGATCGGTGGATGCGATTTCGGCCTTTGCTGAGTTCCGGTAGATTTCCTGCGACCCGAAGTCCGGATCATCCTTGGGTTCTCCCGGCGGCGTCCGGACCGCGACGGGCGTCCCGGGAACCACTGCGTTGTTGGCGGCGATCATGGCGCGGTAGAGGTAGCTGCCCGGTCCGATCGCCCAGACGAGGGAGAGCCCGGCATCGTCGCGCGAAACCTTCAATTGGAACGCCTCGTCGGCGGGAGGCGGCGTTCCTGCCCGGGCCACCGCGAAGGAGGACGACAGAAGAACGACCAATATGACCGATAGTCGATGAAAGCCCGGCATCCTGTGGCGGCCCTGCGTCTTGTGAGCGGATGCCGCGACTTGGATAGTCTGCCTTAAGCCAGCCTTAAGGCGGGCGACCGAGGGGAGTCTCGGAGAAAATGATGCGCATACTCGTTGTCGAAGATGATCCGATCCTGTCCGACGGTCTGCGAGCGGGCCTGTCTCTGACGGGCGCAACCGTCGACGCGGTCGCCACCTGCGAGGACGCCGATAACGCGCTCTCGACGACCCGCTACTCGGCGGTCGTGCTCGACATCATGCTGCCGGATGGAAGCGGCCTGGATTTGCTGCGCAGGCTCCGGGGACGCCAGGACGCGACGCCCGTTCTTCTCCTGACGGCGCGCGATAGCGTCGGCGACAAGGTCTCCGGATTGGATTCTGGAGCCGACGACTACCTGGCGAAACCGTTCGATCTCGATGAATTGGCCGCGCGCCTGCGCGCCATCGTCCGCCGGGAAGGCGGGCGTGCGGGTCCAACGATGACCTACGGCGCCATCGTGCTTTCACCGGCCGATCTCTCGGCGACCGTCTCAGGCGAACCGATCAACCTGTCGCGCCGCGAGTTTGCCATCCTGGCAGCGTTGATGGAGCGTCCGGAGCAGGTCCGCTCGCGTGCCGAACTGGAGGAACGCCTCTACGGCTGGCAGGAGGACGTGGAAAGCAACGCAGTCGAGGTTCACATCCACAATCTCCGCAATAAGATCGGGAGGGATGCAATCCAGACGCTGCGCGGCGTGGGCTACCGGATGGGGACCGTCCGATGAGGTCCTTGAGACTGAGACTGTTCGCGATACTGCTTGCCGCGACCGGGATCGTCTGGGTCGCGGCGGTCGTCTGGATCTACGTCGGAAGCCGCGACGAGGTAGAGCATGTTCTCGACACGCGCCTGCAGGAGGCCGCGCGCATGGTGGCCTCGCTGGCGTCGGGACTCGACAATCTCCCCGGAAACTCGGTGCCTGCGGCCGCGCAGCCGCTCGGCAGCTACGAACGCCAGCTGTCGTGCCAGATCTGGTCGCTCGACGGCCGGATGGTCGCCAAGTCGAGCGGCGCGCCCGACCAGCAGCTCTCGCCCGCCGCATCCGGCTTCTCGGACCGGATCATCGACGGCGAACCCTGGCGCGTGTTCTCCGTCGAGGACGCCGACCACAATCTGCGGGTGATGGTCGGGGACCGTGTCGGGCTGCGGGAACGCCTGGTGACGGATCTGATCAAGGGACTCATGCTGCCCGCGCTGCTGATCGCGCCGCTGCTCGGTGCCGCGATCTGGGCGAGTGTCGGACAGGGCCTGCGCCCGCTGCGACAAATGGCTCAGGACCTCGGCACGCGGGAGCCGGACGACATGCGGCAGGTGGAAACCGAGCGGGCCCCGGCCGAGGTCAGGCCGCTGGCCCTCGCCCTGAACGGCCTTCTCAGCAGGGTTGAGGCCGCACGCCGGCACGAACGCGAGGTAACCGCCTTCGCCGCGCACGAACTGCGCACGCCGCTCGCGGGCCTGAAGACGCAGGCCCAGGTGGCTCTGGCTGCCGATGATCCGCAGGTCGTCCGTGGTGCGCTCGAGCAGATCGTAACCGCGGTCGATCGCAGCACGCGCCTGGTGCGCCAATTGCTGACGATCGCAAGGCTGGATTCCGACGCTGTCAACGCGCCGCTGGCGCCCGTCGCGGTCGGGCCCATTCTGGAGGAAATCGTCGCCGCTACGCCAAGGCACGAGCGGACGACCGTGACGATCGACGCCGGCGTCCGAACGATGGTGCTCAACACGAATGCCGAATGCCTCCAACTCGCGCTTCGGAACTTGCATGAAAACGCCGTACAGCACACTCGAGAAGGACGTGTGGTCTGGAGCGCTGGCAAGAACGCCATCGCGATCGAGGACGAGGGGCCGGGAATCCCTCCCGACGAGCTCGACCAGATCGGCAAACGCTTCTTCCGGGGAAGGCTGAGGAGCCCGATCGGAAGCGGGCTGGGCCTCGCGATCGTCAAGCTCGCGCTTGCGAAGGTCGGGGCGAAACTCACCATATCGAATCGCGAAGGTCGCCGCGGCACCAGATCGGAGCTGACGTTCGATGTTTGAGCAACGATCAGCGCCGCAGCATACCGCGCTCAGGCAAGATCGTGATGCCCGGTCTCATCGATCTGCATCGTCACGTCTATTCGTGCGTCTCGGCAATCGGCATTCCCGCCGACGAGTTGGTGCAATTTCAGGTAGCAGCCGATCAGCTTCGTTGACAGCCGCAACAACAGGAGAGCCTGTTACGCGCCTGGCGTTACCCCAAGGCGGCCGAGGCCAGGCAGCTTGAGCGCCGGGCGGCGGATATCGAGGCCGAGAACGGCGCCGAAGAAATTGATCTCCACGCCTTCGACCCAGCCAATGGACAGGCCAACGTATCCGGCGAGCGAAGCAAAGATGCCCGTTCCGGAGGCCGTCAGGCCGAACCATTTGCCGGTGTACGGGAAGTCCTTGCCGATCGCGGTCGGCGGCAGGACGGCCCGGAGTTCAGGGACGGAGTCGAGTGCGGCCTGCACGAAGGTGTTCGAATTGGGACCGGGCCAGACGCTGTAATCCCCGTAGGATCGAAACCTGTAGTTTTCGATCACATGCCGGATCTTCGGGATCAGCGCCTCCGCTCGCTCTCCGTCGACTGCCACGATGATTTCTGGCGCGGCGCCGAACCACCGCCCATCCGGAGCAAAGCCGTTGGTGCGGAGCGGCTCGCCCCACGCCGTGTAGTCGTACCGGGTGTAGGTCGCCGCATCCTTCTCCTTGACGACGATCCAGGTGTGAATGGCGAAGATGCTGCGCCATCTCACCGTTCTCGCCCCGAACACCCGTATGACGGCTGCAGGGTGATCGGCAGCGGCAGTCAAGAGACCGGCACTCGACCGATCGGCCGTTTGCCAGTTCTGGCGGCCATCGCCCAGCCAGAAATATCTGACGGCGGATGCGGTCAGCGGGGCGAAGACAAGGAACAGAAAGATCAGCAAGGGCTTTTTCAAGGGAGCGGTACGGCGAGGCTTTCGAGAAGACATATAGTTCGCGTCGATGCCGACGCCATAGCTGCTCCCATTGGTGCCGGGGTCGGACGGGTACCCGAGAGGACGTGGTTGTTCTGCAACCGCAGCAGGATTGGAGCATGGGCATGGACACGAAGGAAGCCGCCGCGATGACAGAGGCCTCCGGGCTGACGGACGATCAGGGCGGCATAGAGCAGAGTTCGAGCTTGCGGTCGGGCTCCGGAGGGCAAAGCGGAGCTTTTGATCCGCAGCTCCGGTCGCCGCCTGCAGACGCCGCGAAGCGGCTGGCTGACCAGCTGCGCGAGATCACTGTCAAGGCGCCGTTACGGTCATTGCTTATTGCGTTCCTGGCCGGAGCATGGATCGCGCGCCGGCGATAGGAGCTCTTCGTGACAAGGAACCCAGCGGTTCAGGAGCCGGCTGGCAGACGGAGGACGGACATGAGAATTCCAGCTTTGGCCGCAGCCATTCTTCTGAGCACCATTTCGTTAGCCATGGCGCAAAGCTCAGGAGGCGCTTCAGGCGGTTCTTCATCCGGCGGAGGGGCGAGCGCAGCTGGTTCTGGCTCTGGCGGTGGCTCGACGCTGTCGAACGGGACCACACTCAGCGGAACCGGCGGCTCGCCAGGTCCGAACTCGGCCAATGCCAAAGGCCAGGGCACCACGGGTGAGAGACTTGGCGTCGCCGCTCCTACACAGGAGGGCGGTGGATCTCGACCGAACTACAACACCCCCGCGGCAAATGCTGCGGTCCAGCAGCTTGGAAACACCAACACGGGTATTCTCAAGAAGTGACGATCACCGGCGCCGGGCGACAGCTCGAGCACCGATAGCCGGATCATCTGGGTCCAAAATCCTCCGAGCTGCGGCTTAAACGGGGGGATTGCAGTCGACTTCGCCTGTCCCGGGCTTCCCCTGGCGGCCCGCATGGCCTATGACGCTGCAACGCAAAATCCCCCCACAAAGACCCCATGATCCGCCTCGACAACGTCAGCAAGCAAGCCGGCCATCAGATCCTGTTCATTGAAGCCTCCGCCGCCCTCAACAAGGGCGAGAAGATCGGCCTTGTCGGCCCGAACGGCGCAGGCAAAACCACGCTGTTCCGGATGATCGCGGGCGAGGAGCTGCCGGACGAGGGCCAAGTCTCGACCGACCGCGGCATCACCATCGGCTATTTCAACCAGGACGTCGGCGAGATGTCTGGCCGCAGCGCGGTGGCCGAGGTGATGGATGGCGCCGGTCCCGTCAGCGAAGTCGCGGCCGAGCTGCGCGAGCTCGAGGCTGCGATGGCCGATCCCGACAAGGCCGACCAGATGGACGAGATCATCGCCCGCTACGGCGAGGTGCAGCACCGCTTCGAGGAGCTCGACGGCTACGCGCTCGACGGCCGCGCGCGCGAAGCGCTGGCCGGCCTCGGCTTCAGCCAGGAGATGATGGACGGCGACGTGGGAAAACTTTCCGGCGGCTGGAAGATGCGCGTGGCGCTGGCGCGCATTCTCCTGATGCGTCCCGACGTGATGCTGCTCGACGAGCCGAGCAACCATCTGGATATCGAAAGCCTGATCTGGCTGGAGAAATTCCTGCGCGCTTACGAAGGCACGCTGCTCATGACCTCGCATGACCGCGAGTTCATCAACCGCGTGATTTCCAAGGTGATCGAGATCGATTCCGGCTCGCTCACCACCTATACTGGCGATTACGAATTCTACGAGCAGCAGCGGGCGCAGAACGAGAAGCAGCAGCAGGCGCAGTTCGAGCGCCAGCAGGCCATGCTCGCCAAGGAGATCAAGTTCATCGAGCGCTTCAAGGCGCGCGCCTCACACGCCGCGCAGGTGCAGAGCCGGGTCAAGAAGCTCGACAAGATCGAGCGCGTCGAACCGCCGCGCCGCCGTCAAAGCGTGGCCTTTGATTTTCTGCCGGCACCGCGATCGGGCGAGGACGTCGTGGCGCTCAAGAACGTCCACAAGGGCTACGGCTCGAAGCGCATCTATGACGGCCTCGATTTCATGATCCGCCGGCGCGAGCGCTGGTGCGTGATGGGCGTCAACGGCGCCGGCAAGTCGACGCTGCTCAAGCTGGTTGCGGGCGCGAGCGAGCCGGACGAGGGCACCGTGGCGCTGGGGGGCAGCGTCAAGATGGGCTATTTCGCCCAGCATGCGATGGACCTGCTCGACGGCGAGCGGACTGTGTTCCAGTCGCTCGAAGACGCGTTTCCGACCGCGGGGCAGGGCTCCTTGCGCGCGCTCGCCGGTTGCTTCGGCTTCTCCGGCGACGACGTCGAGAAGCGTTGCCGCGTGCTCTCAGGCGGCGAGAAGGCGCGGCTCGTGATGGCCAAGATGCTGTTCGACCCGCCGAACTTCTTGGTGCTGGACGAGCCGACCAACCATCTCGACCTCGCCACCAAGGAGATGCTGATCAATGCGCTGTCGGACTTCGAGGGCACCATGCTGTTCGTCTCGCACGACCGGCATTTCCTCAGCGTCCTGTCGAACCGCGTGCTGGAGCTGACGCCGGAAGGCATCCATCAATATGGCGGCGGCTACACGGAATATGTCGCACGCACCGGGCAGGAGGCGCCGGGATTGCGAAGCTAGTCATTGCTCTTGCCGGTCAGCCTGGCGACGGTCTCGATTTCGTTGGTCCAGATGCCGCCGGAATAGCTTTGCGGGAGGCGGGCCAGCAATTCCGGCGTGTCGACGCCCGTAGAGAACTCGCCGCCGCTGTAGGGGCCGAGCACGAACGCGGCGCTGTCTACGCCATTCATGCGTGCGAGGAAGCGATCGGGCCAGCCCCATAGCCAAGGGGCGACGTTGATTGGCACCAGCACCAACGCGTTGCGGCAGGCCTTCGGGACCAGGCCTGTCCAGCCATAGCCGATATAGCGGAACAGGCAGCTTCGGATGGCTGCGCGCGAGATCGTGCGGACATCCGGGGCGAGGCGACGGATCACGTCGATGGGCTCGTCGCCGCCATAGACCATGATGGTCCGGCGCCGCTCGGCCGGCAGTGCGTTCAGCACGCCGGCAAGTCTCTCGCCTTCGTCCGGGTCGCGGCTTTTCACGTTGATGAGGAGCTTCTTGTCCGGAAAGGCTGCGAACACTTCCGATAGGGTCGGCATCATTCCGATCCCCTTGCCGCGAAACGGGAAGGTTTTGCCGCCGTCGGCGGTATAACCGTAACCGATGTCGAGTGACTTCAGCTTTGCCATGGTCTGCGCGCGGGTGACGCCAATGCCGTCCGTCCGGCAGTCCAGTGTCCAGTCGTGGAAGATGGCAAACTCGCCGTCGATGGTCGGGTGCACGTCGAGCTCGACGATGTCGGCACCAGCCGCGAAGCTCGCGCGCATCGAGCGCAGCGTGTTTTCGAGATAGTCGTGCGCCGGCGGCAGCATCCGCGCGGCGGTGCAGGTGTCATTCTTCAGGTCGCGCTCGTCGAAGCGTTGCGCCATGCCGCGATGGGCGAGCAACAGCGGCTTGTCGTCCTGATGTGACGCCAGAAGGCTTGTGTTGTTGACATAGATTGCAGCTGCGACGGCGATCACGATCGCCGCGGTCACTCTCAGTTTCCTACCCACCGGACAGTCCTCATTCCGCGATCATCTTCTCCGGCGTTTGAGGTTGATTTGCGGCACGCGGCGCATTGGAGGCTCCGGGTTCGGCGCCTTGAATACCCTGAGTCCGTTCGCTACGCTTTCGCCAAAGGGAGCGAACATCATGAAGCAAATCCGGATCGGCGACATCACCATCGATGCGGTGATCGAGCGGGAAGGGCCGTGGCGGCGGGCGCAGGATTTCTTCCCGGCCTACGACGAGTCGGTCTTCAGACGCCATCTGCCGACGATGGAGCCGGAGGTGTTCGATGCCACGCGCGGCATGATCGTCATCACATACCAGAGCTTCGTGGTGCGCACGCCGCGCTACACCATCCTGGTCGATACCTGCACCGGTGAGGACAAGGGCCACCCGCCGCCGTTCGATTTTCCCGGCAAGGAGCGCTGGCGCAACGAATTGTTCGCGCTCGGCATCTCCTTCGAGCAGATCGACTACGTGTTCTGCACGCATCTGCACATCGACCACACCGGCTGGAATACGACCCTGCGCGACGGCCGCTGGGTGCCGACCTTCCCGAACGCGAAGTATGTCTTCCACAAGGGCGAGTACGGGGCCTGGGAGGCGGAGCACGCCAAGGGCAACGATCCGCCGGGCACCGTGTTTCGCGACAATTGCCTGCCCATCGTCGAAGCGGGGCAGGCGCTGTTGGTCGATGACGATTACGCGCTCGACGACACCGTGACGCTGACGCCGACGCCGGGGCACTCGCCCTGCCATTGCTGCGTGAACATCGTCTCCAGAGGTCAGCGCGCCGTGGTGACCGGCGATCTCATGCATCACCAGATCCAGTGCCGTGAGCCGGAGTGGTCAGCCAAGCCCGACTGGGATCCAAAGCTGTCGGCGCTGTCGCGGCGGAAATTCTTCGCCTCCGTTGTGGACACGGACACGCTGATCCTGCCGATCCATTTTCCCGCGCCGACCGTCGGGCTGATCAGGCCGCTTGAGGGGGCGTTCGATTATCGGTTCAAGCGGGAATAGCTCCCTCGCTCATGGCCGGGCCTGGCCCCGGCCATCGACGATCTCCTGGCACGACGCCCCAGACGTGGATGCCCGGGACAAGCCCAGGCATGACGAGTTCATGGAGCGAATGTTCGCGGAAGCAGCGATCTGCAGCGATCAGGCGCCGGTCTCGCACTTCTTCATGAAGCTGTTCTTGGCGGCGCCCGAGAGCGGCTTGCCGTCGGCGCTGACGGCCTTGGGCGCGCAGGCGTCTTCCTTGCACTTCTTCAGGAACGAGGTCTTGGCGGCGCCGGCCAGCGGCTTGCCGTCCTTGCCGACGGCCTTGCTCTCGCAGGTTTCTTGCGCCAGGGCCGAGCCCGCCGCAAAGCTGGCAACGATCGCGGCGAGGAAAATCCGCTTCATCATGGGTGTCTCCTAACCAGAAATGGCCGCCGGATTGGAGCCGGGAATCATGGCGCAATCAAGCAGGATGAGCAGCCATGGTCCGGTGTCCCTGGCGATTCTTCAACGCCGGCTCGGCAGCTGTTGCGTGTTGCACCGCTCGCTGACCCCGTCCGGCGATCCTGCTAGCTTCGATCACCCTAGCTGGATGGAGCATCGTCATGGACGCCACGATCGCGAAAGGCCAACAATCCGCCGACCGGCATTCTCATCTGGTTCGCCCCCAAGACATGGAATGGCAAAAGACCCGCTTTCCGGGGTGCGAGGCCAAGACATTGCTGTTCGATCGCAGCAGCGGGCTGATGACTGCGTTGATGCGTTTTGCGCCGGGATCGGTGCTGCCCGATCACGAGCATGTCGGGATCGAGCAAAGCTGGGTCATCGAAGGCGCGCTCGTCGACAAGGAAGGCCCGGCTGAGGGCATCGCCTGCAAGGCCGGCGAATTCATCTGGCGCGAGGCGGGCAGCCGGCATGCCGCCTGGTGCCCGGAGGGCGCCCTGATCCTTGCGATCTTCCAGGTGCCGAACAAGTTCTTCGAAGCCGACGGCCGCGTGGTCGATGCGGCCGGCCAGGACTGGGACGAGATATGGGGGCACACCGGCGCCCAGCGGAGATCTCCCAGCTAGGGTTATACGCCCCGGATGAGCAGCGCCTTGAAGTCGGCTCGCGCCCGCTGCGCTTCGGCGCGCGCGACGTCGGAGGCATCGCCCATGCCGAAATAGCCGTGGATCAGGCCGGGGCCTTCATGGTGCTTGACGCGCACGCCGGCGGCTTCCAGGGCCCGGGCGTAGGCTGCGCCCTCGTCGCGCAGGGGATCGAACCAGGCGGTGGTCACGATGGCCGGCGCGACCCCGGCGAGGGAGGGTGCGCGGAGCGGTGACACCCGCCAATCGGTGGCGTGGTTGGCATCGGCAAGATAGTGACCGCAGAACCATTCCATCGTTGCGCGGGTGAGAAAGTAGCCCTCCGCGTTCTCGGCGCGGGATGGATAGCGCGCGTTCTCTTGCGGATCAGCGTAACGGCCGAGGACATCGGTCACGGGATAGACCAGCAATTGTGCGGCGAGCCTAATGCCGGCATCGCGGCAGGCGATCGCAGTGGTCGCCGCCAGATTGCCGCCGGCGCTGTCGCCGGCCACGCCGAGGCGCCGCGCATCGCCACCAAATTCCGCGACGCGGCCAAAGACGTCGTTCACAGCGGCGAAGGCATCCTCAAAGGCGCCGGGAAAGCGCGTCTCGGGTGGGCGACGATAGTCGACCGAGATCACGACCGCGCCGGTTTCGATCGCAAGGTTGCGCGCCTGCCGGTCGTGGGTCTCGAGATCGCCCGCAACCCAGCCGCCGCCATGGAAGAACACCACGGTCGGTGCCGGCGTGGCGCCGACCCGATAGACCCGTGCGTCGAGCGGACCGGCACCGCCCTTCACCTTGATGTCCTGCACGCTGTCGACGGGCGGAGGCGGGATGGCGGCGCGCGAGGCAGCCAGTGCGCGCAAGGAATCGCGGGCGCTCTGTGGCGTCATGACCGTGGGATCGCGCATCGGCATGAGCGGGATGATCTGGGCGATGACGGGATCGAGCGGCGCGGCCATGGCGGGTCTCCTCGCGAGGTTCTTGGTCTTGCTTGCGGGCTAGCATAGGTTTTGCGCGGGACATCGGCAACCGGCCGTGTGCCATGCCGGACGAACGGGCAGGGAGGTTCACGAGTGGAATTCGAAAAGCTGGTCCAATCGCGCCGCAGCGTACGCGGTTTCAGGAAGGACCCGGTGCCGCGCGCGGTGATCGAGGCGATCATCGAGAGCGCCAAGCGCGCGCCATCGTCGATGAACACCCAGCCCTGGCATGTCCACGTGCTCACCGGCAGTCCGTTGGAAGAGCTGCGCCGCCGCAACATGGAGGAGATGGTGGGCGGCGCCAAGGTCAAGCGCGACATCGTCAGCCATGGCGAGTACCAGGGCGTGCACCGCACGCGGCAGGTGGACATCGCCAAGAAACTGTTCGGCGCGATGGGAATCGCGCGAGACGACAAGCCGATGCGGCAGGACTGGGTGTTGCGCGGTTTCCGCCAGTTCGACGCGCCGGTTTCGCTGGTCCTGACCTACGACCGCGTGCTCGATCCGGGCGCAGTCTGCCATTTCGACCTGGGCGCGCTTTGCTACGGCATCGTGCTCGCGGCTTGGGACCGCGGCCTCGGCTCCGTCATCAACGGGCAGGGCATCATGCGCTCTGACATCGTGCGCGAGGTCGCGAAGATTCCGGAGGACGAGGTCATCATGACCTGCGTCGCGACGGGCTATCGGACGACGGCTTTGCCGCGAATGCCGTGCGCTCGGACCGCGAGCACAACGACGAGTTCGTGCGTTACGTGGGTTTTGCCGACTAGCACGAGCAGGAGGAGATTATTCTCCGGCCGAAATTTTCGGTGCGGCGCTGCGAGCGGCCTCTTGCAATCTCGAAGATGCAGGAGGAACAATGTCCGGAGTGAGAGGTTTGTTGCTGGCGCGAGGGATTTGACATGCGGCGGCTGGCTAGCCTGGTTCGGCGGTTCTTCGGCCCGCGGATGCGGCGTCCGATCGATGATGATCCGAGTCTTCCTTTCACACCCGACGAGTTCGGCCGCCTCATTCGTAGCGGCAGGCACGAGGACATGAAGCTGCTGGCCGAGGGGTTGGCCTGCCGGTCCATTCGGCGCCGCGCCAGATATCGTGCGACGCACTAAAGCGCCGTGAGATCATGGAAGGCATCTCGCTTTGAGTTGTTACTTGAGCACAATCTCTCCGGAAGGCCGCTGCACACTTTCCGGATCATGCCCAAGCTGGTTTCGGCGGCACTCACCTCGTGAGTGCGACTTGCTTGAACGCGGTCACCAGCGCCTTCTCGAGCTTTCCGGTCATCCCGCATAATATCCCGTACGCTTCCGCGCGGGGCATGGTCGGCTTGTACTGCCGATGCTCGATCAGCGCTGCGAAGATGTCGGAGATCGTGAGCATCCGCACGATGTCGCCGATGCTATCGGCACAGAGGGCGTCGGGATAGCCGCTGCCGTCGAGATATTCGTGATGATGACGAACGGCATCGAGGATCTCCGGCGAGATCTTGTCGTGCCCCTTCAGAAACTCGTAGCCCGCGGCCGGATGGGTCTCGATCAGGGCGCGTTCCTGCGCATCGAGGCGGCCCGGCTTGTCGAGGAGGGAGAGCGGGATTTGCGCCTTGCCGATGTCGTGGAACATGGCCGCCGAGTAGAGGCGCTCCAGATCGGGTCTTCTGACGCCGAGGCTCAGGCCGAAGTCGATGGCGACCCCGGTCACGAGCAGGCAATGCTGATAGGTTCCTTCGTGGTGGCGCCGCACCGTCGTGAGCCATTCCGACAAACCATGTTCGGTGATGCGTTCGGCAATCTGGCGGCCGGCTTCCCTGGTGCCGTCGATATCGAGCGGCTGGCCCAGGGTGACCGCCGTGAACATCGAGGCGATCGCGGTTGCCGCAGTCTCGACAGCATCGTCGGATTGCGCAGTTTCGCTTGCTGACGCGGAGGACCGAGCCGGCGGATCGGACAGGGCGGACAGCAATTTGATCCGGTTGATCGTGCCGGGCAACACGGTCGTCGCTCCCAGCGCGTAGGCCTGTGAAACGCCGACGTGAGACGCGTGCTCCAGGAGGAAGATTCGCTTCCTCGCTTTCGCCAGCTTGCCCGCCCGCTTCTTGATGGCCGCGATGTTGTCGACGTCGCGAAGCTCCGCGCGGATGACGATGGCGGACGGCACCTGTGACAGCTTGGCCTCGGCGTCCAGCCGTTCGCCTGCGACGGAGAACCGTTCCTCGAGAATCGAGCACACGCCCGCCAGCTTGTCGGAGGTATCGGCCAGCACATGCACGAAGGGGCGGGCCGCTTCACCTTCGCGGATGCCGTTACGGTCGACGGGCCTTGAGATGGTTCGCGCGTTCTGCACGGTTCGACCTGTGATTCCAGAAGTGCAATATGCCCGGATGAACTTCTCTGCCTATTTGGGATGATCGGAGTTCTGCGCCGCGGCCGCCGGTCCGCTCGCCGGCTTCCTCTTGCCATCTGCAGTGATGAAGTGAAGGCCCGCCGTGGTCCCGTCGATCCAGACGAGCTCGCAACGCCGATAGGCCAGTCCCGTCGACGATAGCAGCATGAAGAATTCCTTCGCCTGGAGCACGTCCAGCGTCCCCTCGACCTCGACTTTCGCGCCCGTCTGCGACACGTCGAGCAGAACGCAGCTGCGCCGCCATGTGCCGTCGGAGCCCATGAGGTTGACGGGATGCCTGTGGTCCATCCGCACGCGCGAAGCTTTGCGACCGTCGAACTTCATCGCCTAACTCCCATTTTTGCGCCGCGATTTTCCCGACTGCTCCCTTTGGCGTTTGCGGCGATTTCACCCCATCGCACCGTCCACTGGCTGGTCGACAGAAGCAGGGTCTCGAAAATGTGCTGCGCGCGTTCGCGCTCGGCGAAGGAGAGCCTGGTGCCGCTGCGGTTGCCGAGGATGGCAAGCGTCGTCTGCCAGTTCAGCCGCGAAGCCCGGCAGGCCATGACCAAGCCCTCGCAATCCTGATCGGTCATGACGCGCTCGATGATCTCGATCGGAGCCCCGGAGAGTACCGACAGCGCCGTGAACAGATTGGCGGTCTCGCCGCGGATGGCGAAGCGGTTCACCGTGGAATCGTTGAGCTTGCCGATGCGGTTGAGTGCGACGATCTCGGGCCTCGCGTTTGCGTAGTCAGCCGCGCAGGGCAGCTTGGGGGCGATCGACGCGGCAGCTTCTGGACGCGAGACCGGGAGCGCCTCTGGCTGCCTGCGGGCGTTCGGATCCGGTGCGGCCGACAGCAGTTTCCGCACGACCAGATCTGGCGTGTCAGGCCTGAGCGCCAGCGCCTTCGTGAGCTCGTCGTCCCCGGCGCACTTCTCGAGGAGCGCAGCGTAGCCGGCATCGGAGAACAGTGCTCCTGCATTGCCGATCAGCGCGAGGTGGACGGCCCGGTCGCCTGCCTTGACGAGCGCCCCCGTCAGTGGCGGCTCGATCAAATCGCGAGCGGCGATCGCGAGCTGTTGCCGCCTGCCGCGCGAGGTCGCGATTGCCTCGAGATCCGAGGTGGACAGGGCCGGTGATTTGAGCAGGACTGGACAGGCCACGTCCGGATCGTCGTGTGAGGCGAGACGTCGTAAGGTCTGCGGCGGAGCTGCCTTCAACTCGGCAAGCGCATGGCTCAGTTGAACAAGCGCAACGGCCTCGACCCGGTCTGTCAGTCGCAGCAGCACACCATCGGTGACTCCCGCGAGCAGCTCCTGAGACCGGTCGCCGCTGCCGGTGAGCAACTGCACAATGCCGGACAGGATGCGGGCGCAGCGGTCGAGCGGACACGCTGCTACCGCATCTTCCAATTCGACCAAAATATCAGTAGGCGAGTTTGCCTTCATGGCAGCAGCCTGAATTGAAATGAACTTGACGATCAAACGACGTCATTCAGCCTCACGGACATTAATTTGAATTTTAGGCACCGACGGCTCCGGTATCGCCGCACCGTCTGGGGAGCCAAAAACGCTATCGAAATTCGGCGAGACGGGGCGCCCCGGCTTGTCCCTGCAATTAGCCCCCTCGCCAATTGCTCAGGACAAGTTAAGATTGATTATCGGGCCTAGCGTAAAGCCGAAGGGGGAAGCTAACCGGCGTGGTCGCCGGACGCGCGCCAATTGCGGCGCCGCGGTTCATCTCGCCATGAACAGTATTGATGATGTGCCGGGGTCGGCACTCAAAACGTTTCGTTTTTCAGACGTCGACGAATTTCGAAGCGCCATACGCGGGTTGAATTTCGAATTCACACCTTTCGTACGGAAGATTTCGGCCGAGCAGACGATCCTGTCCTTACCCGGCTGCGACGTGAATCTGACGCACGCCTTTCCTCGGGTGGTCGACGCACAGCTCGTGGAGAATTGCACGGCGATTGGCTTCACGATGGACGACCTCAACGTGCCCATCCGCTTCAACGGCTCGCAACGCGCGCGACCGGTCGTGGTCATTGGCAGCAGTGGCGCCGGCTACACCACCATCGAGGAGGTGCAGCGTCAAATCGCCTCGGTGGTTTTCAGGCCGGAGGTAGGGGGACGTGGTTGGCCGCCTACGCCATCCAGCTTCAAGATTTTCGAGATCTCCGCGGACGGCTTGCAGCGGCTGCGCAGCGTGGTTCGCGAGGTGCTGGCCGAGGCCGCCGGCTCCGTGGAGGTGCCGGAGCTTTCATTGAAGGGCGCGGCGATGAGGGAGTCCTTGCTCGCAGCCGTTGATGAAGCCCTCCACAGCGTCGTTTCGGCCCGCTGGACGCTGGCCCCAAACGACGGACGGAGTTTCAGGATCTTCCAGGAGATCCGCTCGCTGCTCTCCGACCTGTCGCAGCCGATCTACAGCGACGAGATCGCGCAGAAGCTGGGGCTGTCCGTTCGCACCATGCACGACGTGGTCCGCCGCTATCGCGGGATGAGCCTGCACCGTTACCTGCGCCTGCGCCGGTTGTGGCTGGTGCGCCGGCAGCTTCTGGCCGGGGCCGAGAGCGTCAAGGCGGTCGCGCTGGCGTTCGGCTTCTGGCATCTGAGCGATTTCTCCCGAAGCTACCGCCACCAGTTCGGAGAGACGCCGTCGCAAACGCTGGAGCGCGGACGCGGCCGATAGCGCGCCAGAAAATCGAGTAGGGCCGGGCGACGGTTTCGTGCTACCGTTTGGTCATGAGCAACCGCATCCTCGTCCTCTACGGGTCATACCGTTCCGACCGCATGGGCATCCGCCTTGCGAATTTCGTCATCAATCGGCTGCGCGACCGCGGCGACGACGTCGAATTCATCGACGCCAAGGCGATCGGCCTGCCGATGCTCGACCGCATGTACAAGGAGTACCCGAAGGGCTCGGCGCCCGCCGAGATGGAGAAGCTGGCCGCGCAGATCCGCGATGCCGACGGATTCATCTTCGTCACCGGCGAGTATAATTGGGGCATTCAGCCGGGGCTGAAGAACCTCACCGACCATTTCCTCGAAGAGTGGTTCTGGCGCCCGGCCGCGATCGTGAGCTATTCCGCCGGCCGCCTGTCCGGCGCGCGTGCCGCGACCGCATGGCACGGCACGCTGTCCGAGATGGGCATGGTGGTGGTGTCGAGCACCATTGGCGTCGGCCCGATCGCGCAGACGCTGTCGGCGGAGGGGGAGCCGATCGGCGAGGGCGGCAAGGCGCTGGAGCGCTCGTTCCCGCGCTTTGCCGACGATCTCACCTGGTGGATCGAGGCGGCGAAAGCGCAGCGGGCGCGCAAGGCGCCGCCCTACTGACGTCGCGTTGCGGGCTACGAATCCGCCCTCCTACGCGGCCCTGACCTCGCTGAGGAAGCGGTCGAACTGTCCGGCGAGGTCGCGCGACTGCGTGGAAAGCTGTTCGGCTGCGCCCAGCACTTCCCTGGCGGCCGAGCCGGTGTCGTCGGCGGCGCGCTGCACGCCCGAGATGTTGGTGTTGACCTCCTGGGTGCCGCGGGCGGCTTCCTGAACGCTGCGGGCGATCTCCTTGGTGGCCGATCCCTGCTCCTCGATCGCTGCGGCAATCGCGGTGCCGATCTGGTCGATTTCGCTGATGACCTCGGCGACGTTGCGGATTGCGGCCACGGTCTCGTCGCTCGCGGTCTGGATCGCGGTGATCTGTTCGGAGATTTCTGTCGTGGCCTTGGCGGTCTGGCCGGCCAGCGACTTCACTTCGGAAGCCACCACGGCGAAGCCGCGGCCGGCATCACCGGCACGGGCGGCCTCGATGGTCGCGTTCAGGGCGAGCAGGTTGGTCTGCTCGGCAATGCTCTGGATCAGCGTGACGACGTCGCCGATCTTCTGGGCGCCCTCGGCAAGGGTACGCGCGGTGTCGCCGGTGCGGCGGGCGTTGTCGACCGCGCGGGCCGCGATCTCGGTCGATTGCGCGACCTGGCGGCCGATCTCGGCGATCGAGGAGGTCAGCTCCTCGGTGGCGCTGGCGACCGTCTGGACGTTGGTCGAGGTCTGCTCGGACGCGGCGGCGACCACTGCGGCCTGGCTGTTGGTTTGCGCCGCGGTCGAGGTCATCGACTGTGCGGTGCTTTCCATGGTCGCCGAGGCGCGGGACAGGCCGCCGACCAGCTCGGTGACCTTGGCCTCGAAGGCGCGGGTGAGCTCGTCGAGCGCCTGCGCGCGGCGCATCTTGCCGTCGTTCTCCGCCTGCTTCTCGGCCGCGAGCCGGTCAGCCCTGATCATGTTGTCCTTGAACACCTGCACCGCCGCCGCCATTGCGCCGATCTCGTCGGAGCGCTCGGCGCCGGGGATGCTGTCGGCAACCTCGCCGTCGGCGAGCCGCGACATCCGCGTCGTCAGGGTCACGATCGGAGCGCAGACGCGGCGGCGAACCATCACGATGAGGCCGACGCTCGCGATCAGCACAGCGACGAGGCCCGCGAGCGCGATCGTGAAGCTGGTGCGCGCGGCGGAGGAAGCGTCGGCGAGGATATGCTCGGCATTGTCGTAAAGAGCATCGCGAACGCCGATGATCGAGCCGAGACCTTTTTGTGAGGCTGCGTAATAGGTCTCGACGTCGTGCTCATATTTGCCGCTGATGGCACCGTCCTTGACCATCTTGAGCTCGCGTCCGAATTCCTCGACATAACGCGAATTCATGGCCTCCAATGCTGCGCCGACATTGGCCGGGGTCGCCGGATGGCCGCGCAGCTCCATCAGGGCCATCACGATCTGGTCGCTTCGACCCTGCATGCGGGCAACGTCCGCCTTCTCGGCGTCGGTTGCAACCTTCTTGCCGCCAACAAGGTTCTTGTGGACGCTGGCATTGAGGCCGCCGATGTCGCGCAGCGTCATGGCGATGTTGGCGTAGTTGGCCTGGCGGAAGGCATCGCCGTTGAGGATCGCCATGCGGCGAACCTGCTCGTTCAGCAAGGCGGTGACGCCGGCGTTGAGCACCGCATTGTCGGCTACGACCTTCCTGGCGGCATCCTTGCGTGCCTCCGCGGGTCCTGCGATCGCCTTGTCGATGGCCTCGCGCAGTGCCGTGAACTTCGAGTTGATGGCGTCAATCTCGGTGCCGATGGCGTTGCCGTCGTCGAGCGAGCCCGGCAGCTCCTTGCGCAGAGCATTCATCTTGTCGCGGGCGCCATCGGTCTGCTTGCGCAGCTTGTCATGTCCGGAGAGCTGTGCCGGATCAACGGTGGCCGGTCCGTAGAGGATATTGGTTGCAAAGCCGCGCTCGGGGTTGAGGTAACGCGGGATGTCGCTGACCGCGCGGACGATCGCCAGGCGGCCCTCGGCTTCGCTGATCCGCTCCATGGTCTGGTATTTCGTCACGGCGACGTAGACGGCGAGGCCACCGCCCACGGTCGAGAGCGAGACGATGGCGCTGGTCAGGAGCGTACCGATTTTCATGATCTGTCCGGCAATTGACGGAGAACTATATTTCGCCGGACGTTAGGCGGTCCGTGTTAATCGCGGGTTTACGCTGCAGGTCCGATCAACTCAGCCGGGTGCCCGGTCGAGCTTGGACAGGATCTCCAGCGTGGCGCGGTCGCGTTCGCCCGCAAAATATCGGGCAATCGCCTGATCGAAGATCGGCTCGTCGGACACCGCACCGAACAGCGTCATCGACGAGCGGAATTTGGCGTCATCCGGAGCCCCGAGGATCGCGTTGATGGTCCGCCCCTCGACGGCGAGTACGAGCCTCGTGCACTCGATGAGGCGCGCCCCAAGGACGGGGTGGGCGAGATAGGCCTTCGCCTCCGCGCGGGAGCCGATCGCGTAGCGTTGCGACATGGCGCTGAAGCCGAGGCCGGCGACCTGCGGGAAAATGAACCACATCCAGTGAGTCTGCTTTCGTCCCCGGCCAAGCTCGCCCCGGACGTCGCGATAGACCGGGTCCTGGGCTCGGACAAAGCGTTCTAGATCGAAAGGGTCGGTCATTGGATACCTTGGCAGGCCTTTGCGCCGCGATTATGCCTAACTTTTGGCTCCCAATGTGGTAGCTGGTATAGAGTCTCTCCGGGTGGGGGTGGGTAGCCCCCGGGGGTCGATTTGGGGATCTGATGGTTTCCGACGCAGCACATGCCGAGAGGCTGTTGTCGCGCCGCCGTGTCGGGCGGGCCGAGACGATTCTGCTGTCTCTGGCGGCAGTCGCGCTGGCATTGGGTGCTGCCGCGTGGGTCGCGGATATCGGCGATTCGAGTCCGTTGGTCTCCGCCGCGCTGCCGCCGGCCAATGCCCCTTCATTCGAGGACCGTTTCGCGTCGGCGTCCGGCAGCCCGACGCCACGCGAGCTCGGCCTGCGGGTATTGGAGCGCTCCACCGTGAATGCGGTCCAGTTGAAGCTGCGGGACGCCAAGGCGATGCTCGCGCAGAAGCTCCAGGGAGATGACTGGCGCTCGATGCTGACCGACGACGACGGGAGCGCGGAGGACGAGCGGAGGTCCTCGCACCGTGCCGACGCCATCCCAATGCCGCGCTCGCGTCCGGTCCAGGCGGACCTGGCCGCCCAGATCGCCTCCAGTCAGGCCTATGCCGATACCGGTTCCCGGGCCGACAACCGCAATTTCTTCGAAAGATTCACCGACAAGATCAAGCTGGCCTCACTGACGCCCGGCGACGGCCTGTTCGGAAAGGCGCCGGATCTCGCCGCCCTCGGCTACGATTCGCGGACCGCGGTCTATGACATCTCGGCCAAGGCGGTCTATCTCCCGAGCGGGGTCACGCTGGAAGCGCATTCCGGCTTGGGCGCGCTGATGGATGATCCGCAGTATGTCGACCGGCGCATGGTCGGCGCGACACCGCCTGCCACCTACGACCTGAAGCCGCGCGAGAAGCCGTTCCACGGCGTCCGTGCGCTGCGCATGACTCCGGTCGAAGGCACCAGCGCGCTCGGCCGTGTCGGTCTGCTCACGCACAGCTACTTGCTCGGACCGCGCGGCGATTCCAACGGCTGCGTCTCGATCAAGGACTATGATCGTTTCCTCAAGGCCTACGACAATGGCGAGTTCAACCGCCTGGTCGTGGTGCCGAGCCTGCGCGGCGCGACGACCGCTTCGCAGCGCGCGAGCACCGATTCCTGATATTCGCCTGCGACGGCGGGGCTGCCGTTTCCCCTTCGTTAAGCCGTCCTCGTCCAGAAGCAGCCCATGAGTGATCCCTCAAGTTCCGAAACACCGCTGCGCACGACGTTCAAGATCAAGCTGAACGGCGACACGCTGGCGATCGCGACCGTCGGTCAGGCCTATCAATTCCTCACCAACTTCAAGTCGGTCGAGTGGATGGAATTCCGCTCCCTGCACGAGGACGCCGTCGCAGCCCTGGAAGGTGCTGCCGGTAACGCCATGCTGGCCGTGCAGGCAACCAACGCCGTGCGGGCGCTGTTCGTGAGTGCCAAGCTGCTTTGAGGGCTTTTCAGCTCACAGCCTCGGCCCGGATGCAGCCCGGGAAGGGGTTGCAGCGGATTGATAGCCCTGCGCTTACGTCCGCCCGCGCTCCAGGCCTTCTCCTCGCATCTTGAACTCCGCTACAGGAACGGGCAAACGGTCCGCGACCGCAAGTCCATAAGTTTGAAACTGACTTTCAGGGAGAGCCTCATCATGAAACGCCGTACATTCCTCAAGGGCGGTGCAGTCGCCGGTGCGACGACGCTGGTTGCTGCACCTGCGATCGCGCAGAGCATGCCCGAGATCAAATGGCGCCTGACCTCGAGCTTCCCGAAGTCGCTCGACACCATCTACGGCACGGCGCAGACCTTTGCGAAATACGTGGCCGAGGCCACGGACAACAAATTCCAGATCCAGACCTTTGCGGCCGGCGAGATCGTTCCGGGCCTCCAGGCGCTCGATGCCGTCAGCACCGCCTCGGTGGAGATGGCGCAGACGCCGCTCTACTTCTACATCGGCAAGGAGCCGGCGCTGGCCTATGCCACCGGTGCGCCGTTCGGCATGAACCATCGCCATCAGGAATCGTGGTGGCACTTCGGCGGCGGTGCCGATCTCACCAACGAAGCGCTCAAGCCGTTCAAGGCGCACGCCATCCTCTGCGGCAATTCGGGCACTCAGATGGGCGGCTGGTTCCGCAAGGAGATCAAAACCGTCGACGACCTCAAGGGTCTCAAATTCCGCATCGCCGGCATGGGCGGCCATGTGCTGGCGCGGCTCGGGGTCGTCCCGCAGCAGATCGCCGGAGGCGATATCTATCCGGCGCTGGAGAAGGGCACGATCGACGCGGTCGAGTTCGTCGGCCCCTATGACGACGAGAAGCTCGGCTTCCAGAAGGTCGCCAAGTACTACTATTTCCCCGGCTGGTGGGAAGGCGGCGCCATGCTGCACATGATCGTCAACGACGAGAAATGGGCGTCGCTGCCCAAGCAGTATCAGGCCATCGTCAACCAGGCAGGGTCGGCGGCCGGTGCCTGGATGCTGGAGAAGTATGACAGCGTGAATCCGGCAGCGTTGAAGCGGTTGATCGCCAATGGCGCGGAGCTGAAGGCGTTCCCGCAGCCGGTGCTGGAAGCCTGCTACAATGCGACCCAGGACCACCTGAACGAACTCGCCGCCAAGAGCGCCTTGTTCAAGCGGACCAAGGAGAGCCACGACGCCTACATGAAGGAGCTCCTGTTCTACACGCAGATCGCCGAGAACTTCTACGACAACTATCTGCTGAGCAAGACGCGCAACAAGACCTGAGCGGAAGAACCGGGCGCGGTCGTCAGGCCGCGCACCGTCATTCAGGGGCGCGCCTCTTGGCGCGAACCCGGAATCCATTTCACGCGTGTTTTGCTGCCCGATGGATTCTCAGATGCGCAATTGCGCATCGTGGTTCGCGACTTCGTCGCGCCCCGGACTGACAGCGGAACGGCGCTCTACGCCGTTCCCAACCCCAGCTTCGCGTAGATCCGCCTTGCATAGGCACCGAACGCGTCCGTGGTCTTGAGCGGCAGGTCGCGCGGGAAGGGCAGGTCGATCGCGAAGTAATCGGCCATCTTCGCCGGGCCCGCCGTGAGCACGGCGCAGTGCGAGGACAGGAAGACGGCTTCCTGAATCGAATGCGTGACGAAGATGATGGTCTTGCCGCTCTGGCGCCAGATCTTCAGCATCTCCAGATTCATCTGCTCGCGCGTCAGCGCATCCAGCGCGCCGAACGGCTCGTCCATCAGGATCAGCTTTGGATCGTGAATGAAGGCGCGCGCGATCGCCGTGCGCTGCTGCATGCCGCCGGAGAGCTGCTGCGGGTATTTCTGTTCGTAACCGGCGAGCCCGACCAAATTGAGCAGGTCACGCGCCCGTTCGCGCGCGGCTTTCACGGGAAGGCCGACGATTTCGGCCGGCAGCAGCACGTTGTCCAGAATGGTTCGCCATTTCAGCAGGAGCGCCTGCTGGAACACCATGCCGATGTCGCGGGTGGGGTCGAACGGGCTGCTGGCATTGCCGATTTTCACGGTGCCGCCATCGGCGCCGTGCAGCCCGGCCAGGATCTTCATCACGGTGGTCTTGCCGCAGCCGGAGGGGCCGACCAGCGAGACCAGCTCACCTTCCTGCACGTCCATGGTGACGTCGGACACCGCGAGAAAGTCGGTGCCGCCGCTGCGATAGACCTTGCGGACGCCCTGCAGGCTGATGAAAGGGGCCGAGCTCATGCCCGCCATCTGTCCAGGTTTGCGGCGACGAAGGCATCGTCGCTGAGGTCGGCGTGCTCGCGCGTGACGCGATCGATCTCTTCCTTCTGACCGGGGCTGAGGCCCTCGTTCGGATCGAGGCACCACAGGCCCTTCATCAGGCCCTGGCGCCGCAGCACTTCATGGCAGCCGGCGATGCAGCCGTGGAAATTGTTGGCGACGTCGAAGAAGGCGCTGTTGCAATCGGTGACGCGGGCATCGAGCGCCAGCAGATCGGCGGGCACGCTGTCCTTGTGACGCGCCGCCTTGCAGCGCTCGAACTGCTTGATGGCGCTTGCGGTCCACACCGACCAGTGGCCGAGCAGGCCGCCCTTGAAGTAGGTGCGGGTGGTGACGCCGTTATCGCGCAGGTCGAACGGCAGCACCAGGTCGAGCAGGATGTGGTCGTCATTGCCGGTGTAGAGCGCGACGCGATCGAGCGCACCGGCGGCTGCGACGCCGCGGAGCACGTCGAGGGTCCTGTAGCGGTTGAACGGCGCGATCTTGATCGCGATGACGTTGTCGATCGAGGCGAAGCGTTGCCAGAACCGGCTGGACAGGATGACGCCGCCGACGGCGGGCTGCAGGTAGAAGCCGACCAGCGGGATCTCGGCGGCGACGGACGTGCAATGCGCGATGATCTCGTCCTCGGACGCATTCTTCATCGCGGCGAGGCTGAGCAGGCCGGCGTGATAGCCGATATCCCGTGCCGTACGGGCTTCGGTGACCGCCTGCTTCGTCGGACCCGCGAGGCCCGCAACCAGCGCCAGCGGACGCTTGGTCCAGTTCGCGGCAGTCTCGGCGGCAAGCTCCAGCACGGGGCGATAGAGGCCGACGTCGCGGATCGCGAATTGCGTCGTGTGCACGCCGACGGCGAGGCCGCCCGCCCCGGCGTCGACGTAATAGCGCGTCAGCGCGCGCTGATGCGTCTTGTCGAGCTGGCGCTCGGCGGTGAGCGCGAGAGGATGCGCAGGCAGCACGGTGCCCTCGGCGATCAGCTTGCGGATGTCGCTGTTGATCTGGCTGTGGTGCATGATGTCCTATCCGAATTCAGGGCCGGCGACGGCGAATGGCGTTTCCTTCGCGGCATGGGTGGCGGGGCCGAACCGCATGCGCTGGAACGGTCGCTCGATGGTCCAGCCAGAGGCCGTCAGGCCGTCCAGGAACTGGCTTTGCGATGCGACGGCGTCGATTAGGAGCGGGCTGGTCTCCGATGCTGCGATCGCGCCAACAAGGGCCAGCGCATCGGCAGCATGATCGGCGAATAACGGGCCGATATGGCGCGCGGTTCTGCCGTCGCGGACCAGCGCGATGCATCCGTTTGCGGCGACGATGCGTGACCCCGGGCGCTGTGCGAAGGCGGTTAGCAGGGCGGTGCGGTCGAAACCGCCGGCGCGCCGGTCGAGGGCACAAAGCGCCTCGATCGTTGCGGCCGATGGCGCCGGCGCGGATGACGGCGCGGGGTTGACCAGCTTCAGTCGTCGTAACTGCAGGGTCGGCGTGAACCCGAGCGGACCATAGACCTTGGCGCCGTCAGGCGTCGCATCGAGCCAGCTCGTCAGGCCGCTCTTGCGCGCCGTTTCCATGCAAGCGTCGACGAGACGTGTTGCCAAGCCGCGGCGGCGATGGGTGCCCGATACCAGCACCATGCTGATCCAGGCGTTGTTGCCTGAATAGGGCAGCAGCGCCGCGGTCGCGACCAGTCGGGCGCCGTCGCGGATGCCGAATACGACTCCGTCGCGCAGGAAGATGCGCCAGTCCTCTTCGGTCTGGTTCCAGTGCGCTTCCGTCGAGAGCGCCAGCCCGGCGATCTCATCCTGCTCGCCGAGCTTGATGACCGGCGGGCCGTCAGTAGCGTCCATCGCGCACCTCGTATTTGGTGGGCTTGCCGAGGCTCGGCATGGCGCGCGAGACCCAGTCCGCCGTCCAGGCGATCAGCTGCTCGGTATCGACGACGGGCAGACCAAACAATTCGACCGCCCTGGACGTGTCGGTCAGCCAGGCGGTCGGCTCTTCCTTGCCCGTCAGTACCGGCGCACGGCCGAACCTCGCGCCGAATTTTTGCGCGAGATCGCGCACCGCCAGGATCTCGTGGCCGCTGACATTGATCGGGGAAGTCGGCGTGGTGCAATGGGCGAGGCAGCGCAACGCCTGCGAGGACGCATCGCCCTGCCAGATGAAGTTGACATGGCCGAGGCTGACGTCGATCGGCGTACCCGTGAGCACTTTCGTCGCGATGTCGTGCAGCACGCCATAGCGCATGTCGATCGCGTAATTGAGGCGGAACAGCCGCCCCGGCGTTCCGAACTTGCGCGAGAAATATTCGAACATGCGCTCGCGGCCGACGCAGGACTGGGCGTATTCGCCGGGCGGGTTCGGCGCCATGTCTTCGGTCGAGCCTTTGCCGTCGACAGGCACGAACGGATAGATGCAGCCGGTCGAGAACGCCACGATGCGCGAGGAGGGGAAGGCCTGCGCGACCAGCGCCGGCACATGCGCGTTCATCGCCCAGGTCAGCGACAGATCGCCCTCGGCGCCGAACTTGCGGCCGGCCATGAAGATGATGTTCGGCGCCTTCGGCAAGGCATGGATCGAGCGCTCGTCCATCAGGTCGCAATTGATGGTCTCGACGCCGCGCGCGTGCAGCCAGTCCTTCACACCGGGTTCGCTGAAGCGGGCGACGCCGATCACACGGCGGTCGGGCGTGGCGGCTTTCGCCAGCCCCGCCAGCGTCGGCCCCATCTTGCCGGCGACGCCGAGGATCATGATGTCGCCGTCGACCTTCTCGAGGTCGTCGATGAGCGCCTGCGTCGGCCGGCACAGCAGCTCGTCGAGAGCGGCGATATCGGGAATGGTCTTCGGCAGCGTCTGGCGGGTGAGCAGCATGGATCTTTCCAGTCCTAGTTCTGCCTGGCGTCGCCGACCACGAACATGCGTTCGAGGGCCAGCACCAGGCCATAAAGGGCGACCCCGAGCAGCGTCAGCAGCACGACCGCCATCACCATCGCGGGCGTATCGAGGGAGGATTGCACCTGGATCATGAGGTAGCCGAGCCCGCGCTCGGAGGCGATGAACTCGCCGACGATGGCGCCGGCGACCGCGAGGATGGCGCCGACCTTCATGCCGGAGAAGATGTAGGGCAGCGATCCCGGCAACTGGATCTTGCGGAACAACGTCCAGCGCGAGCCGCGCAGCGATTTGACGAGATCGAGCAGATCAGGCTCGACCTCGCGCAATCCTCGTGCGGTGGTGAGCAGGATCGGGAAGAAGCAGATGCTGAAGGCGATCAGGATGTTCGGGACGATGCCGTAGGAGAACCAGACGATGAAGAGCGGGCCGAGCGCGACCTTCGGGATCATGTTCAGCGTCACGAACAGCGGCAGCAGCACGAGGCTCAGCAGCGGCGCCCAGCTGAAGATCACCGCGAGCGTCACGCCGACGAAGGCGCCCAGCGCGAAGCCGCCGAGGATCTCGATCGCCGTCACCAGCGTGTTGGCGCCCCAGGCATAGCCCGAGGTTCCCAGCGTCTGCACGGTAGCGAGCGGCGAGGGCAGGATGAATTTCGGAACCTGGAACGCGTCGACCGCGACCTGCCAGAGCACGAGCACGGCAAGGTGCACGATCAGGACGATCGCAAAGCTGCGTGCCGCGCGTGCCCGGTCGGCTGCCACGTTCTGCTCCCTGTTGTCCGTGGCCTCGCCGCCACGATGTCAGCCTAGCCGGCCTCGGGACAAGTTTCAACCAGTTGGTTGATTATGGCCGAAGCGAGTGCAGCACCAGATCGGCGACGTGGCGCCGGCGGGCGCGGCGTGCGGTGCGGCTCGACAGGTCCTTGCCGAAGATCGCCGACAGCGTCGGTGTGTTCGAGAAGAAGAAATAGCTGAGGCCGGCAATGGAGATATAGAGCTGGACCGGATCGATCCCCTTGCGGAACACGCCCGCGCGCACCCCCTCGTTGAGGATGTGCCAGACGCTTCTGACGAGCGGTGAGTGCATTGCTTCCAGGCGGGTCGAGCCGCGGACATGGCGGGCGCCGCCGCGGTTCTCGTCGTTCAGAAGCACGATGAAATCGGGGTTCGCCGCGAGATGGTCGAACGAAGCCT
This sequence comes from Bradyrhizobium sp. Leaf396, assembly GCF_001424605.1. Taxonomy (NCBI): domain Bacteria; kingdom Pseudomonadati; phylum Pseudomonadota; class Alphaproteobacteria; order Hyphomicrobiales; family Nitrobacteraceae; genus Bradyrhizobium; species Bradyrhizobium sp. Leaf396. The sequence continues at coordinate 189,770 of NZ_LMQJ01000001.1, forward strand.
CGATCAGCTTGCGGATCGCCTTCTCCGGCGGCAGGCCTTCGAGATTGAGCCTGCGCTCCTGCTCGCGGATATCTTCGTAGACCCATTCGAGCACGGCGAGGTAGAGCGCGTCCTTGTCTCCGAAGTAATGATAGACGAGCTGCTTGTTGACGCCGGCGCGCTCGGCGATCTCGTCGACGCGGGCGCCCGCAAGGCCGTGCCGGGCGAATTCCTGGCGCGCCGCGGTCAGGAGCTTCTTGCGGGTGGCGACGGGGTCGCGGCGCTGCGGCGCGGTGTCGCCGGATCGTTTTGCGGGCATTTCCAACCAAACAGTTGACAAGTGGAGGGCGGGCTTGTTGCATTGGTATCGTCACATGGGGAGAGCGACAAGCCGGGTCGCGGCAATGAGGAGAGATGCGATGAAGCGTTTGCAGGCGGCGGGCTCGGCCCTGGTGTTGGCCTTGGGGCTCGGCGTGTCGGCGGTGCCCGCCCAGGCGGGAGAGGCCGTCAATCTGATCCTGAACTGGACGCCGACGGCCGACCACTCGCCGTATTATTACGCCAAGGCGCAGGGCTGGTACGAGAAGGCGGGCATCGATCTCACCATCGAGACCGGCAAGGGCTCCGGCGTCTCCGCCGCGAAGGTCGGCTCCGGCGGCTCGCCGTTCGGCGTCGCCGACCTCGCCACCATGCTGGTGGCCAAGAGCAAGGGCGCCGACACCGTCGCGGTGATGAGCGTCTATGCCAATACCGGCCAGACCTTCTACTGGCTGAAGAGCTACGGCGTGAATGGCGTCAAGGATTTCGCCGGCCACAAGATCGGCAATCCGCCCGGCGATGCCTCGCGCGTGATGTGGCCGGCCTTCGCCAAGGCCGCCGGCCTTGCGCCCGACTCCGTCGGCTTCGTCAATGTCGGGCCGACCGCGAAGATCGCGGCGCTGAAGAGCCACACCGTCGACATCATCAGCGACTTCTACAACGAGCACGATCTGAAGGTGATCGAGTTCGGCCAGGACCTCGGCTACCTCAACTGGAAGGACATCGGGCTCAACCCGTACGGCAATTCGCTGATCGTCAACGGCGCCTACTTGCAGAAGAAACCGAAGGTCGTCGAGGACTTCGTGCGGGTCACGCAGAAGGCGTTCGCGGCGTGCGTCGCCGACGTCAACCCATGCCTGAAGGCGCTGTTGGACCAGGTCTCGGGCCTGGACAAGGCGAACCAGGAGCGCCAGTGGGAGCGCATCAAGTTCCTGATGACGGACGAGTTCACGACGACCAAGGGGCTCGGCTGGATCGACGGTGAGCGGATGAAGAAGGACTACGAGCTGGTGCAGACCTATCTCGGCATGGAGAAGCCGTTCGACGTGACGACGGCGTTCACGACCAAGATGCTGGATCCGAGCATCAAAATGGATGCGAGCAAGGTGAAGAAGTGAGCGGCGCTTGACCGCTCGCTGCGTCAGCCCTTCTTCATGTCGTAGACGTGCTCCGGTCCGGGAAAGGCGCGCGACCGCACGTCGGCGGCATAGCGTTCGATCGCCGCTTCAATGGCCGGACCGAGGTCGCCGTAGCGGCGAACGAATTTGGGCGTTCGTGGCGAAAGCCCGAGCATGTCCTCCAGCACGAGTACCTGGCCGTCGCAGGCTGCGCTCGCGCCGATCCCGATGGTGGGGATCGCGATCGCTTCCGTGATCTTGCGCGCCAACGGCTCGGCCACGGCCTCAACGACGACTGAGAACGCACCCGCATCGGCGACCGCCTTTGCATCGTCCTCGATCGGCCCCCAGTCGATCTCGCTGCGTCCCTGGGCGCGAAACGAACCCAGCGTGTTGATGGATTGCGGCGTCAGGCCGATATGACCCATCACCGGAATGCCGCGCCCGGACAGGAATGCAATGGTCTCCGCCATGCGGACACCGCCTTCAAGCTTCACCGCGCCGCATTGGGTTTCCTTCATGATCCGTACCGCGGAATTGAATGCCTGCTCCTTGGAGGCTTCATAGGATCCGAACGGCATATCGACGACGACCAGCGCTCGCTTCGATCCTCGCATCACCGCCGCGCCCTGAAGGATCATCATGTCGAGCGTGACCGGCACGGTCGTCTCGAAGCCGTGCATGACGTTACCAAGGGAATCGCCCACCAGAATGACGTCGCAATGCTGATCCACCAGCGCTGCCGTGTGCGCATGATAGGAGGTCAGCATGACGACCGGCTCGCCGTGCTTGCGGGCGCGGATGTCCGGCGCGGTCTTGCGTCTGATGGACGACTGAATTGACATGATGGGCTCCGTCTGCGGGACGCGCATCGAAACCAGTTGGTACCACGGTGTCAATCCGGCAAGCGGGCCTGCAACCACATGGATGGCATGACATCCGAAGGACGTAGGGCATGCTCCGCTTGCCGTGACTGCTCGCAGCGCGACCCGGACACGGCAGCCGTCGCTGGTTCACGTTCCCACGTGACGCCCTGGGGAAATTAACTGACCGTTAACCATGTCGGCCGCATCGTTAACCATTCAATAACAGGGAACGAGTCGGCCGCCATGGAGGCTGCAGTCAAACCTCAACGCCAAATGGTGCGCCTGCGCGGGCGCTCCTATGTGGCCTTTGTTTTCACGCCGACGGTTCCGGTGCAGGACTGGCTGCATGAGATCGACGCCACCATTGCGCGCTCGCCGGGATTCTTCGCCGGACGGCCCGTGGTGATCGATCTGTCCTCGGTGGAGCTAAGCCAGGCTGGCATCGGCCATCTGCTCACAAGTCTTCAGGACCGCAACATCCGCGTGCTCGGCATCGAGGGCGTGGAGGAGGGAAGGCTGACTCCCATGATGCCGCCGCTGCTGTCCGGCGGACGCAGCTGCGTGGTGGAACCGAGCGCGCCGAAGAAGGCCGACGCGAAGGTCGAGGTCAAGCCGACTTCATTGCTGCTGGAACACCCCGTACGCTCTGGCCAGACCGTGATCTTCCCGGACGGCGACGTCACCATTCTGGGCTCGGTCGGGTCCGGCGCCGAGGTCGTCGCCGGCGGCTCCATCCACGTTTACGGCGCGCTGCGCGGCCGCGCCATGGCGGGCGTGAACGGTCACACCAGCGCGCGCATCTATTGTCAGAAGATCGAAGCCGAACTGCTTGCAATCGATGGGTTTTACCAGACAGCCGACGACATCGACGAGGCCTTGCGCGGCCGGCCGGCCCAGGCCTTCCTGCAGGGCAACACCATGCGAATTACTGCGCTGAACTGACCAGAAGGAGATAATTGAGATGGCCAAGGTACTGGTCGTGACATCAGGCAAGGGTGGGGTCGGCAAGACCACCACCACGGCCGCGCTGGGAGCGGCGCTCGCACAGCGCGGCGACAAGGTCGTCGTCGTCGATTTCGACGTCGGTTTGCGCAACCTCGATCTCGTCATGGGCGCCGAGCGCCGCGTCGTGTTCGACCTCATCAACGTGGTACAAGGCGTTGCCAAGCTCCCGCAGGCACTGATCAAGGACAAGCGGCTGGAGAATCTCTGGCTGCTGCCGGCCTCGCAAACACGCGACAAGGACGCGCTGACGGAAGAGGGCGTCGGCAAGGTCATTGCCGACCTGCGCAGCCGTTTCGACTGGGTGATCTGCGACAGCCCGGCCGGCATCGAGCGCGGCGCTTCCATGGCGATGCGCTTCGCCGACGAGGCCGTGATCGTCACCAATCCGGAAGTCTCCTCGGTGCGCGATTCTGACCGCATCATCGGCATGCTCGATTCCAAGACCATGCGGGCCGAGAAGGGCGAGCGGGTCGAGAAGCACATCCTCATCACCCGCTACGATCCCGCCCGCGCCGCGCGCGGCGAGATGCTGACCATCGACGACATCCTCGAGATCCTCGCTACGCCCCTGCTCGGCATCATCCCCGAGAGCCAGGACGTGCTGCGCGCCTCCAACGTCGGCACGCCCGTCACGCTGTCGAATGCGGACGGCGCACCGGCTCGCGCCTATATCGACGCGGCGCGGCGGCTGTGCGGCGAAACGATCGCCATGCAGGTGCCGGCCGAGCGCAAGGGTTTCATGGACCGCCTGCTGCGACGGAGGGCTGCATGAGCATGGGTTTGCTCCGGCTTCTCCGCGGCAACAAGGCCACTGCACCGGTCGCGCGCGAACGTTTGCAGATCCTGCTTGCCCATGAGCGCGGAATGCGCGGCCAGCCCGATCTGCTCGGTGTGCTGCGTGAGGAAATTCTCGCCGTCGTGTCCAAGCACGTGACGCTGGACCCGACCAAGGTCATCGTGCGGCTCGAGCGCGGCGACGAGGTCTCGACCCTGGAGGTCGATATCGAGGTGCCCAACGATTTCGAGCGCAAGCGCGCGGCGGTCGCGTAGGGCCCGGCCGAAGACTCTGGCCTCTTGGGGGAGAAACGCGGTCCGCCGGGCATGGCGGGCCGCCATTATGGTGTGGCTCGCTTCGATCTGACGGAACGAGCTCCAGGCCCAATCGTTATGAGCGACCCGCGGCGGCAGCGACGCGCTGCACCGCAGTTCCCTCAAGCGGGAGAGCGCCCATGATGTCCGAGGTCCAGGTCCATACCATTGCCAGGCAAATGCTCGAACAGCACGGCTTTGCTGCGATTGCGAAGGCGGCCGAGCAGGCCCAGGCCTGCGAGGGCCGTGGCGATGCCGAGGAGGCCAGGGAGTGGCGTCACATTGCGGACGCCATGAAGATCATGCGTGGCCCGCATCAGGGCTGATATCCGAGCGCGAGCGTCTTCAACGCTCCCCGCGATCGGCACCTCGCGATGACGAACGATGCTGGGTCTGCGGCTGCCCGCGCTCGCCTGCCTCCTTGCAAGGGAGCTGCTCCCAGGAGCCGTCCGGCGCCTGCTGATAGGCACTGCAGGACGACGAGGTGGATTTTTCCTCGCCCCTCTGGGCGTCGGAATTCCTCGCCAGTGCGGGCGCAGTCAGCAGCGCAGCAGCCGCAATAGCGCCGGCGAAAACGAAATGGATACTCCGCATCAGTACCTCCTGTTCGTGTTCGAGGAAGCCGCATGCTGTGAAAAATTGTGACGATTTTTAGCCAGATCACCGGGCTGCCGCGGCGTGCTTAACGTCCACGACCGGCTTGCTAGCCGCCCTTGCTGCGGATCAGGCCGGCCAGATTGGTCTTCTGGGCCTCACACCAGCCGGACATGCCGAGCCGGCGCTGGTCCAGATCGGTGGCCTGGGTCGCGACCGCGACCTCGACCATGAGATCGTCGTCCTGCTTCTCGCCCATCTTGCCGCCGGTGTGCATCCAGGCGATCGCCTTGCGCACCCGCTCGGTGGTGCCGTCGGGCAGCTGCATCTGCTGCGCTCTCTGCACGAGGTCCTGGTAGACGAGATCCGTGTTGGGACACTCGACCTTGGCAGCGAAGGCCTGCAAGACCATGGTCACATAAGTCGAGCGTGGCGGTGCGTCGCCCGCGACGGCCGGCGCAGCCAGCAGCAACAGACCCGCAATCAGAAAACCGGTGCGCATCCTGGAACCTCCTCCATTTTCTTGAGAGGCTAGCGCCGGTCGCGCTGCTCAGCAATGGTGCACGGCGCGATTGTCGTTCGTCCGGGTGGTGGGCTAATCTGGAACTCCCCAGTCTCGGAGCGCGACATGAGCCTGTTCAGCACGCCTTTCGACCCCGAACGCGACACCGCGCTCGTCACCGGAGCGGGCAATGGCATCGGCCGTGCGATCGCGCAGGCCCTCGTCGGCGAGGGCGTCCGCACCGTGTTCGCCGATGTCAGCGCGGAGCGCGTACGTGCCGCGATCGCCGCGTGCGAGCGCCCCGGTCTGGCTGTGCCCTGGGTCGGCGATCTCGGCAGGCTCGAGGCCTGCGATGAGCTGCTGGTTGCCGCCCACGCGGCGCTCGGCGAGGTCACGCATTTGGTCCACAGCGCCTCACCGCCACGGCGCGAATCCGATCACTTGCTCGCGGTCGATCGCAAGACATGGCAGGAGATGCACGCCGTCAATCTCGATGCCGGCTTTCACCTGGCGCGCGAACTCGGAAAACGGCTGATCGCGGCGAAGCAACCGGGCTCGTTCCTGTTTCTCACCTCGCTGCATGCGGGCACGCCGCGCAACCTGGCGCACTATTCGACGGCGAAGGCGGCAATGGCGATGCTGGTGAAGGAGCTCGCGAAGACGCTCGGGCGCTACAACATCCGCGTCAACGCATTGGTGCCTGGCGCGATCGCAGCCGGCGGCTTCGTGGCCGATCCCGCGCTGGCGCGGCACGTTCCGCTGGGGCGTCTTGGTGCGGCCGATGACCTCGCACCGATGGCGCTCACCGTGTTGTCGAACAAGCTGTCCGGCTACGTCACCGGCGCAGCCTTCGTCGTCGACGGCGGATTGTCGCTGACGAACTGGTTCGAGCCGCCGGTGCTCGATATCTAGCTAGCGCTGCCAGGCTGGCACGGGATCGAGCGGCGTGCGATAGAGCTCGTTGTGATCGCGATCGGTGACGCGCACCGCGCAACCCTTCTGCTGCAGCTCCGGCTTCACTTGCGACAGCTCGCAAGCCAATTGGTCGGCGCGATCGGAGGCAACCTCGATGTCTTCGAGGATGATTCCACCCTGGTTCCTGAACTCACCACCAACCACAAGATCGAAATAGTAGTAGGGCATCCGAATTCCCCGGTGTGAGGATGTCAGCTTCAGTGCAAGTCTCAACCCATGCCGGAATGTACCACTGAGTCGATATCTATCGAATGAACAGGCCGCGCAATCTCTGTGCTTATGGCGCAGAAATGATGTGCAGCGCGTGGGCTCGTTAAGAATTTATTAAATATGCCGGCGCGATCATGAGGCATGGAATTGCAGCAGAACCGGGCTCCGGGAACCGGCAGCTGCAAGAGAAGGCCGGCGGCATAGATCCCGACGGCCTTTTCTCTTGAGCGAAATATCGCTTACCGTAATTGCCCGGTCTCAATCGATCACATCCACTCCGACACGTGGGCAAGCTGCGACGTGGTACGTCGCCCGAACCATGTTAGCGCAGCGGCATCGGTGGACGCACGATAGGTCCATCGTCATCGGCTACGGCTTGAGTCGTTGCAACCGCCGCAGCCGGCGGCGGCGCCGCGGAAGCTTGCGACGGCGGCGGTGGAGGTGCGAGCGGCGTGGGCGAATAGGTCCGGGTCACCGGCGGCTTCGGCTTGCGAACCCGCTGCGCTGAAGGCTGCGGAGGCGACGCAGCAGCACGTGCGCGCGAATCGACCGGCTTCGTTTCAGCAGCCGCTGGCCCTTGCGCGGCAGGCTTCGCCATCTCGCGCGCCATCTGCTCCTGTCCGGCCTTCAACTCGGCGATGTTGGCTTTGAGCTGATCGATCTGCTGCGCCATCGCCGCAAGGTCGTTCGACATCGACTGCACCAGTGGCGCCGGGTCGGGCTGCGCTGCAGCCGGTGGAACGCCAGCTTGCGTTGGAAGCGGCGAGGCTGATGGAACGACCGATTGTTCCACTGCAGCTTGTGCCGGCCCATCGTCGGCTTGCACGGCGGCAACCGGCATCGTCTGCGACGTCGAAGGCATCAACGACGCAAGCACCGGCTTCCATTCGGCGAGTATTTGCTTTGCGGTGTCGCCGTGTTGCTCCCAGGCTATCGAGGCAGCCACGCTGCCGCCCGCGAACAAAAATGCGACGAATGCACCGCGCAGCCACTTGCCGGCGGCGGATCGCTTCCGCGTGACAAGTCCATCACTGGTCGTGACGCGGATGGCCGTGTCGACCGGCGGTGCCGCAGCGGCTTTTCCGTACACCACGTTGATGGTGGGCTCAGGAGCACGCGGCGGCTCCGGAACGAACTTTGGCTCCGGAGCAAACTTCGGCTCCGGACGGGGGGCGATCTCCGTCGCCAGCGCCGGCGATACGTTGACCGGCCGTGAGGCCAGCACGATTTCGGGAGAGATCTGAACCGCGTCGTGCGGATCGTTGTCCTTGACCGTGTCCTTCACGATCTCATCGACGATTTGCTTGGCGTTCAGCGTCGCGAGCATCGCAGCTCCTTTGAAGCCCAGTGGTGGAAACCCAGTTTGAAGCCCGGCGTGTGAGGCCCAGGTCGTTCTCATTGGCGCGGCGCCGATCGGCGAGGTCGCCCATCCCCAGCCCCCACGAGTCCAGCCGCGTTTGACCAAAGCAAGGCGAGGGGAAGGAGATGGTGGGACGCTTCTCCGCCCTTTGTGGTGATGGAACCCATCTCGCCGGACACGCGCACGTGTTCCGAGCCGCCTTGTTTTCAGCACGATTTTGACGGTATGTGGGGAGGCGGGGGCGTTGCTGTCCGCAGTTGGGGGGCCGGCGGTGCCAAGATCTTTGTTCGTTTTATTTGCGATTGCCTTGCTGCCGCTCGGCGGTTGCATGCAGACGACGCTTTCGCCATCGACGGACGCAAGCATGACGCCGCGCGACCGGCAATTGCTCGCGCACGCGCCGTATGCGAAGGTCAACGTGCCTGAGCAATATCTGCGTCACATCGTGGATTACCACCGCAAGGAGCAGCCGGGCACGATCCTGGTCGATACCGACGCGCGCTACCTCTATTTCGTGCTGCCCGACGGCAAGGCCATGCGCTACGGCGTCGCGGTCGGCGAGGAAGCCATGGCGTTCTCAGGCGTTGCGCGTGTCGGCCGGCTGGCGGAATGGCCGGACTGGGTTCCGACAGCCGACATCCAGGCGCGCCTCGGCCCGTATCCGCCGCGCGTTCCTGGCGGTCCCGCCAATCCGTTGGGGGCCCGGGGCATCTACCTCTATGTCGGCAACAAGGACACGCTCTACCGCATCCACGGCACGAACCAGCCGGAATATATCGGGCAGGCGATCTCGTCTGGCTGCATCCGGATGCGCAACGAGGACATCATCGATCTCTATGATCGGGTGAAGCTCAACTCGATGGTCGTGGTGCTGCCGCCGGGACAGAACGCGCAAGCCGAGAGGGGCACGCGCTGGCGCGGCTGACGGCCGCCTGCGGTTAGCTTGGTTCCGCCGGCCGTACTTGGCTCTAGTTCTCCGGCCGCGCAATGCGCCATTGCAGCGTCGTGGCATTGCCGTTGGCGTCACCGGGCGCCTTGTCGGCGGGCGAGGTGTAGAGCGGACGATAACGATACGCCCACATCTTGCTCCCGTCGTCGCGGTTGATCACGGTGAAATCGCCGACGGCCTTGGCGTCGGCCGTCGCCGCCAGTGGCACCCAGCTTTCCGTGCACTTGCCGTTGCAGCTCGATGATTTTCCGGTCGTGTCGCGCTCGTAATAGTAGAGCGTCATGCCATTGAGATCGACGAGCTTGGCGCCCTGCTTGGTCAGGATGACCTTCGCCGGCGCAACCGCCGGCTCGGCTTTCGGCGGAGGAGGGTCGCCGCCGCCATGGCCACCTGCGAACGCCTGACCGATCGAGAGCGCGATGGCTGCAGCCCCAACCAGGAACCTGAACATTCCCAAACTCCGCCCCGCAAAGTTAATCGCGCGTTAAGCGCCCAATGGGGTCGACGTTAGCAGCTGAAGGTTAGTTCCTGGTTTCGTGCGCTGCGACAATTACGCACTTGGCCCGGGATCAGACCTGCGCGTCGCGCAGCGGGGCGCGGCTGAGTTCATTGCCCGCGGCAATGGCCTTACGCAGCAACCGCATCAGCTCCTCGCCTTCCTTCGCGCTGAGGCCGCGCAGCATGATGCGCTGGGCAGATTCGACCGCCGGTGTGATCTTGCGCAGCGTGCGCCGTCCTTCGCCGGTGATCTCAAGCTCGCGGGCGCGGCGGTCGCGGCTGGAGGGGCGGCGCTCCGCGAGGCCCTTCTGAACGAGGCGATCGATCACGCCGGTGATGGTGGTGCGATCGTATGCGATCAATCCGGCGAGCGTCACCTGGTCGAGCCCCGGATTGGCCTTGATGGTCGCGAGCGCAGCGTATTGCACCGGCGTCAGGTCGAAGCCGGCGTCCTCGACCTCGGCCAGGAAGACCGCCACCGCGATCTGCTGGAAGCGGCGCGCCAAATGCCCGGGCATGTCGTTGTTGTCTTTCACCGAATTCTCCGGACGTCGCGGCGAGAGGCGTCGTTTGACAAGTATACTGATAGTCAGCATACTGAGCAATATCATAACGAGCGTTGTCGGGAGAGGTGCGCATGCAATTCCATCTCAATGGATTTCAGCCCGGCGACCCTGAGATCACCGATCCCGCCGAACGCGTGCGATCCTCGGGTGCAGCGGGCGCTGTGCCTGACGAGGTCGATGTTCTCATCGTCGGCTGCGGGCCTGCCGGCCTGACGCTCGCCGCCCAGCTTGCGCAATTTCCCGATATCAAGACCTGCATCGTCGAGCAGAAGCCGGACCGCTTGCTGGTCGGTCAGGCCGACGGCATCGCCTGCCGCACCATGGAGATGTTCCACGCCTATGGCTTCAGCGAGCGTGTGCTGAAGGAAGCATATTGGGTCAACGAAACGACGTTCTGGAAGCCGGACGAGCGGACGCCGGAGAAGATCACCCGCAGCGGCCGGGTGCAGGACGTCGAGGACGGGCTCTCGGAGTTCCCGCATGTCATTCTCAACCAGGCGCGCATCCATGATTGCTTTCTCGACGTCATGCGCAAGTCTCCGGCAAAGCTCGAGCCGTATTACAGCCGGCGCGTGCTTGACCTCCAGGTCGATCCGGCTGCCCATCATGCCGTGACCGTGCGGCTCGAGCGCGTCGATCCCGCGAACGAGGGCAAGGTCGAGACAATCAGGGCACGCTACGTCGTCGGCTGCGACGGCGCACGCAGCACGGTGCGCAAGGCGATCGGGCGCGAGCTGCATGGGGATTCCGCCAACCACGCCTGGGGCGTGATGGACGTGCTGGCGGTCACGGACTTCCCGGACATCCGCTTCAAGTCGCTGATCCAGTCGGCCAAGGACGGCAGCCTGCTGATCATTCCACGTGAAGGCGGCTACATGGTCCGCATCTATGTCGAGCTCGCAAAACTCGACGTCGGCGAGCGTGTTGCGAGCCGCAACATCTCCGCCGCCGACGTGATTGCAAAAGCACAGCGGATCCTGAAGCCGCATACGCTGGAGGTGAAGGAGATCGCCTGGTGGTCAGTCTATGAGATCGGCCAGCGCCTCACCGACAAGTTTGACGACGTGCCGCAGAGCGCTGTCGATACGCGTCTGCCGCGCATCTTCATCGCCGGTGATGCCTGCCACACTCACAGCCCGAAGGCGGGGCAGGGGATGAATGTGTCGATGCAGGATGCCTTCAATCTCGGCTGGAAGCTTGCCGCGGTCCTGCGCAAGCAGTGTGCGCCGGGTCTGCTGCATTCCTACTCTGCCGAGCGCCAGGCGGTTGCGAAGGAGCTGATCGATTTCGATCGCGAATGGGCGGGAATCCTCGCCTCCGCTGCCAGGGCCGGCGGCGCCGACGCGACCAAAACGCAGCACTATTTCGTCAGGCACGGGCGCTACACCGCGGGCACGGCAACGCACTACAGCCCATCGATCCTGACCGGTGCGGCTTCGCATCAGCACCTCGCGCAGGGCCTGATTGTCGGCAAGCGCTTCCATTCCGCGCCGGTGATCCGGCTGGCAGACGCCAAACCGGTACATCTCGGCCATGCCGCGCAAGCCGACGGCCGCTTCCGCATCTATGCGTTCTCGCCGGCGGAAGATCCTGCAGCCGCCGGCTCGGCCATCCGCGCGCTGTGCGACTTCCTCACCGAAGCAGGGGAATCGCCGGTGAGGCGATATACGCCCCTTGGCACGGACATCGACAGCGTCATCGACCTGCGCGCCGTCTTCCAGCAAGATCATCGCGAGCTTGCCGTCGCGGCGATGCCGCCGCTGCTGCTTCCGCGCAAGGGCCGCTACGGTCTGATCGACTACGAGAAGATGTTCTGTCCGGATCTCAAGGGCGGTCACGATGTCTTCGCAATGCGCGGCATTGACCGGAAGGTCGGCTGCATGGTCGTGGTGCGGCCAGACCAGTATGTCGCGAATGTGCTCCCGCTCGATGATTATGCCGGGCTTGCGTCGTACTTCGACCGCTTCATGCTGATGGCCAACTGATGCCTCAGGCGTCTCGACCGTCGCGCCTATGAAACAGCGGACGATAATTGGACTTCGCTCAGTGTCGCCATGATGCGCCGGCCGGCTACGTGGGGATTCGGGTTCCCTGCGCGTACAATTTAAGAAAGTTCTTCGCCGGCAGATTTCATCGATCGTAAGATGTGTACCCAAGGATGTGCGTATCCACTCGGGGCAGCGGGGCACGGGAGGATGCGATGAGACAGAGCCAGGCGGAGACGCGCCGCCATAATGTCGCGAAGCGGTCGATGACCAAGGAGGTCAGGCAGCTGACCAGCCTGATCGCGGGACTGCGCAAGTCGCTTGAAGGGATCCAGAAGGAACGAATGAGCACGAAGCTTTCCAGCCCCGAGATGGGTTTTCTCGACGAGCGCCGCAACAATCTGTTGCTCACCATTGCAGCCCTCGACGACCGCCTCTCGGCGGTTCAGGGCCTGATCAATCTCGGCCGCCCCCACATCATCCGCGTCCACTAAGCGATGGCATCCTGGATCGTCGTCGCGCTCTAGGTTGTTTACGCATGGTCTCTGCGGAAGACCGACCCGCGCTTGTCCGGATCATGCTTTGGCGCCGATTCGACGCAGCAGGATCGACTCCGTTCCAGCAAGAGACGGGACTGGCCATACTGCTGCGGATGGCACCAAATTGCCACGCTCCCGGCGAATTGCCGCCAAAGCCCGCTGCCACGAGGAGGCGGGGTGCAGGGCGACGCAAGGGGATGCGAGTTGGCCTACAAAATGGTCGCAGAACGCGACAACGAGAAGTACAGTTTCGACCGCGAGAGCCGGCTGCTCATCGTGGCGAAGGCGAAAGTGTGGGCGAGCGAGGGGTGGCGGGTCGTCATCACCGATCAGGACGGCAAGGCCTACGCGCCGCCCGAATTCGATCAGCTGTCGGCGGCGTGAAAAGACGGGCGAGGGGACGACTGTCGGAGGGCTTTGGCGTCAGTTGCCTGCGCCACCTAAGCGGCGGGCATCAATGCACCGCCGTCTCCGAGAATAGGTTGATCACCACGACCCCCGACACGATCAGCGCGATGCCGACGAAGGCCGCTGCATCCAGCATCTGGCGGAACAGCACGAAGGAGACGGTGGCGGTCAGGATGATGCCGACCCCGCCCCAGATCGCATAGGCGATGCTCAGCGGGATGACGCGAATCGCCACCGACAACGCGTAGAACGAGGCGACGTAGAACAGCACCATTGCCAGCGTTGGCCAGGGACGGGTGAACTGCGCGGATTGCTGCAGGAACGCCGACGCGGTGACCTCGAACACGATGGCGAGAGCGAGTGCCGCATAGGCGTTGAAGGCGGAGGTCATGCGGAGGCTGTGTCCGGGATGACAATGTCGGGCGTGTGGCAGGGTGTATCACGCCGGAATGACGAGTCCGCGACAAAGGGCTGTGCTTGCTTGCGTCTTGGCCTGATTGGCCCTACGGACCTCTGTCATGCTCGTCATCTCCATTCAGAGCCAGGTGGTCCACGGCCATGTCGGCAATAGCGCGGCTGCCTATGCCATCCAGGCGGAAGGCGTGAACGTTGCCGCGGTACCGACGACGCTGCTGTCGAACCATCCGCGCTATCCGACCCTGCGCGGGCGGGTGCTGGAGACCGGGCTCCTGGCCGACCTCCTGAAGGGCGTCGAGGAGCGCGGCCTGGTCGAGGAGGCCGCGGTACTCGTCACCGGCTATCTGGGCTCGCCCGGCAATGCCAACGTGATTGCCGATTTCGTCGAGCGCGCGCTCATGCGGAATGCGAAGCTGGTCTATCTCTGCGACCCCGTGATCGGCGACGACGGCCGCGTCTATGTCGCCGACGGCATTCTGGACGTGGTCCGGCACCGGCTGCTGCCGGTGGCGAAGCTGACGATGCCAAACCAGTTCGAGCTCGAGCTGCTTGCGGGCCTTGCGATTGCCGATGCGCAGGACCTGCGCGCGGCCTGTGCGGCGATCGCGCGAAGTGGCCCCATCGATGTCGTTGCGACCGGCTGCACGCTCGCGGATACGGCGGAAGGGCGGTTGGAGACGATCCTCTGTGCCGATGGCGATCTGTCGCGCTTTGCGACGCCGCGTCTGCCGATCCGGCCCTATGGCACCGGCGATCTCCTCAGCGGTCTGATCGCCGCGCAACTGGCCAAGGGCGAGACGACGGAGGTGGCGGTGCAGCTCGCAGTGGAGACGATCTTTGCGGTGCTGGTGCGCACGCAGGAGGCCGGCACAGCCGAAATGCGCCTCGTGCCGCTGCCGGGCCGCAAGCCGTAACGGCTTCAGGTTGCGGGCTTGACGCCCGATTGAGCCGACTTCTGCGGCTTTGCCGGACCCTTCTGCTCTCGCGCCGCCTGGGCCTTGGGGGGCTTTGCGCGGGCCGCGGTGTGCGTCTTCTTCGGCTTGACGTTGGCTGCTTCCTTGCGGTCCGCCGTGCCGCGACGCGAGATATATTCCTTGCCATCGATCGGGCCGACATGTGGCGGATCGCGGCCGAGGTAAGGCCGGCCGATGCCGTACGCCTTGCCGTTGGCATCGACCCACTTCCACAGGATCTCGGTCGAGACCCAGCGCTGCGCGCGGTTATTGCCCTGGGTGCTGACGATGTCGGCCGCCATGCCGTGACCATAACCGCCGCGCGCGCTGCCGCCGTGATAGGACCGGTCGGAGGCGGCCTTGAGGCCGCTCGCGATGGACTGGCGATAGTCGTCGCGGAATGCGCTGGTGATGCCCGGCGACAGGCCGGCGGCTTCGGCCGCGAGCATCATGCGAAACAGCTTCAGCTTGAAACTCTTGTCCATGCCGCCGATGACGTAGTCCATCATCGACATGCCGGCGCGCTCGGCTGCCTTCGGATCCTTCCAGGTGAAGTCCTGATCGACCAGCTTGGTGAAGCTGCGCATCACCGTGACGGTCTTGCCCTTGCGCTTGATGGTGACGGCGCGCCGCTCCTGGACCTTCATCGTGTCCTCCTTGGCGGTGCGCTGATAAAGCGTCCAGAGATAGCGGTCGACGCAGGCTTCCATGATGAAGCATTCGTCGAGCACGGCGACGGTGTCGGCCGGTGGAGATGCCTTGCTCGCGGGCGGGACGGGGCCGCTCGCGATCGCCGCAGGCGACAATGCGTCCGTCGTCACGATCTCGGTGGGATCGGCGGACGCGAGCTTGACGGGCTCTGGCGCGGGTGCAGCTTCGGAGACGATGGCTTCGGGCGAGATCTGCGCTACGGGCGCCGCATCTGTCGGCAGGATCAGCAGCGGGTCGGCCGAAGCGAGCTTGACGGCGGCGGCGGGCGCCTCGGCCGTCTCCTGCGGTGTCGTCGCCGGGGCAGGGGTCGCAGTGATGGCGGCGGCGATTTCGGCGGTCAAGGCAACGCCGTCCTCGATGGTCGCAGCGCGCGGTACGTCGGCGAGGTCAAGGCGGCTGATATCCTTCGCCGGTGAGACGACCGCCACATTCGCTCCGCTGTTCTCGATGAGGGCCGGCGCGTAGGCAGAAAAAGACAACGCCAGCCAGCCGGCGAGAACGGCGGAGGGACACGACACCGCAACCAGAAGAGACCGTCGATCGTTCATGATCCTGCCTCCAAACGGTTCTGTCCGAGCCATCTGGTCCGAACAGTCATGATGCAGACGCTTGACGAAAACAGTCTTGCATGGAAAGGCACGCAGCCCGCCGATTGTTCGGGGGATCGTGTGGCGGCGCAATGGCGCAAACCGACGAGGACCGGCTTTTCGAGGCGGGTGTTGCCGAGGTGCAACGCGGGTTCCATGCAAGCCCGAGCTGCGGGCCGCCGGCAAAAACCCGGCAAACGCTGGATTGTTGTCAACTTGCAGCAATTGCGTTTACGCAATCTTGGATTGTGGTCGTGCATTTCTACGAGCGCCGGCAATTTCGAGTAGAATTGGGAGAATCGCTGCCCGTGAAATTGAAATGCATATTGGCCGAATTCGCCGCCGATGAATCCGGCGCCACCGCGATCGAGTATGGACTTGTCGCAGCCGGAATCGCACTCGCAATCATCGAGGTCATCCATGCTCTCGGCATCAATCTCGTGGCAAAGCTGCAATCGCTGGCAACTGCATTGAAATGAGGCGCCTGCATCTTCGGCCTCTGGCCCGTTGTTTTGCTTGATGTCTCTGCCGCAACTTTGCAGCGGCTGGTGCGTTGGAGGCGCCATGACGCATCCCTCGCTTCGTCCCATGGACGCCTTCGATCCCACTGAGCCCGCCATCCTGCACGATCGTCTTTCCGACACGATCATTACTTGGACCGCCGATCAGGCCGACGACTACCGCCGAGCCAGCCGGCCTGGCGCAGACGGAACCGTTGCCTGGAGGAACTACGTGTTCGACGGATGGGGCAACGTGCTTGGTGGTTGAGGCGAACGTCGCCGCGATTCTCCATACCGGCGTAAGCATCAAGCATACCGCCATGCATTGAAGGGACTGTTGCGTTGCAACAAAGCATGTCGCAATGCAGCAAAGCGGACCTAAATATGCTCCGAGTTCTCACCTCTGGAGCATCACCAATGAACAAGAAGACTTTGTCGATCGCCGCTGCTGTCCTCACGATCGCGGGTGGCACCGCTGCCGTCGCTGCCGAGCTGCCGACCTATGAGGCTGGCGGTTTCCCGGTTTCCCCGCTGCAGGTGCGCGTTCTCGGTGCGGCGCATGTCGAGCAGCAGGTTGAGGCGCCCGCCACGGTGGCCTCGGTCCACCAGGCGAAGGTGCTCAGCCCCCGCAAGGTCAAGACCGCGGACGTCACCACGGGCGCAGCCCGCTAAGGCTGAGCTCGCCTGAGGCGCGGCTCGCCTCGCGCCGTCGACAATCAAGGCGCCGCATGCGCATTTGCGCGTGCGGCCATCGCGGAGTTTCGCCGCATTCGGCGACGCCTGCGTGCCAGCCCTGCAACTGCGTGGGTTGAGCGGCCCGGCGCGCCGACATATCGCTTGATCCATGGATCAGCGGACGAGCGGTGCCGACGCTCTCACTCAGAAGAACGATGCAGCGCCGGCGCTGCTCGGCGTGGTCTGCGGGCTTGCGGCGGCGCTGTTCTGGGCGTTCGGCTTTGCCGCCACGCGGCACGGGCTCAAGGTCGGCTTCACGCCGGTCGATCTCCTGGTGCATCGCTATGTCTGGTCGGGGATCGCGTTCCTGCCGCTCGTGTTGCGCGCCGGCGTCTCCGATCTCTGCGGGATCGGCTGGAGCAGGGGCCTCGTGCTGATGGTGCTCGGCGGTCCCGTGATGTCGCTGATCTCCTACGCGGGCTTCCTGTTCGTGCCGCTCGGCCACGGCAGCGTGATCCAGCCCTCCTGCGCGACGCTGGGGGGCCTGCTGCTGGCGGCGCTCGTGCTGAAGGAGCGGATCTCCGCCTCGCGTCTGGCCGGCGCGATCGTCATCGTCGGCGGCCTCGGCGTGATCGGCGCGGAATCGATCGGCCACATCGGCGCCGAGGGCGTGCAGGGCGATCTGATCTTCGTGCTCGCAGGCCTCATGTTCGCCGGCTTCGGCGCGATGTTGCGGCGCTGGCGCGTCTCGGCCGTCTCGGCTGCGCTGGTGATCAACGTGCTGTCGCTGCTGCTGGTGCCGGTCTACATCGCGACCGTCGGCCTCGCCCATGTTGCGGCCATCGGTTTCACCGAGAACGCCATCCAGGCGCTGGCGCAGGGCGTGCTTGCCGGCCCCGCCGCGCTCTATCTCTACGCCGTCTCGGTCCAGCGTCTCGGCGTTGCCCGCGCCGCGGTGTTTCCGGCCTGCGTGCCGGCGCTGACGCTGCTCACCGGCTGGCTGCTGCTCGGCGAGCCGCCGACGATGCTGCAGACGGCGGGCCTCGTGACGGTGCTGTGCGGATTCTACCTGGCGCAGCGGCAAAGCTAGCGCGAGGTTACGCCTTCCTCACGAACTCCGATTTCAGGTTCATCGCGCCGATGCCGTCGATCTTGCACGCGATGTTGTGACCGTCGCTGGCATCCTGCAGGCGGATGTTGCGCACCTTGGTGCCGCCCTTGACCACGGATGACGAGCCCTTGATCTTGAGATCCTTGATCACGATGACGCTGTCGCCGTCCGCGAGCGCATTGCCGTTGGCATCGCGCACGCCGGCATCCTGCGCCGTGTCTGCAAGCGCGTCCGCCGCGCCGCTCCATTCATGACCGCATTCCGGGCAGACCCAGAGATCGCGATCCTGGTAGGCGTGCTCGGAGTTGCAGGCGGGGCATTTCATCGTGTCGGGCATCTCTGGTCTCGTCTCGCGGGTTCGTGCGCGGCGCGACCGTAGAGGCGGGAACCGGGAAAGCAAGGAAAAGCTGCGAACCGCGCGCGGCGGGCCCGACCTGCCGGTGCGATGTCACCGAAACAGCGCGACGAAGATCACGTAGAACCAGCCCAGGATGCCGTGGATGATCGCCCACAGGATCGAATGGTTGTTGGTGTAGGAGATCGCGATGGCGAGCGCCGAGCCGAACCCCACGCCGTATTTCGCGCCCTCGACCCGCACGCCGTAATAGCGGTTCTCGTTCATGGTGATGCCTCCTGACCTCGAATGAGCGCGAGCCTATGCGGTGAACGCGATCCTGGCGAGCGGCATGATCGATGCGGCAGCGCCTGCGCGCGTTGAGCTGCATCAACGGCATTGCGCGACCGCGCTCTTGACGCAGATCAACCTGACCGGGCGGTGCCGACCTACGCTGGCCCGATGAATCAATCGCGAGGTTTGGCGATGTCGCACAGTGTTCGAATCTCCATCGGCATCATCGTCCTGATCGTGTTGTCGGTGCTGTTCCTCTTCAGCGTGGTCCACACCGCCGCCGGCGCGCCGAGGCCCGCATCGCGCATGGCCGCGGAGGGCCATCGCCTGGCGCAGGCGTGGTGCCAGTCCTGTCACGCCATCGAGCCGCACATGACCGACTTCTTCGACGAGGCGCCGAGCTTCCAGGCCATCGCCGATCGCCGGGGCACCACCGCGCTGTCGCTGAAGGTGTTCTGGCGCACGAGCCACCAGAACATGCCGAACATCGTGATCTCGCCGGAGCAGGCCGATGCGCTGTCGGCCTACATCCTGAGCCTGAGGAGCCGTTGAGAGACGGGCCCGGACTCGCTTTCGCGAAAACAACCCCATGCACAGTAGACGTCCCCGTGAAATCGCTCGGGGTTCCCGTCGACTTCGGTGATACCGAAAAATAGTTGCGGCGTCGGGCAAAACAGGGGCATGATGGCATGCTGGCGCTCGAGGGGTGGCGAGCCGCTTTGCGCGTCATCCAGGGTGCCAAATCCCGGATACGACGTGCGGCATCACCCCGGATTTACGCTTGCGTTCCATCCGGGCTACGGTCGCTCCGCAACTTGCGACGGGTCTGCCATGAGCTTCCTCCTCAACATCGACGTTCCCGACGTCGGCAAAGCCACGACCTTCTACACCGAGGCCTTCGGCCTCACCGTCGGACGACGCTTCGGCACCGATTTCGTCGAGCTCAACGGCTGGCCGGCGCCGGTCTATCTCCTCACCAAGCAGGCCGGCACGCCGGGGGCTGGCGGCGACCGCCGACGCTACGAGCGGCACTGGACGCCGATGCATATCGACGTCGTCGTCGACGATGTCGATGCCGCCGTCGCGCGTGCGGTCGGCGCGGGTGCGATCCTGGAGGCGCCGGCGCGCGATGCGCCCTATGGGCGGATCGCGATGCTGGCCGATCCGTTCGGCCACGGCTTCTGCCTGCTGGCGTTCAGCGGGAAGGGGTACGACGCGCTGCTTGGAAGCTCGTAGCCCGGATGGAGTGCAAGCGTGATCCGGGACGCTTGGCCCGCGGACACAAGACCCCGGATTGCGCTACGCTCCATCCGGGCTACGTAGCCAAGATCGGGGCGGCATGGCAAAGCAAGCGAAAAGCAAGCCGAAAAGAAAACTGAAGACCTACCAGACCTCGCTCGGCTTCTACGATCAGGCGATCGCGGCGCCCTCGATGAAGGCGGCGCTCGAGGCCTGGGGCGCCAGCTCCAACCTGTTCCATCAGGGCGTTGCCAGGGAGACCGACGACCCCGACATCGTCGCGGCGACCATGGCGAAGCCGGGTGTCGTGCTCAGGCGGCCCGTCGGCTCGGACGGCCGCTTCACGGAGAGCGCGGAGCTGCCGACCGATCTCGTCGAGAGCGAGGCCAGGCCCGGCCGCAAGGCCAGAAAGCCGGCGAAGAAGCCGGCCAAGAAGCCAGCGAAGACCGCGAAGAAGACATCCCGCGAGGAGGACGATGCGGCGGCGCGCAAGGCCGCCGCGGCGTTCGAGAAGGAAGAGCGGCGGCGCGAGTCCGAGCGCCGCAAGGAAGAGGCCGCCCGCGCCAGGGCGCGCGCCCGCCGCGACAAAGCGGTTGCCGCCGCCGAGGCGGCGCTCGACAAGGCAAGGCGCGAGCACGACGCCAAGGCGGAGGCGATCGAAGCCGAGCGCGCCGCGCTCGACGCGCGTGCCGAAGCCGAGCAGGAGCGCTGGGACAAGCAGAGGCTCAAGCTGGAGCAGGCCTTGCGCCGCGCGCACCAATAGCGGCGGGCGCGCTCATCACGTCATCACATCGCCCAGCGGCGGGATCGCGGTTCCATCCCCATATGAGATCGAGTCTCCTATAGGTCTGGAATGCCCGAAAAATCCTCGAAACCTGCAAGTCCGATGATCGTGCACTCGCGCCGCGCGGCGCCGGTTCTGGTGTGCGCAAAGTGCCTCAAGCGCAGCGACGAAGGCCGCGACGTCAGGCGCGCGCTGAAGTCCGAACTGAAGGCGAGCAAGCGCGACGGCATCAAGCCGGCCAAGCTGGTCATGACCGGATGCTTCGGCCTGTGCCCGAAAAAGTCGATCGTACTCGCGAGCGGCGCCAGCCTGGCGCGGCAGGAATATTTGCTGGTCGCGGATCGCGATCAGGTGCCGGCGGCGCTGGCGCGGTTGAACGGCGGGCGGGGCAAGTAAGGCGCAGCTGCGCGAGAATACGATTGCAGCTTGCCGGGTCCGTGCCTCTCGACCGTCGTGGCGCGGAGCGAGGCGACGAAGCAATCCAGGCTCCCTCTGCGGAGATGGATTGCTTCGCTGCGCTCGCAATGACGGAATATGCGGCGGCGGCGGTGTGTTGCGGAGCCTGTCGTCGGGCCGCGCTTCGCGCGGACCCGATGGCTCGCAACGACGGATGAGGTCGCGAAGGCCCGCATCGGTCGTTCACGCAAAGTCGAGAACAAATTCGCTTGCCATGCAAAGCGTCCTTTTGCACTCTGGCGGCAAGGAGACCAACGCAATGAAGACAAAGACCATCGCCTATGCGCTCGGAACCGCCCTGGTGCTGGGCGGCCTCGCAACATCGGCTGCCGAAGCAAGACCGCGGAAGGCGCAAGTGGTACGCGCGCCGCAGGAGCGGCTGATCATCACGGCGCCCGTGCTGCGGCCGACCCCATGGGACTACAACATCGTGCCGCGCTATCGCTATCGTCCCGAGGACGACAAGGTCGATCCCTACGGCCCGCCGCTGGTGCCGTCCTATGTGCGCTATCAGGGATGGCGCTGGCCGTATTGGTGGTGAGAGACGGCCGTTAGCGCACTTCGACGGCGCCTTCTGATCGCGCGGTCGCTGCAGGTCCGGCAGCGAGGGTTAACACATTGGTCATTTCTTTGCGGTCATTTTCGCGACCTCAGTCAGCAAAGAGGCACCATGTCCGACATCACCATTCCCGGCGGCAAGATCCGTTCCTTCGTCGAGCGGATCGAGAACCTCGACAGCGAAATGCAGGAGTTGAGCGAACAGAAGAAGGAAGTCTTCGCGGAAGCCAAGGGCGAGGGCTTCGACGTGAAGATCCTCAAGGAGATCATCAAGCTGCGCAAGGAAGACAAGAACGAGCGCGACGAGCGCGAAAGCCTGCTCGACCTCTACATGCGCGCGATGGAGACGGCCACGCCGGAGCAGGCGAAGGCGGCGTAAGAGCAGAGGGTCACTTTCGCGGAAGTATCTGCAATCGGCGAATGCCGGCTACTTCGTAGGGTGGGTTAGCCGAAAGGCGTAACCCACCACCGCGTATCCGACGGGCAAGACGGTGGATTCCGCTTCGCTAGTCCACCCTACGCGCTTTCCTCTCGGCCGCTCCCGACCTCGCGTGTCACTTCTCCTTCTTTTTCACGCTGATGTTGCCGTCGCCCTCGATGTAGGCCTCGATGACGTCCGCAGGGCTGTCGACGCCTTCTTCCCGGAGCTTGCTCAGCAACTCGTCCATCGTAACCAGCTCCTGTCGCAAATGGCGGCGAAGGACCTGGCCGTTCTTGATCAGAAGTAGCGGCGGGGGCTGAACGAGCCGCTCGACGAAGGGGACGTGATAGCCGACCCAATCGATGGCAAGGTTCCAGAAGATGATGGTGGCAACGAGCACCAGGCCTTCCGTGATCGACCGGTATTCACCCGCCATGCCGTTCTGCGCGGCATCGGCCAGAAGCACGACGAGGAGCACGTCCGGGATGCTGATTCCGCCGGTTTGTCGCTTCAGGATGAGGCGCATCAACGTGAAGATGCCGAAATACATGATGGTGCCCCGTACGATCATCTCGATGAGAGAATGCGTCGGAGCAAAGATCTCGTGCCATGGGAGCTGGAAGTTCAACATGGGGCCTCGCATCTAGACAGGAGCTTCCTGCTAGCATGTTTGGATGACCTGATGGACTGGCGCTGTGCGCTTGCAGGCAGCCCACTCGGACGAGCGCGGAAGCCTGCTCGACCTCTACATGCGCGCGATGGAAAGCGTCGCCGGAGCAGGCGAAGGCGGCTTGAGACAGCCAGGTTGATCGGTGAGGGAGACACGGCCGCGATCGAAAGGTTGCGGCTGTCATGCGTTGGCAACCACGCAAGGTGAAGCGCTGCGGAACTTACCGTCATCCGCGCCGGAATGACAGCGCAAGGGTTACGGCTCTCGATCTCGTGTGAGGAACCAAAGGCGAAAGCATTCGATTGAGTGGCATCGCCTCACACGCAATGGAGACACGGATGGAACTGTCCGGAAAAAAGATCGCGATTCTGGCCACCCACGGCTTCGAGCAGTCCGAACTCGAAATGCCGCGTGATGCCCTCAAGGCGGCCGGCGCAACAGTGGAGATCATTTCGCCGCAAGCCGGCGAGATCAAGGGCTGGGACGAGAAGGACTGGGGCCGCCCGGTCAAGGTCGACAAGACCCTCGACCAGGCCAAGCCTGCCGACTATGACGCCCTCGTGCTGCCCGGCGGCCAGATCAACCCCGACCTGCTGCGTGTCGAGCCCAAGGCGCTTCAATTCATCAAGAGCGTGTTCGACGCCAAGAAGGTGGTGGCCGCGGTCTGCCATGCGCCCTGGCTGCTGATCGAGACGGGCATCGCGAAGGGCCGCAGGATGACGTCCTACAAATCGATCAAGACCGACGTCGCCAATGCCGGGGCGAAGTGGGAGGATTCGGAGGTGGTCGTCGACCAGGGCCTCATCACCTCGCGCAATCCCGGTGACCTCAAGGCCTTCAGCGCGAAGATCATCGAAGAGGTGAGGGAAGGACGTCACACGCAGCGCAGCAACGCGGCGTAGTCGTCATTACGGTGACGGCGCGCAGGGCGGGTTAGCCGAAGGCGTAACCCACCGATCTTGTGTCTGCGAAGGGTGAAGAGGTGGGTTACGCTGCGCTAACCCACCCTACTTAGCCCCAGAACTACCGGCACCGACAGTCAATAGCGGCCGCCGCTGCCCTTTTGCTGCGTGATCCAGTCCGACAATGATTTCGGCTTCGATTTCACAGTCCGGCCCGGTGATGCCTTCGGGTTGTCGCGAGCGCCTTTCGCCGGATGCGTGCGCGACGCTTGCGTTGCGCCGGCGCCCCTCGAGGCCGCCGCCGATGCCTCCGCGGCTTCCTTCTCCAGCCGCAGTTGTTTCAATCGCGCCATCTTGAGGCGCTCGGCCTCGACTTCGGGTCGTTCGGCTAGAAGCGGCTTGGCGTCAGCAAACTCCGCCGTGACCACGACCCCGAGAATGGTCGTCTCGCCGAGCGCCTTGCAGGCCTCGAGCCGATGCAGCCCCTCGACTAGAACGAGGCGGTCTCCGTCGCGCCGAACGGAAATGGGGGTCTGCTGTCCGATGTCCAGCATGCTTTCCGCGATCTCCGCGACGGTGGCGGGATTGAGGGCCTTCTTCTGCTTGGTGGGAACGAAGATGTTCTCGATCGGGAAGTTTTCCGGTTTGGGCATAAGATGACTCCGCGTCGACCGGCCCGTCGGAACCCCATGCCGGTGGGGTTGGAGTTTAGGGGGGGAGGTCTCGGGCGCAAAGGCAATTTCTGAGTTAAGCTTCAACAGTGTTCATCTAGCCGGCGGAGCATCACGACGGCAAAGCTTTCAGACGAGTTTTCGCGCGCAATGTTCGAAATCTATCGCCGTGCAAAGGTCGAAGCTAAATATCCGGCGAATATTTTCTTGCAGATGCTCACGGACCGTGGAGGAATCGATACGGCCAAATTTCTTATCAATCAGCCACAGCCGTCTGATGGATACACCCACCTTTACGAACGTGGCCGCCTTGATCTAACCGTCGAAGCTGAAGTGGTCGATAACGAGAAATGGCATTCGCTTTTCACTTCTGAAGAAATTGACAAGGCTCGGCGACGCCTCGCGCAATACGGATATCGTTCGTAAGCGAGCTAAACGAACCTTTCAACAATCGTCCTTGGACGGTGAGTTTTGCCCAAGGCCAGCCGCTTTTGCATCGAGTTCTCGAATTGATCATCCCTTCGGCTAGTCGTCTTCACTGCGCGTAGAGGTAGAAGCATCTTCGCTGCAGTGGTATTTGAGTTCCCAGGTTAGAACGGGGTGGGGGACGCAATTGCCGGAGCGAACGATCAAAGACGTCGAAATCGCCTTGATTAAAGCGATGCTCGATCGAGGATTGAAGAACAAGGATATTCAGTTTTATTTCAATCGCCCAGAGCGCCCTGTTAATTCGGGCAGGATATCGACCATCAGGACAGGGACTTACAGCAACTCGAAGAAAATCAAAGCCGCGTCTGCAGACGAGCTGGAATACTTCTTTGCATCATTCGCAAGGGGTGGCGCGAGGAGAGATGGCGCTGAAAGCCCCAATGAACAAGAGGTCCGACAGCTCTTTAGGAAAGGTGATGACACCCATTGGCACCTTTTCCGAGGTGAAAGCGAAGAACACGAATGCAAGCAGGACTTTGACCCTCGAAGGCTCACTCCGGTAGTCCGGGCGATCGCGGCGCTTGCAAATAACAAGGGCGGCTACGTGTTCTTCGGGGTCGGAAATAACCGGTGCAAGGTCGAAGGTGTCGGTCCGGCATTCTCTCAGACCGATATCGCGGACATCGTGAATAAAGTTAAGGCTCATCTCGCTCCCACGCCGAGCATAGTTGCTAAGGGTGTAATCGACTTCGATGGGCGAGCGGTTGGCTTTTTGCGTGTGGAGAAGCACCCGGATCGTCCGGTCGTCGTTTACCGGGACGGAGAATCGTTAGCGGAGGGCGATATCCTTTATAGGTATCCTGGCCAGTCAGCTCGCATCAAATTTGCTGACCTGCGAGCTATGCTTGATGAGCGAGATCGGCGTGCCCAGGTCGCACTCGCAGAGGCGGCACGGACTTTGGCCAATGTAGGTACCGCCAATGCTCTAATCCTAGACACAGACAAAAATACAATGAACACAAATGGTCGCTCGATAATTTTGGATGAACGGCTGATTGATCAGATCAAATTTATCAAAGAGGGGCAATTCGAAGAAAAATCTGGTGCGCCAACACTAAAATTGGTCGGCGAGATAAGAACGGTAGGGGTGATCGGATCGCCCCAAAAGGTGATCTCAAGAGAGGCGATTTTTGAGAAAGACATACTCGATGCGTTTATCAGTCAGGAGATCGTCGAAGGCCCTGAGAATTTCATCTTCGCAGGACTAGCTCAATCTCGCATGTGGTTGCCTATATTTTACTTCGCGCGAATGTCCGGCCGCACCAATTCGCAAATCGCGGACGACGTCGAAGGTCGAAAAATCGCTCAGAAGGGCAAGAAGTCGATATTGCTGGAGAGGTTGCGAGGACAAAGAACGGCGCACGCGAAGGCTGTCACACAAGCGGCGCGAGCTGTGAGTAGGGACATCGCAACTGGGAATTTGCACGCGCCAAAGGTGCTGTCAGATGTAGGTACATTTGCTCATGGTGTTACAGCAGTCACGGCGATAAACGTACCTCTGGGGGAGGTTCTAATCGCGCTTCTCGCCGCTCGTGAATTGGCCGAGAAAGCCGACGATAAGAATGCATTCGGTGCGGTTTGCAAAGCGATCTGCCGAGTTGATGAAATCTTCTTTGCAGAGATGAAAGTACCCCTCCAACCTCGTTCTGGAGCGGGTGAATGATGCACAATGAAATTCTCAATGAAATCCCCAATAGGATACTGAAACTCGCAATTGGCGCTCTTTCACAAGCAAATACTCACGCCGTTTTCTCGGATCCAGGGAACGAGCATTGGGACTTTATTTCAGTGACTAACACGGCGCACGCCGGTGAGTTGTTTCTTAAGGCGATCATCGCCCAAGAACATCCCCTTCTAATATTTCGGGATCTGTTCAACCTCGATGACAATCGTTCGGTTACCCTTGATTTAACAAGCCTCGTCCAAAAAGGTAAAACTCACGACTTCGACAAATTGCCACAAGTACTTTGGGTTGCCACCGGTCAAAGATTGCCAAACCCAAGCTGCTTTGACCGCCTTCGACGTGCGCGAAATTCGATCCAACACTTTTGTGCTCCGGAGAACGAGGACTTTCGGGCCTTATCTCTAGAGTTCATCTACACCATAGTCGATCCGCTCATTCGGGAGAATTTCGGTCTCTTCGCGATCGAATACCACGAGGATCATAGTGTTGGTTACGACCATGTTGTGGGGTGTCTTGTGCGACACCAATTGAGATTTTCGATTCCGGATGACTTCGATCTTGGAGAAATTCAGTTGGACCGCGAGTTGAAGGGCGCAGAAGAAGAGTATCGCGGGTGGCTGATGGGGGAGTTGAAGCGGATTGGTCGAGAAGACCTGTTGAGCACTTAAGAAACAAGGGTGGCCTGACGGCCGCCCTTGTTCTCTGCCAATGGCCCTTCGTAGCACAATGCATGCTGTGGTTAAGAACACCCCGTCGTGCTTCCACAATTATATTATTAGTGCGCAAACATTCGTGTGTATGTAGAGGCACTTAGGCTTCGGCATATTTCTTCACAATATTCCGACTTCATGTAAGTCGGAATATTGCTGTCGAGCGAAGGTGCTCGGGCTCACCAGGGATCAGGACGTCTGCCCCCGAGCGCCACTCGTCTTCGGCTTACCCTTGCCATCGTCGTGCTCCCCGACAAGGGACGCTTCGCTCTTCGCCCTTGTCCGGTGCGCGCGCCGTTGGCCGCGGCCGCCTGCGACGGCGGCTCCGGGGATCAGACTGATGATGCCGTGCTGGACTTCAGGAAGTCAGTGTGGTTGTGGTGCCGGACGCCAAGCGATGGCGAAGGAGGTTTGATATGCCCCTTAAGACAACCAAGTTCGATGTGCAGGACTACCTGAAGACGCCGGATCAGCAGGCCGCCTATCTAGAAGCAGCGCTTGAAAGCGATGACCCTTCGTTCATTGCTGTCGCGATCGGAGATCTGGCCAAGGCCCGGGAAGTTTCGAAGTTCTCCCGTTCGGAGAGAAACTGAGCCTTTTGGTCTCTATGCGCGCCGGCCCTTCGCATTCTCTCGTGCTGCGATTTCTCAATTTGTTTGACATTTGACCTCGGCAAGGCGGCGGCTCACCACAGCAATCCGACCGATCGCCTTTTATCGGCGTACGGCCGTTTCAAGGCTTCTTTCATCGTCTCCGGCTGCCCGACGATGATGACCTGCTGGCGGGCCCGCGTGACCGCAGTGTAGAGCCAGGACGGATCGAGCAGCCGGCTCTGCGGCAGCGCGACAATGACGTAGTCTGCTTCGGAGCCCTGGGCACGGTGGCAGGTGAGCGCATACCCGAGCGAGAGATCGACCAAGTCCTCAGAGGCGAATACATGCTCTTCGTCGTCGAAAACGGCCACGAGCTGACGTTCGGCCCGGTCGATCCGCCGGACGATGCCCATCGAGCCGTTGAAGAGTCCGCGCTTGTAGCAATTGCGCCGGTGCACGAGCGGCTCGCCAGGCGAGAATAAATCACCGAGCGGCCCCCGGAGCTCCTGCAGGTCTTTCCTGCGCAGATATTCGTCATGCAGGCGCCGGTTGAGACCGCTGACGCCGCAGGGACCGTCGTTAACCGGCGTGACGATCATGACGTCGCGACCGTCACGCAATTCATCCCAGATCGAGACAACCTTATCGGCGATCTCGTCACGCCCCGACGCGCGCGCAAGCATGACACCGACGTGGGGCCCGACGTAAGTGGAGAGGTTCGGCATCTCCCGCCGGCGGATCTGGGCTGCAATACCCGGGATAGACGTGGTCGCGGCCTGGCGGTGCACGGTGGTGAGCGTTGAGGTGGCGGCCGGATCGTCGACGAAGCGGTGAAACAGCAACCCAAACCCCACCGGCGGAAGCTGTCGCTCGTCGCCAACGAGCAGAAGCCGGGCACCTTGCGGCATCCGCCGAAGCAGGCCGTGAAGCGATGGCAGGTCCACCATGGAGGCTTCATCGAGGATGACCAGCGTGTCGGAAGTTAAATGCGCCAGCTCGCGCAGCTTAGTCTCCAGCTCCGCCCTCTCGGTCTGATCAAGTTCGCCGGCGAGCTGACTCTCGATCGCCTCTCGTTCATCCAACTCGCGGAGCGTCCGGAAGATGGTGCGCGCGAGCCGCCCGGTCGAGCGGGACAGCCGCAGGGCGGCCTTGCCCGCGAGCGCCGCCAGCAGCAACTGGCCGCCGGCGCGCTCCCAGAGGTCGCAGATCGTGCGCGTCACGAAGGTCTTGCCGGTGCCGGCGCCGCCTCGGAGGCACGAGAAACCGGCATACAGGCTCCTACGGACGGCCTCGGCCTGATCCTGACTCAGGACGGCCTTTTGGCCTCCGAGGTCACCCAGGAGGCGATTTAGCGGGTTTGGCGGGCCCTCCGTCGCCATGGTGCGGAGCTGCCCGACCACGGCATCCTCCATCAGGGCGCAGCCCGGTGCCCGCAGGAGTCCGGAAGGCGAGGCGATGACCGCCCGGCGCTCGATCGCAAGCTCGACCACGTGGTCGAGCACTCGGGAGGAGAGTGGCCCGCCAAGCTTGCTGGCGAGCCGCTCGCGAAAATCGTCCCGCGCGATCGCGGTTGAACCGGATCCGACCAGGTCCTTGATCACCGCGTCCGCTGCGCCCACGAGACGATGAGGATGGTTTACGGGATCGGCTTCACCGCTCTCATTCAGCAGCCGCAGACCGAGGTCATCCACGCGCTTCCAATCGAGCAGCGGGACGAGGCAATAAGGGTTTGCCTGCAACGCCCGCGGAGCATCGCCGCCGAGTAGCGCGTGCACGCGCCGGGCCAGCGCCAACTCGGTCACACCGACGGCCGCGAGCCATTCGACGAGCCTCGCTTCGCCGGCCATGGTTTTCCAGGAAGAAACGAGCGCGGCCGCGAGCCTTGGCCCCAGCACGGGACGGTCGGGGTCCATCACCGCCGCGAGGGCCGCGACGTCGCCGGTGTCGAGTGCTTCGGGCAGGCGGTCCTCGAAATGCTGCCACAGCCTGCGGGCGCGCGCCGGCCCGATGCCGGCGACGCAACTCGCGAGATAGTCGACCATCAGCTTGCCGCTGGGCAGGGCGCGCACCGCGCGGCTGGCCGAGATCTGCGGTCCCCACTGGGTGTCGGACAGGTCGCCTTCCACGGACCAAAGCTCACCGACCGAGGGCATGCCCAGCATGGCCGCGTTTGCAGCCTTCACCCGGACGGAAGAACCGTCGGCCAGGCGGCCGGCGAAGATAGTGCCAAAGTCACGCCGCGAGACGATGCTGTCGACGACGATGTCGGTCATGCCGGAGCCCTGAACACGAGGCCCGTCTCCTCGATTAGGTCGAGGCGAGCCTTGAGCCGCGCGTTCTCGTCGCGCAGTGAGACGACCAGTGCCTCGCGCTCGGCGAGCGCCTTGCGCAGCTCGGAGATCGTATCCGCATCCCGGCCGAGCCGCTTGCGGACGCCGGCGTCGGCAACGTCGTCGAGCAGGCGTGAGCCGATCGGCTTCACGCCTTGCGCGTGGGCGAGGGCGTTCACCGGCCCGGCGAGCTCGGGCTTCCGGAAGAAATGCTGCTCGAGGGTTTCCCGGAGACCGAGATCCCGTACGAGCTGGCGCACGTTGACCTTGCCCTCAGACGTGAGGGGCAGGGTAGGCGCGCGATCGCGTTCCGACTGCGACGACCAGGCAAGTTCGAGCCGCTCAAGGTGGGGCTCGAGCTTTTCGAGGATCGACGGCACCACCGAGCGGGGATTCACTTCCGCTGCTCCGGTTTCAAGGAAACGACAGTCTTGCCGGCGAGCTGTTTCAGAAGCTCGGTGTTTCTCTTCTCCAACTCGCCGATTTTACGGGTGGCATCCGCCAGCTCGGCCGTGACGCGGGTGAGCTGAAGCTCGGCTTCGTGATAGTTTTGCCTGATCTCGTCGATCTGCTTGTTCGCCACCTTGACGCGCGCGTTGACCTCCCGCCGCACGGAAGGCGCGCCGGTGGCGACCTGACCTTTGATCCGCTTGATCCAGGCATTGACCTCGTGCCTGAGCTCCTTGATTTTCGGGGTGTTCTTTTGGAGGTAGGCCGCGCTCTTTCCGGAGCGCCGCAGCAGTTCGTCGACGGTGAGCTTGCCGTCGTTGTAGGGGTATATGCCGCCGTTGGCGTCGATCTCGAGCTCGATCCTCTGCATCGTCTCCTGAACCGAGATCTTGCTCTCGAGGTGCTTTTCTTTTGCATAGGCTGCTCCTGCCTGCGCGATCCTGCGCTTGCCCACGCGCCTGTCCGTGCTCATTGACCGGCCTCCCAGATGCTTTGAATGTTGGGATGCTCGTTGAGCACGCGCGAGCGGACGTCGTCCCAGCGCTTGAGGTTGGCCAGGATCTGCCCGTCGAGATTGGCGAGGACCATTTCATTGGTAGTTTGCTCGCGCTCGAGGATGAGCGCCCGCAGCGTTTCCTCGCACCCTTGCTTGGCGCGCGAGGTCTCCAAGCGATGGTCGCAAGTGGTGCGGCAGGCGCCGGGATCGGGGGCACCCCGCTCCTTAGTGCAAGGTCCAGCCTGGCCGAGTCCCTTGGTGCAGATGACACCGGGACGGACCAGCGACCAGTAGCGGCCGTTGAAAGTGAGAACTTCCGCGGTTTCCCTCAAGGAAGATGTCTCAAAGACCTTTTCACCGCGCTGCATTCCCGCTGCGGCGAGGCCCGCCTGCAGGGGCATGGCGGCAGGGCCGCCGGCCTGGCCTTCGATGGTTTCGGCCAGGGCCTTTTCCGCCATGACGAAGGAGGTCTCTTTGGCGACCTTCATCGCATCCTCGATGATGCGCGGTTCGGACAGCATGTAGCGCAAGGTCATTTCGAGGTCGCGGTGGCCGAACAGGTCGAGCAGAACCTGTGGTGCACCAACGACCGAGAGAGCGACCAGGCGGGCGACGGTGTGCCGCCAGCGGTGCACATGGGCCCGGTCTCGGCCGGTCAATCCGGAGAGTCCGAGGTGATCTACGGCCTGGACCAAGGGTTCGGTGAGATTGAGCAGCCGATTGCCGAGCTTGTCACCGTCGCCGAGGATGACCCAGAGATGTGTCTGCCCGGGCGGGCGAACGACTTGGCAAATTTTCTGCTGCACCTCGATTGCCCGTACGGCTGCCGGATGCAACGGCCAGTCCCGCTTCTTTCCGCCGATCTGATCGATGAGCTTGTAGGTGACGGAGTGAAGACGATCGTCCGAGCCCTGGTTTTCGTTATCTTCCGCGGCCGCGAGCTCGCTTGCACGAGCGCCGGTGCAGAAATCGATCATCCCGAAGTTCATGGCCTGAACGGTGCTGACCATGCGGTTGATGTCGCTGGCATTGCGCGGCGGCCACTGGTCCGAAACGCCATCTCTGCGGGCAATCTCGAAGGGAAGCTGCGTGATCGGCCTGCCTGCTGCGTCCACCCATCTGACGCGTTCAATGGCGGCATTGCGCAGAGCAATGACCGAAGGATGGGAGGTCGAGCGTCCCCGCGCCGCCTCGCTGGCCGTAATTTCGCGCAGCTCAGCCCACAGTGGGAGAAGCTGGTCAGCCAAGTTCGCATGGACCCAGAGAGCACGGCGGATGAATTCGGTGACAAAAGTGTCCGAGAACGGTTGCCAGTTGCGCTGCTCTGTCTTTTCGACGGGGGCAGGGGCGGCCCGGCCATGCCGGTTTCGCTCGATCGTAGGGTCATCGTTCCCATTGGCGAAGTCGCCGTCGGCATAGAGGCGAGGCCAATCAGAGATGCGGCCACGTATTCCGGCGTCAACGAGAATGCGGAAGAGGGCCCGTATCGCGTCTCGCCCCTTCTCCCTTGGCGCCAGGGCGGGAAGCACCTCCTGGAGGATGTTGGTGATGGTGAATCCACCAAAAACCGAGCCGTCTTCCGTCGGCACGTTGTTGAATTGCCATTTGGCAAGACGCAGCAGCAGATTGGCGGCATCGATCCAAGGGCCCGGCTTGTATTTCCTGACGCCGGTATCGGTCATCCGGGGAAGCCAGAGTGCCAACAGCGCACGGCGAATTGCCTCGTCGCGCCGCTCGGCCGCGGAAGGGTCGGCCGGCACGCCAGCATCGGATGGGCAAACTGTCCTCTTTGACAGCCGGCTCACGGACGTGGGCGGCACCCAATCCTCCGGCACGACGAGTTCCTCGTCTCCGAGCCGACAGCCCTCGAAGATCTCGTATTCGCGCAATTCCTCCCAAGGCTTTGCCGCGAGCTCGGAGTAGTTTCCGAGCGTTGGAAGGGTCTTGATACGCCATTCTTGGGCGCGCTCCGCAGGATCAATAGATCGGATACGTGTCATGCGCCTTGACCTCTCCCGTCTGGAGCTTGTGAGACCATTCCTGGATGGCCGCTGCGACCTCGGTTTGATCGAAGCCCTTGAGCGTCTCCTCGATCGACGCGAGTTCGTCCTCCAAGCTCGATCCGCTCCACGCGGCGTATGGAATGGTGCGCTGAATGTGGATTAGCTCGGCGCACGCGCGGGCGAGGGGGCCAAGGCTCTCCTTAAACACGACGCCATGCTGGCAACCGGTGCAGCGCTGCACTCGACAGAGGGCACCGCTCTTGTGATCGGGCGCGATCTGGCGCGGCGGATTAGTGGGATCGAGGCATCCGAGGCCAAGTCGGGTCCGCTGCCTGAAATCCTGCAGCCGACGCTCCTGCTCGGCCGTGATGGTCCCGTTGGCGACCAACAGGCGCAGCCGCGTGGGATCGACCACGCCGCCGGTAGAGATTTCAGCGAAGACGGTATCCTGCACCTTTCGGACCTGCTTCTCGCTGAACTCACGATATCGCTTGGACTTCAGGTAATGCTTGAGCGTCCGGATGTTGCTGTGCTGACTGGCCAGCTGAGTAAGCAAGACATGATAACCAGACTGAACGTAGGCGAACCCAATCCAGGCATCGCGGGCATCGGACGTCGCGATCTTTTCGAGCGAAGGATGGCGCTCGATGAGACCGGCGGCGACGGTCCGGGCGATGAGATTGAGATGGCTGGAATCGGCGTTATTGAATGCGGACACCTCGCCGATCTTATTGACCGTATGGTAAAGCCAGGGGCTGCGGACCAGCGCCTCAAGTTCAGCGATCTTGCCCGACTTCGCCAGTGTGGGAGAGAGGGCGTGGTCCTTGCGAGCCAGCTCCAGCCGATGGCTGACAGTGGCGCGCAGGATCTTGGTGCGCTTGATCATTTCTCGAACGATCTGGTAGGGGTGCCACTCAGGCTCGGTCATCGATAGCGTGAACTGATGCCGGTCCGCGCGCGCCTTGAAGGCATGGATGACCGTAAACTGCTCGCGGTGTGGATGGGCCTGACACCAGGCATCATCTTCACTCACGTCGAGCCCAAGTGCTGTCGAGAGATTCCAGCCTGTTCCGAGCAGGAAGAGCCACAGAAAGACAGCGGTGTCCTGATAGCTCGGATAGAACCAGCGTAAGGCTCCAACGACGCCTTCTCGGCCCCGTTCCGTCATGCCCGGCGCAAGATAGTCGGGGCCCTTTCGGCCTGGTTGAACCATGCCCCAATAGGCACCCACGTCCTTCAACTCCTGTTTGTCGAGAAGGTGCTGTTGCGTCAGCTCCTTTATGATCCAGGCTCTGTTTTCCCGAACAGTCCATTGAGCGGAAACGCGCGTGTCGCTGCGGGGATCTCGTCCCGCAGCGGCTAGTAGCTCGCCCTCTTTGAACATTCTCTTGATGCAGCGGGCTTCATGCTTGAATGCATTGTAGAGGTGCCGAACCGCCTCCCTGTTGACCGGCTCTGTCGTGGACACGTTGTCAGCCGCGCGCGCTGACCAAAAGAGCGGGGGCAAGCCGCGAAAGCGGCGCAGGGCGTCAATTTCTCCTTTGGCACTCCGGTATTCAAGCGAATTTCCGGACGCTATCCATTCCAGCATCATGGGACCGTGGGCGTCGGTCATATCAGCGATACAAGTAACTGGAGCGCCATGCTTGGTCTCTACCGCATCCAAAAAACGGAAAATCCCCCGGAAGACATGCCGTACCTTTTTCGATGCTACGGGCTCCGGTCGCTCGATCCGAAAACGCTCTGCGATCTCCAGCGCAAACAATGGACGGCCAGAAAAATCTCCTGCCCAGATGTGCTTTGACTTGGGCAGAACATTTTCCAGCTTTCCGCCGACGGAGAATTCGCTCAAATCGACGTCGTAAACGATGCCGCTTTGAGCTTTGATGGTCAGCTTCAGCGACCCGGCGTTGAAGGGGACGACATTCATTGCGATCAGCGCTCCTCGTCACCCGCTAGAAAGCGGTGCCAACCGTTAGCCGTCTCTGCGAGATTGAGCGCTGTGGCGAGCCATTTCAGGTAGATCTGGGTGGTGACCTCGTCGACATGGCCGAACTGCCGCTGGAGCATCTTCAACCATTCGGAACCGCGGTTATGAACCCAATTCACGCCCATGCCGGCAGGTGTCGATTTGTGTGCGCGCGCTTCGGCCTCGAGTGCGTACAGGATGAAGAAGCAGGCAAACGCATGTCGTCCTTTGTGCGGCGACCAAACCTTCGGACGGGGCGTAACCTTGGCGAAGCAGTCGCCAATCGTATGCCGCAGGATCGGGATGCCGATGAAACCCGGCGCATCGGATACGAACAGGTTGTCGGTGCGCTTTCCGTCCCGCTTGTAGAGTGCAAAAACGTACTTATTGCGGGGCCCGTCGATCCAGACGCGTATTTCCCTGGCAAGTTCGATGGGGACGCGGATGGTCCTGGGACGTCCACCCTTTGTGCCGCGCGTGAGATTCGCCGGCACAAAGACATCGCGGCGAAACGCGGCCTCTTCAATTTTCTCAACCGAAGGCCAATCAGCGACGGGAAAGGCCTCGGCCTCGCCGAGCCGTACACCGGTCTCTAAAATGAAACGGCAGACGAGATATTTCGCGTAGCCGCGACAACGTCGCACAGCCGCCAACCAGTCACGAACTTCGACAGGCTGAGGAAGCCTGAACGTGTCGATCTGGCTTTCGCCCAGCGGCTCCTTCAGACGTCCAGGCCTGACGGTTACGGTCCGCATGCGGCCGCCGATCCTTTTTTGTTGAACGGTGAGATTGACTTTAAACTCACCCCGCAGGCCTCGATCTGCGGCCCAGGTCAAAAAATGGGTGGCGTTGTCTGCTCTCCCGTTTGACGTACTAGCTGCCAAACGCTCGCCTGAAGCGGACCAGATGCCTGAGTGTTGTTCGTCTTGGTAGACGAGCACGTGATCGTAAGTGGCCTTCTGCCACGCAACATCCTTGGACTCACACCAACGGATCCAATTGGTAAGATGATCGGCGATGGTCTTGAGTGTGCGCGGCCGCGGACGATCGTGAAAACCCGCCGCGGGGCGCCAGTCCAATTCCGCGCGCTCGCGAAGATAGCGATTGTATTCCCGGCAATAACGCTGACGACTGTCGAAAATCACCGGCACGTGGGCAACGGACGCGAAGCCGAGCTTCGCGATCCTGTCAGCGTTCGGTTGGAAGACCTTGACCATGCCGCACTGGCGGCCGGCATCGCGCGCCCTGCGAGGGCGCGTTTTGGACCTGGTACGCTTCGGAATAGGACGGTGTGCGCCTCTAGCTGAGGCTCCATCGCGATTTATCTGAAACGCTCCGGTCTTTGCCGGATCCGCGCCCCCTGTACTTGAACCTGGTCGCAACATCACGCCCAAACCTCAACCAGAAGTTAGCGTTCCCCGCCGGCATGCCGGCGTGGTAATCGAATCCTTGAAGTGGCTCGCGTCTACATCCTCGGTGCCGAGGGGAAGCCGTCTTCCAAAAGATCGTGGAGCGGGCCAATGCTCTGAACGTGCTCCTCGATAAATGGCTCGGTCCACCGCTCGTGGACGAGCTTCACTACCGCGGCATTGAGTTCGGTGGACACCTCACGGCGGATGAGCGACATCTCCTCGACGTCGAGGGCCATGAAACGAAGCATGCAGTAGGCGCGCGGATCGAGAACCGCGACGGCGGCGGCCCGCCCGTTGCGGTCGACCAGCATCGAATGCATCACCGGCAGGTCGAGACCCCACTGCACCGCCTCCGCCCCGTACGCCGAACTCTCCGCATATTGGTCGATCAAGCCGCCAAGGGTCGATGCCGTATAGAGCCGGAGGCTGAGGCCTTCTTCGGTCCGGAGTTCGACCGCCGCTTTGTCGGCACTGAGCTTGGCGCGCTGCACCTCTATCTTGGCTCGTCTCAGCACTCCTACGAGCTCGTTGATCACGTCCGTCGGGTGTACGCCGGCGACCAGAAGGTCCATGCCGCCTTCGGGCAGCATCTCGCGCGGCAGGAGCGCGGCCATCTCGCATTCGTAGGCGTAGATGGCAGCCTCACCGATGATGGTGACGTGGTCGATCAGTCCGGACATGCCTATGGCGCGCGCCACAGCGCCGACTTCCTCCGGGGCGCGGGTGAGCCGCAGCGCCCGCGCCATCCTGGTCTGCTCGGCGATTGTCGGCCGTAGGGCCGCGATCTGGCGATCCAGCTCGGCCCGTTCTTTGATGAAACGGTCGTAGATCCCCTCGGTCTCGGGCGACCGGCGGCCGATTGAAGCTGCCTTCTGCTCGCCAGTGAGAGGATCCCGTCGGTACCGGGTCAGGTATTCAAACTTCTTGACCTTCAGCCACTGCATGCCGCCACCGAACTCGTCCCGCGAGCGGGAGAGCGCGGCAAACTCGAGCGTGGTGGAGCGCATGGTCTCCGCCAGCCGCCGCTGCTCCCTGGTCATCGGGGTGTACATTGAGCGATTTTAGCTCGTGGACGAACTGACTGATCGTGATATAAACTACCATAGTAGCAACGAAGAGTCTAGGCTCGACCCCTATATGGCCGATCCGGAGGGCGCGATGGTGTGTGGTGAGGCAACCGGGCGCAGCCGCTACCTGACATCGGGCACGGGTGCCCGTTACGGAAAACGAGGTTCGTCCTAGCCAGGTAAGCGCTCAACGATCCTTTATCCGTGCGCCTAAAGGCGAGTACCGCTATCGCAACCATGCCGAGGCCAACGCAGACACCATAGGTGGATAGCCGACACGATGGCTGAAACGGCGAGGGAGCTGGGGTGCAAGCGCTCCTGAAGGCGCGCATCAGACTTCAGGTTCAATCGAATATCGCGAAGGTGGGAGTGCCTGTGAACCTGGAAGAGAGCGCCATGCTGAGCGGCAGTTTATCGCGTGGTATTCTCTAAGTGGTGCAGCCATCTCCCGCTTTGTGTGATGGAGGATCTAGCTATGCCAAAGCCGGTTCAAATCGACGACGACCTGTACGCGCGCGCGGCCACTGCGGCATCGCGCGAAGGAAAACACGTCGAGACTTACATAAACGAGCTGCTCCAAGTGCAGTTGAGAGATGTCGAGAGAATGCAACAGATTGTTAGGGATCTCGATGAGATCGCTGGAGACGATGCCGAAGAGGCGTGGATTCTCCGCGAAAATTCTACACCGGCAAAAGGCTCAGGCTCGTGAGCCCTCCAAC
The DNA here is from genome assembly GCF_001424605.1 of Bradyrhizobium sp. Leaf396. NCBI lineage: Bacteria > Pseudomonadati > Pseudomonadota > Alphaproteobacteria > Hyphomicrobiales > Nitrobacteraceae > Bradyrhizobium > Bradyrhizobium sp. Leaf396. Next base: position 227,936 of record NZ_LMQJ01000001.1, read on the forward strand.
ACGACAATCCGGATAATCACAAAAACCCCGCCGGTGACGGCGGGGTTTTTTCTGCTTTAAGTCGGAATACGAAATCGAGGGACTTCACAATCAGCACAGTTTGCCGAGAAGGCCGATTTCGTCCAAGTCGGAATATCAGGAGCAGCCGGTTGTCGAACCGCACGTATCGCACTTCATGCAGGTGCCATTCCGCACCAGCGTGAAGTTGCCGCACTCCGAGCACATCTCGCCCTCGTAGCCCTTGGCCTTCGCCTCCGCGCGGCGCTCGGCCTTGCTGGGGACGGCGGTCGCGGCGCTGCCGGCCTTGCTCCACTGGAGCTGCTCCAGCTTCTCCGTCGGGGAGAGGTCGTGCTGGACTTCCTGCTTCAGGGCGACGGCGCCTTCGAGGGCATCACCGACGCGGGCGCTGGCGCCATGCGAGGCCATCGCGGTGACCTTGCTGCCGCCGGAGGGCGCGCTGTCGCTGCCCTGGCTGACCGCGGCCGAGCCGCCGCGCATCACGAACAGATTGTCCGTGCGCGAGCGGGTGAGGCCGCGCGAGACCAGCTTGGTGGCGTGGTGGCCGCCGTCGTCGTCCGGCTCCTTGCCTTCGTCGACGCCCTTGCCGAGCGCGTCGAAACCCGTCTCGTTGGGATCGACATGGGCGAGGTCGAAGCGGCTGAGATAGCTCACCGCCAGCTCGCGGAAGACGTAGTCGAGGATCGAGGTCGCGTACTTGATCGAGTCGTTGCCCTGCACGGGACCCGCCGGCTCGAAGCGGGTGAAGGTGAAGGCGTCGACATATTCGTCCAGCGGCACGCCGTATTGCAGGCCGAGCGACACCGCGATGGCGAAGTTGTTGATGAAGGAGCGGAGCGCCGCGCCTTCCTTGTGCATGTCGATGAAGATCTCGCCGAGACGGCCGTCGTCATATTCGCCGGTGCGGAGATAGACCTTGTGCCCGCCGACGACCGCCTTCTGGGTGTAGCCTTTGCGTCGGTCCGGCATCTTCTCGCGCTCGCGCATCACGATGATGCGCTCGACCAGCTTCTCGACGACCTTTTCGGCCACGTGGGTGGCGCGCGCCGCCATCGGCTTCTCGTGCAGCGCCTCGACCGCATCGTCCTCGTCCTCATCGTCGCTGATGAGCTGCGAGTTGAGCGGCTGGGACAGCTTGGAGCCGTCGCGATAGAGCGCGTTGGCCTTCAAAGCGAGCTTCCACGACAGCATGTAGGCGGACTTGCAGTCCTCCACCGTGGCGTCGTTCGGCATGTTGATGGTCTTGGAGATCGCGCCCGAGATGAAGGGCTGCGCCGCCGCCATCATGCGGATGTGGCTCTCGACCGACAGATAGCGCTTGCCGATCTTGCCGCAGGGATTGGCGCAGTCGAACACCGGATAATGCTCGGCCTTGAGGTGCGGGGCACCTTCCACCGTCATCGCGCCGCAGATGTGGACGTTGGCCGCCTCGATCTCGCGCTTGGTGAAGCCGACGGCCTGGAGCAGGTCGAAGCCGGGGGCCGCGATCGCCTCGGCGCCGATGCCGAGCTGCTCGCGGATGAAGTCCTCGCCGAAGGTCCACTTGTTGAAGGCGAACTTGATGTCGAACGCGGTCGGCAGGGCCTTCTCGACCTTGGCGATCGCCTCGTCGGTGAAGCCCTTGGCCTTCAGCGTGGTGACATTGATGCCGGGGGCGTTCGCCAGCGAGCCGTGGCCGACGGCGTAGGCCTCGATCTCGGCGATCTCAGCTTCGCGATAACCGAGCGTGCGCAGCGCGGCCGGCACGGCGCGGTTGATGATCTTGAAGTAGCCGCCGCCGGCGAGCTTCTTGAACTTCACCAGCGCGAAGTCGGGCTCGATGCCGGTGGTGTCGCAATCCATGACGAGGCCGATCGTGCCGGTCGGCGCGATCACCGTGGTCTGGGCGTTGCGATAGCCGTGCTTCTCGCCGAGCTCGAGCGCCGCATCCCAGGCCGCCTGGGCACGGCTGACGATGTCTGCCTGCGGGCAGGAGACGAGGTCGAGCGGCACCGGGTTGACGCTGAGCGCCTCGTAGCCGTTGGACTGGCCGTGCGCGGCGCGGCGGTGGTTGCGGATCACGCGCAGCATGTGCGGCGCGTTCTTCTTGTAGCCGGGGAAGGTGCCGAGCTCGGAGGCGATCTCGGCGGAAGTCTTGTAGGTGATGCCGGTCATGACCGCGGTGAGGGCGCCGCAGAGCGCGCGGCCTTCCTTGCTGTCATAGGGCAGGCCCATGGTCATGAGCAGGCCGCCGATATTGGCGTAGCCGAGGCCGAGCGTGCGGAACTCGTAGGAGAGCTCGGCGATCGCCTTCGACGGGAATTGCGCCATCATCACGGAGATTTCGAGCACGAGGGTCCAGAGCCGGCAGAGATGCTCATAGCCTTCGACGTCGAAGCGCTTGGTTGTGGTGTTGTAGAACGTCAGCAGGTTGGCGGAGGCGAGGTTGCACGCCGTGTCGTCCAGGAACATGTATTCCGAGCACGGATTGGACGCGCGGATATCGCCGGACGCCTTGCAGGTGTGCCAGTCGTTCATCGTGGTGTTGAAGTGCAGGCCGGGATCGGCGGAGGCCCAGGCCGCGTAGCCGATCTTCTCCCAGAGGTCGCGCGCCTTCAGCGTCTTGGTCACCTTCCTGGAGGTGCGGGCGGTGAGATTCCAGTCGCCGTCGGTCTCGACCGCGCGCAGGAAGTCGTCCTTGAGCGAGACCGAGTTGTTGGAGTTCTGGCCGGAGACGGTGAGGTAGGCCTCGCTGTCCCAGTCGGTGTCGTAGGTGTCGAACGCGATGTCCTTGTAGCCCTGCTTGGCGAACTGGATGACGCGCTTGATGTAATTGTCGGGCACCAGGCTGCGGCGGGCGAGCTTGATCTCGCGGCGCAGGGCAGGGTTCTTCTCGGGGTCGAAGCAATCGTCGCCCGAGCCTTCGCAGTTCACGCAGGCCTTCAGCACCGCCTTGAGGTGCTTCTGGTTGATCTTGGATCCGGTGACGAGGGCGGCGACCTTCTGCTCCTCCTTCACCTTCCAGTCGATATAGGTCTCGATGTCGGGGTGATCGACGTCGACGACGACCATCTTGGCGGCGCGACGGGTGGTGCCGCCGCTCTTGATGGCGCCCGCGGCGCGGTCGCCGATCTTGAGGAAGCTCATCAGGCCGGAGGAGCGGCCGCCGCCGGAGAGCTTTTCGCCCTCGCCGCGCAGGCGCGAGAAGTTGGAGCCGGTGCCGGAGCCGTACTTGAACAGGCGGGCTTCGCGGACCCAGAGGTCCATGATGCCGCCCTCGTTGACGAGGTCGTCGCCGACGCCCTGGATGAAGCAGGCGTGCGGCTGCGGATGCTCGTAGGCCGACTTGGACTTGGTCAGCTTGCCGGTGAAGGGGTCGACGTAATAATGGCCCTGGCCGGGACCGTCGATGCCGTAGGCCCAGTGCAGGCCGGTGTTGAACCATTGCGGCGAGTTCGGCGCGACCATCTGCATGGCGAGCATGTAGCGGAGCTCGTCATAGAAGGCCTGGGCGTCGTCGTCGGAGGTGAAATAGCCGCCCTTCCAGCCCCAATAGGTCCAGCAGCCGGCGAGACGGTCGAACACCTGCTTGGCGCTGAGCTCGCTGACATAGCGCTCCTTCTCGGGCAGCGCGGCGAGGGCCTCGGTGTCGGGCACGGAGCGCCACAGGAAGGAGGGGACGGATTCCTCCTCGACCTTCTTCAGGCGCGCGGCAACGCCGGCCTTGCGGAAATACTTCTGGGCCAGCACGTCGGAGGCGACCTGCGACCACTCCGAGGGCACCTCGACATTGTCCAGCTTGAACACGACCGAGCCGTCGGGATTGCGAATCTCCGACGTGGTGAGCCGGAATTCGATTCCCGCATAAGGTGACTGTCCCGCACTGGTGTGGCGCCGCTCAATCCGCATGTCTTGCCCCGTCTTTCATCTTTGACCGGTCGCGCCCCTCGTTGAAGGCGTCCCGGGTCGTCATTTCACTTCGCGAGTCCCTCGGCCGTCGGCTTCGGGCTCCGCAGCTCAGCCGGTGGACCCGGCCCTTGTTCTCCCGACGCGATGGCTCGGTGCGCGCACCTCACATCCCGCCTGCCTGTCCAGACCCATCCGCCCCCAAGGGGATGAGCCCGACATGCGATCAACGCCCCACAACGCCGCTACTTCTCTCACTTCACGCAGGTGTCACTCGAAACCACCGCGAAGTCTGCCATCCGAGCCTGTTGCCGGCCCGCTCTGGCGCCCCAGGAGTCCCGCCTTTCGAGGGCAGACAAGCCCTCATCCGCTGCCTTTGGCTGGCCGGCGGAGCTGAAATTTGCGGTGCCCTTTGGGGGAGTGCCGGCGGGACGCAAACTCACTCGCGCCGAACGGACCGAAAGCTAGGACTCTCCGTTGCGCCCGTCAAGAACTAGTGCGAGTTCCTGAATCAAATACTAAATATGGTGGATTGTGGGGGATAACAGGGGTCTTCGCCGCGCCTGTCTTGGGCCAAGTATCAGTGAGTCCTCAGGGATTCCCAACTGAAAAAATTTGCGTCTCGGGGTGATGCGGGCCTTCATCCCGCTGTTCACAGGCCAGGTATATTTTTGGCGATTGGGATTGCGTCTGCGGGACTCACGTTGCCCTACGGAAGGCGGGGGCAGGCATGCCCGCCAGGGCGGTGGTTCGGCCGGCGAATCCGGGCCAAGCTGCCGTCAGATTTGCCGGACTGCCCTCATGCATGATTCGACTCGCCGGGATGCGCGGCCGCGCATCGCCCCGGCCGGCCTGATGTTCCTCGCGATCACCTCGATCGGCTGGGGCTTCAACTGGCCCGTGACCAAGTTCCTGCTCGCGGAGCTGCCGCCGCTGACCCTGCGCGGGGTCACGGGCGTGCTCGGCGCGGTGCTGCTGGCGCTGTTCGCGGTGATGCGGCGGCAGAGCCTGCGCGTGGACGGCGCGACCTGGCCGCGCCTCCTCACCGCCGCCGTGCTCAACGTCACCGGCTGGATGGTGCTGATGGGGCTGGCGCTGCTCTGGCTGCCGGCGAGCGAGGCGGCGCTGATCGCCTACACGATGCCGGTCTGGGCCTCGATCATCGCCTGGCCGGTGCTGGGCGAGCGGCCGACGGTCTTGCGCACGCTGGGGCTGGTGCTGGCCTTCGCGGGTCTCGCCTCGATCATGGGCGGCAACGGGATCGCCGCCAGCGCGGAGAAAGCGCCTGGAATCATCATGGTGCTCGTCGGCGCGTTTGGCTTCGCGTTGGGCACGGTGCTCTCCAAGAAGTACCCGATCCACCTGCCGCCGATCACGGCCGCGGCCTGGCAGATCGGGATCGGCTGCCTGCCGATCTCGATCGTCGGCCTGCTGGTCGAGACCACGGATCTGGGCAAGGTGACGCCGCTCGGCTGGTGGCTGCTGGTCTATTCGACCGTGGTGCAGTTCTGCATCGCTTATGTCAGCTGGTTCGCAGCGCTGGCGCGGCTGCCGGCCTCCGTCGCCGCGATCGGGACCATGGCGGTGCCTGTGATCGGCGTCGTGGCGTCGGCGGTCGCGCTCGGCGAGCCGCTCGGGGCAGGGCAGATCGCCGCGCTGGTTTTCACGCTGGCGGCGGTGGTGCTGGCGACGCGCGGCTAGTTGCCCAGCGCCTTGCGGATCATCTCGGCAAGCTGGTTGCGGCGGTAGGGCTTGGTCAGCAGCATCACGCCGTCGTCGAGCTTGCCGTGATGGACGATGGCGTTGTCGGTGTAGCCGGAGGTGTAGAGCACCTTCACGCCCGGCCGGCGCCTGGCCACTTCTTCGGCCAACTCGCGTCCGCTCATGCCGCCGGGAATGACGACGTCGGTGAACAACAGGTCGAACGCCTGGCCCGCGTCGATCAGGTCCAGCGCGGATCTGCCGTCCGGCACGGCCACGGTCTTGTAGCCCAGGCTCTGCAGCTGCGTGGTGACGAAATTGCGCACGAGATTGTCGTCCTCGACCACGAAGATGGTCTCGGCGCCGCCCTCGGCGGCCGGGGTGACGGGCGCGGCCGCGTCCGCCGCACCTTCGCCCGGCGGCAGATAGAGCTTGATCGTGGTGCCGTGGCCTTCCTCGCTGTAGATCTTGATGTGGCCGCCGGACTGCTTGACGAAGCCGTAGACCATGGAGAGGCCGAGGCCGGATCCCTTGCCGACCTCCTTGGTGGTGAAGAACGGCTCGAACGCCTTCTGCTGCACCTCGGGCGGCATGCCGGTGCCGGTGTCGCTGACCGCGAGCATCACGTAGGGGCCGGGCGTCACGTCCGCATTGGCCTGCGCATAGGCCTCGTCCAGCACGACGCGGTGCGTCTCCAGCAATAGCTTGCCGCCGTTCGGCATGGCGTCGCGGGCGTTGATCGCCATGTTGAGCACGGCGTTGGTGAGCCTGGACGGATCGATGTGCGTCTTCATCGTCCCCTGTTCCAGCACGGTCTCGATCTGGATCTGCTCGCCCAGGGTGGGGCGCAGGAGCTTGGCGATATCCGCGATCGCGGCGTTGATCTCGACGTTGCGCGGCTCGAGCGGCTGCTTGCGCGCGAACGCGAGCAGATGCTGGATCAGCTCGGCGCAGCGCTCGGCGGCATCGTCGATCAGCCGCGCCGTGCGCTGAAGCTCGGGCTGGTCCTTCAGGCCCTCCACCAGCGTCTCGGTGTTGCCGGAGATCACGGTCAGCATGTTGTTGAAGTCGTGCGCGACGCCGCCGGTCAGCTTGCCGACCGCATCCAGCTTCTGCGACTGGTGCAGCTGCCGCTCGGTCTCGCGCGAGGTCGTCGCATCGTGATAGACCAGCACCGCGCCGGAGACGTTGCCTTGCCCGTCCCGCATCGGCCGGCCGCTGATCATGAGATGGCGGGTGGGATTGCCGCTGTGCGGGCGGACGATCATCTCCAGCTCTTCGAAGTGCTCGCCGCGCAGCACGCGCGCCGATGGCAGTTCGTCGGTCTTGAGCGGCGTGACGCCGTCGCCGTGAAACACGTCGGACAGCGCGCGCAGATTGCTCACGCTCATGCCGGTGCGATGCAGCAGCATGCGCTCGGCCGCCGGATTGGAGAGGAGCACGGTGCCCTCGGCGTCTATGACGAGCACCGCCTCCGCCATGCTGCGAAACGTGCTCTGGAGCACGTTGACCGACAGGCGGAGCTCGTCATGCGCGGTGACGAGGTGCTCGGTCCGCTCGGCCACCGCAGCCTCGAGCGCCGCCTTCGCGGCTTGCGTCTGCGCCAGCGAGCTCTGAAGCTCGCCCGTGGCGCGCCGGCTTTCGCGCAAGACCAGCGCGACGAGCAGCAGGATGAGCAGGGCGCCGGCGACGTCGATGCCGAGCAGCACGATGCCGGTGCGGCGTGAATCCTGGGTGCGCTCGGTGAGCAGGCGTTCTTCCTGGGCACCCAGACGGTCGAGATTGCCCATCACGGTGTCCATGAGGCCGCGGCCCTCGGCCTTGCTGATGAGCGCGGCAATGCCGGCCTCGTCGTTCTCGGCGCGCAGGCGCATCGCTGTGGCGGCGATCTCGATCCGGCGCAGCGCCAGCGGCTCGGTGCCCTCCAGCAGCGCGACATGGTCCGGATTGTCGCGCACGTCGCGCTTGAGCTCGGCGAGGGCAGGCGCGATCCTGGCCTGCACTGTCCGGAACTCATCGTTGAAGCCCGGCGTGCGATAAAGCTCAAAGCCGCGCGCGGCGCTCTCGGCGCGGCGCAACAGCACGCGCAGATCGGAAATCTTCTTCTGCACCTGGATCGTATGATTGACCCGTGCCGCGTCGGACCGCGACTTGACGTCGAGAGCGATCGAGGCCGCGGTGATGATCAGGAGGATGGCAAGTCCGGCACCCAGAATGACGCGCTGCGTTGGAATCAAGGGGCCTCTTTCTTGTCCTTCGGCTGCGCGCTCTCGCCCGCGCCGGCGAGGCATTCCCGGATCGTCGTCAGCAGCGCTTCCGGCGTGAACGGCTTGCGCAGGCAGCGCGTTGCGCCGAGTTCCAGGGCCATGCGCAGGAAATCGGGAGAAGGCGAGGCGGACGAGGCAAAGGCGTAGCCAGACATCGCGATCAGCGGAGTGGTCGGCGCGCGCTCGTGAAAGATGCGGATGGATTCGAAGCCGCGCATATGCGGCATGAAGATGTCGACCAGCATCACGTCGAACACCTGCGATTCGAGCGCCGCCAGCCCGGTTTCGCCGCCATCGGCCAGCGTGACGTCGAAGCCCTGACGTTGGAGGAGGACCTCGATGGTCGCACCGACCATCGGATCGTCATCAACCACGAGAACACGCGGCATGACACTTCCCAGCAATCAAAGTCCCCTCTGCTTTTTGTGATATCCGCGAATCGTGGGTCGGGTCAATTTTGGATTGGATCACTGAGGATATGCACGGCGCAGTGCATAAAGGTGCATTTGCATTTCGTACGCAGCCTCGCGGGGCACGGAGCATGAGGGAACCGAAAACAGGCTACATACACCTCAACGCGAAAGAGGCGCCGCATCGCTGCGACGCCTCTCGCCTCATGCGTCGGCGATCCGCTTACGGGCAGGGATGCCGCTTGCCGTCATAGCCGAGATAGGTGCCCGAAGCCGGGTCGTAGGACTTGAAGCGCCGGGAGCAATAGGCCACGGAGTCGCCACCGCCGTCCTGCACCACCGCAACCGACGGTTCGTCATAATAGCCGTAGTAATAGGGATCATCGTAATAGCCGTAGCCGCTGCCGTAATAAGCGTACGAGCCGATTCCTCCGATTGCGGCGCCAGCCGCGAAGCCGGGCCAGAAGCCGCCGCGGCGATGATGACGGTGCCAGTGGCGGCCGCCGCCTCCATGCCAGTTGCCGCCCGTCGCAACGTGGCGAGACCCGCTATAGGACGGTGCGACTCCGGGACGGGATGCCAAACCGCCTACGAAGCTGCCGCCGCCGGGACGGGCCGCGGGGCCCGCCGCGAAATTGCCGGTGCTCGGCCGCATGCCGGCCCCACCGCCCATACCGCCGCCACCGCCTTGAAACGCGGGGCCGCCGCCCCCCATCCGCGCGCCACCGCCCCCGCCCCCGCCGATGGAGGCGCCACCACCGCCGATGGATGCGCCGCCACCGCCACCGCCGCCACCGCGAGCGCCGCCGGGGCTCAGCCCCTGCGCAAAGCTCGGAGAGGTCATGGGTAGAACGAGCGCCAGCGCTGCGGCAGCACTCAAAACTTTCAAAGTGTTCATGGTTCAACTCCTTTCCCGCAAGCAAACCCCATGAGTGGGCAGGAGTTCCTGGGACCATGCCAGTTTGCGCGGGAATTGAGCCTCGCGCGCAGCCGCTGTACCCGGCATGAACGGATCGCGTCCGATTTGCGGCAATACCTGTCGCAGCGGCACATCGTGAGCCCTGTCGAACTGGACATTTCGTCGCCCGGATGGCATCAGGACCCCACGAAAGCAGGGCCCTTGCCGCATGAAACAGTTCTTCCTCAAGTTCTTCACCTGGTGGAATGGCCAGACCTTCGGCACCCAACTCTGGACCAGGCGGTACGGAGAGCTGGTCGGCGAGGACGAGCAGGGCAACCGCTACTACCGCACCCGCGGCGGAGCCATCGATCCGGCGCTCGGTTTCGAGCGGCGCTGGGTGATTTACAACGGCTACGCGGAAGCGAGCCGGATTCCGCCGTCGTGGCACGGCTGGATTCATCACGTCGTCGACATGCCGCCGACCGAGATCAACTATCAGCCGCGCGAGTGGGAAAAGCCGCACCAGCCGAATCTCACCGGCACGGCGAAGGCCTATCGTCCTTCCGGCTCGACGCTTGCCAGCGGCCGGCGCCCGAAGGCAACCGGCGACTATCAGCCCTGGACGCCCGGTTAGCTTTCAGCCACCCGCAACCGCCATCGTGCCGAAGCGGATGCACATGCATCCGCGCCATGCCGCTGTGGACAATGGGAACAGCGGGGATGCCGCGTGCGCCGGCGTTGCTTTGACGCGGGCGATGGAGCTCAATGATCCCATCTTGCGGAGATGGGAGACCATCGCGTTCGGTTCGGGCAACAGCTCGCGACTGTCCCGAGATGCAGCGGCCGCCGAGGAAGGACTCGACCGGGAGATAGGCCCCCGGTCTTGAAGCTCCGAAATCGCCCGATGTGAATGTGCAGCCGCCGTGAGACAGGAAAGGCCGCTTGGGAAACCGAGCGGCCTTTTTCTTTTAGGACCTGCATGCTCGTTCCCCAACGTTGCACGCTGCACCGCATGCCAGACACGAGAGCGAGTCTACATCACGCGCTCGGCAGCCCGCTTGACCGCCTCGAGTCGCCGCGCCTGGTTCTGCGCGCCGCGCGCTCCGAGCAACGCCATCACCTCGGCGGGTGCGGTGTCGGGCGAACCCGAATTGAATGGCGGGGCTGGATTGTATTCCATCTGGAGCTGGATCGCTTCCGCCATGGTGCGATTGACCATGATCGACACCAGCGTCAGCGCGAAATCGATCCCGGCGGTGACGCCGCCGCCAGTGATGCGATTGCGGTCGATGCAGACGCGTGTCTTCGTCGGCGTCGCGCCGAACTCGGCGAGCATGTCCATTGCGCTCCAATGGGTGGCGGCGCGGTATCCCTTCAAGAGGCCGGCGGCGCCGAGCGCCAGCGATCCCGTGCACACCGAGGTGACGTATTTGGCGCCATCAGCCTGCCGGCGCAGGAAATCGAGCACTTCCTCATCGTTGAGCAGGTCGTTGGTGCCGTGGCCGCCGGGCACACAGATCACGTCGAGTTGGGGGCAATCCGCAAAGGTCGTGGTCGGCGTCAGCGTCATCACGGAGTCGCTCGGCACCGGTTCAATCCGCTTCCAGATCAGGTGCAGTTTTGCGTCGGGAACCATGGCGAACACCTGCAAGGGACCAGTGAAATCGAGCTGGGTGACGCGCGGAAACACCAGGAGGCCAATCTGAAGCGGGGACGACATAGACAGGGTCCTTCAATTGCGAGCTTGACGCGGGCAGGATGGCATGGTGCCTTTCTGTCCGGAATGGCGTAATTCCCTCACTTTCGGACATACCTATGATCGGCATCCTGATCTTCCCCGACTTCCAGCTGCTCGATGCGGCAGGCCCGATCTCGGCGTTCGAGATCGCAGCGCGCTGCATCGGCAAGGCGCCTCTCATTCGCGTGCTGGCGGCGAAGCCCGGACTCGTGCGCAGTTCGTCCGGAGTCGAGATGATGGCGCGTGACCTCAAGTCGGCCAGCACGATCACGACGCTGGTCGTTGCGGGCGGGACCGGGGTGGCCGATGCCGCGCGCTGCGACGCCACGCGCGCTTTCGTGCAACGGCTCGCAAGGCGCGGCGTACGCGTCGCGAGCGTCTGCTCGGGCGCCTACGTGCTGGCCGAAGCAGGCCTGCTCGACGGGCGCCGCGCCACCACGCATTGGGGGCGCACGCGCGATTTCGTCTCGCGCTTTCCCAAGGTGAAGTTCGAGCCGGACCAGATCTTTACCCGCGACGGCAATGTGTGGACCTCGGCGGGAATTACCGCAGGCATAGACCTCGCGCTCGCGATGATCACTGAGGACCACGGCGAGGAGATCGCACGACAGACCGCGCGGCAGCTCGTGCTGTACCACCGCCGCAGCGGAGGCCAGTCGCAATTTTCGTCGCTCCTGGAGCTGAAGACGCCGAGCGGGCGCTTCGGCCCGCTATTGTCCTGGGCGCGCGAAAACCTCGATGCGCCTTTGACGGTGGAAGATCTCGCCGACCGCGCCGGCATGAGCGCGCGGCACTTCGCCCGCGCCTTTGCCGCCGAGACCGGCACGACACCATCCAAGGCGGTCGAGCGATTGCGGCTCGAGGCCGCCCGGGAGCGCGTCCAGTCCTCCCGCGAGGCGATCGAGCTCGTTGCGGAAACGACCGGCTTCCGCGATCCCGAGCGCATGCGGCGCGCCTTCATCCGCGCCTTCGGCCAGCCGCCGCAGGCGCTGCGGCGCGCGGCGCGCGCGGGCTAGCAGCCGTGTACTCCTGAACTGGCGCTCCGTGCGGAATGGCCAGGCCTGCTTCGCTCAGGAGCGGGCTACGGCGATGGTCACTTATCCGGCTTTTCGCGCACGATGGCGCCGGTCTTGGGATCGGCGTGGAATTCCATTTTCTGGCCGTTCTTGACGCCTTCGCCTTCCCACTGGCCGTCGTCGGCTTCAAGCTTGGTGACCTGTGAATAGCCGGACTCCATGACCTTGGATTTCACCTGCTCCATCGGCATCCAGTCAGGTCCGGGTTGATCGGCCCTCGCTGCCGAGCCCATGGCGAGCGAGCCGAGAACCAGAATCATGACAAACTTCATCGCGAACCTCCTTGCGGTGAGAGGCTTCAACCGGGGTCCTGAACTGATGTTCCTCCCCTGCGTCGGTGCGACGCGAACGAGCGAGCGTCAGCCTTGGTCGTCCCGTTGAGCGCGTCTACGTCCGCAGTCAGTCGCCTTGCGATCGGCATCAGCATGTACGGCGCAAGGTGGATCGGGAACTGTGTCATCGCGAAATAAAGCCAGGTGCTAGGCGGCAATGCGCCGGCCGTCGCCGCCAGCATCAATCCGAGATTGCGCTGTGAGACCATCAGCCCGAGCGCCAGCGCGCGCTCATACCCAATGCGGCGGAACAGCAGTGCGGTGATGGCGAGCAGGGTGAAATAGATCGCGAAGGACAGCAGCGCGAGGCCCATGGTGAACAGCGGCTGGCTTACCAAGGCGCCGGCGACGTCGCCCATCACCGCGGAGGCGAACACAAAGAGGATGATGATGTTGAAGCCGTCGATCGGCCGCTTCGCGCGCTGAATCGCCTCCGCGCCAAAGACCCAGCGGGTGACGGTCGCGGCCAGCAGCGATGCGGCGAGGATGCCGAGGAGCTTGAGGCCGAGCGTCAGCGGCGAGATGCTGAGCATTCCGTCGAGAAACAGGGCTGCAAACAGTGAAGCGGTGAAGGGAACGAGCGCAGTCGATGTCACCAGCGTGACCAGCACCAAGGTGGCATCGAGCCCCATCAGCGCGGCGAGTGCCGGCGAGGCCATCATCGGCGAGGCCATGCCCTGGAGCATCAGCGCAAGAGCAAGGCCGGGGGAGTGGCTCGTCAGTCCCATTGCATGGGTGATCAGCCCGACGATCAGCGGAACACCGATCATCGTCCAGGCCGTAGCCGTTACGACCAGCGCCGGCCTGCGGAGATGGCCGTGCAGCGCGGCGAAATCGACGCGCATGAAGGAGATGCAGAGTAGAAGGACAATCGCCTCGGTGACGTAAGGGCGCAGCAACGCCCCAAGTGGCGGCACCGCGACTGCGATGAACGCGACGGCGGCCACCGCACGGGTGCCCTGGCCGCCGAGCCATGTCAGGCCGCGCAGGGGAAGAGCGAAGATGGATTGGAGAACGGAAGTCATCTTGAGTGTGGCATCAGTCCAACCCGTAGCCCGAATGAGCGCGGCGATATCCGGAAGAAGCTATTGCCGCGGTAAGAGCGGTCCCGCAGGTTGCTGCGCTCATGTGGGAGGGGACTGCTGTCAGCCCAATCCTTTCAGCCAGGCGCCGATCTCGCCGACAGCAACATTGGCCTTTGCCAGCAGCTTGCCCATCGTGAAGAAGCCGTGGAATTGGCCGGGATAGTGCTTGGTCGTCACGGGCACGCCGGCCTGCCTGAGGCGGTCGGCGTATTCGTCGCCTTCGTCACGCAGGGGATCGGCACCGGCGGTCAGCACATAGGCCGGCGGCAGGCCGGCAAGGCTTTGCGCGCGCGCCGGCGAGGCGCGCCAGTCGTGGATGTCGGCCGCGCTGTTGAGATAGTGATCGCGGAACCAGCGGATCACCGAGTGGGTCAGGAGCACGCTGGTCTCGGGCTCGCTGTGGGAGCCGTGCGTCATGGCGAAATCGGTCGCCGGATAGATCAACACCTGGCCTGCGAGCGCAGGGCCGCCGGCATCGCGCGCCGCGAGTGCCACGACCGCGGTGAGATTGCCGCCGGCGCTGTCGCCGCCGATCGAGAGGCGCGAGGCGTCGATGCCGAGCTCGCGCGCGTTCCCAGCGACCCATTGCGTTGCGGCGACGGCGTCCTCTGCGGCAGCGGGAAATTTGTGCTCGGGCGCAAGCCGATAGTCGATCGAGATCACGATCAGCGCACCTTCGACCGCAAGCTGGCGGCAGACGACATCGTGAGAGTCGAGGTCGCCGATCACCCAGCCGCCGCCATGGAAGAATACCAGCGCCGGCGACAGGCCGTCGCGCTGGCGCGGTTCTTTGGGCACGTAGAGGCGGGCGGGGATCACGCCGTGCGGCGCCGGGATCGCCAGCGGTGCGACGCGGGCGAGCTCCGGCGCGTCAGGGTTGGTGGCAAAGCGGGCCTGCGAATAATAGGCGCGTGCTTCCGGAGCTGTCAGCGTCTCGTAGGCAGGGCGGCCGGCCTCCTGGAATGCCTTGTAGACGGCAGCGGCATCGGGATCGAGCACAACGGGCATGAACGGGGACCTCGGGGTTTCCAGTTATCATTGGGTGTCATTTTCGGGCGACGCCCGCCCTGGCCTGGTGAGGGGCTCATGACTATCCCATCCGGCAGCTGGCCTGGCCAGACCGCGCCGGGAAGGGCAGGGATGCCGCCCTTTCCCCGCCGTATTCGGCGTGTTAACCGGAGGGCCTGCGAGCGGCGGTATCCCCTGTAGAATGTCCAACAAGCCCGATTCGCTGTTGAAGCCGCGCGAGATGTTTCGAACCTTTACCCTGACAGGCCTTGCGGCACTGCTGGCCGCCACCGCACTCACGGTCGCGACGCCGGCTCAGGCGCAGATCGGCACGATTTTCTCCGACCCGCCGCCGCTACGGCCGCCGGGCAGCATTCCGCGCGGCCAGCTGCAGCAGATCCCGGAGGACGACGAGGAGGTGCCGGAACTGCCGCCGCAGGGCCGTGTGCTGCCGTCGCGCCCGATGCCGCTGCCCCCGGGCCGCCAAGGTAACGTGATGCCGGGGCCGGTCGAGAGCCAGCCGCTGGCCCCGCCGCCGGGCTCCACCCTCGCGCCGCCGAACCAGCCGCCTTCCGCGGCGATCACCCCGTCCGGTCCGCAAGGCGTCCCCGGTCAGCGCCAGCCCCAGCAGAAGGGCGCGCCGGGCACTGTCCCGCAGACGCCGGCGAGCCTGCAGCCGGGCGACGAGGTCGTTACCGAGCCGCCGGCCCAGAAGATCGCGAACAAGAAGGCGACCTTTTCGGGCCTCGACAAGATCACCGGGCGCATCATCAATTTCGACGAGGAGATCGGCGAGACCGTCCAATTCGGTGCGCTCCGGGTCAAGACCGACGCCTGCTATACGCGTCCGGCCACGGAGGCCGCCAACACCGACGCCTTCGTCGAAGTCGACGAGATCACCTTGCAGGGCGAGGTGAAGCGCATCTTCTCGGGCTGGATGTTCGCGGCGAGCCCGGGCCTGCACGGCGTCGAGCATCCGATCTACGACATCTGGCTGACCGACTGCAAAGAGCCGCAGCAGACCATCGCGACTGCGGCACCGGACCCGGCGGCCAAGCCGGCACCTCCGCCGCCCGCACAGAAGAAGGCCGCGCCCAAGCAGGCGCAGCAGCGTGCGCCGCAGCCGCTGCCGCCGATCCAGCAGCAGCAACCGGCACCGCCGCCGCCTCCGCCGCCGGAGCAACGGCCAGGTCTGTTCGGTATCCCCGGGTTCGGGCGCTAACCCCAGCTGTCGATCATTGCCGCGAGGCGATGATCTCGAGCGCGCGTGCGCCGGGGATCGGCTCACCGGCGGAGAGTCTCAGGAAATCGCCAGGCTCGCCCGCGAGCGCCTTGTCGAGCAGCGCGGTGTAGCGCCGCCGCGAAATCTCGACTGCGCCGAAGCTCTTCAGATGCTCGGTGACGTATTGGGTGTCGAGCAGCTCGAAGCCGCCGTAAATGAGCCGCGCGACCAGATGCACCAGCGCCACTTTCGAGGCGTCGCGCGCCGTGTGGAACATGCTCTCGCCGAAGAAGGCACGTCCCAGGCTGACGCCGTAGAGCCCCCCGACGAGATCGTCGCCCTGCCAGGCCTCGACGCTGTGGCAATGGCCGAGCTCGAAGAGGCCGCCATAGAGGTCGCGGATGCGCTTGTTGATCCAGGTGTCCTCGCGCCCGGCCTGCGGCGCGGCGCAGCCGGCGATCGTCGCCTTGAACGCAGTGTTGACGGTGACGCGAAACGAGTCGGAGCGCACCGTGCGCGCCAGCCGCGAGGCGACGCGAAATCCGTCGAGCGGGATGACGCCACGCAACTCCGGCTCGACCCAGAACAGGGTCGGATCGTCGGCGCTTTCCGCCATCGGAAAGATGCCGCAGGCATAAGCGCGCAGCAGCACGGCCGGCGTGATTTCAGACGGGGCGGAGTCGCGCGAAGTCATGCGCCATCATAGCAGGATCGCATTGCGGTTGCGATGGGTGGCGCGGCAGGGCGCGAGGTCAGCTTGCGGCGGCGGTGCTGGTCTTGCCGGGGACTGCGGGCACGCGGCCGAATTTCAGCACGATCCGGGTTCCGGAATGCGCGGGATCGCGTTCGACCGTGGCGTCGAGCTTGGAAGCCATGGCCGCGACGATGCGCTGACCCATGCCGGTGGAACGCGGATCGGCCTTGACGTTGTCGCCCACGCCGTCGTCGGAGATCGAGAGCTGGAGATCGTCGCCCCGCGAGATCAGCTCGACATGGATGGGGCCGGCGCCGTCCGGATAGGCGTACTTGACCGCGTTCATCACCAGCTCGTTGACGATGATGCCGACGGCGACCGCGCGATCCGGATCGATCTCGATCGGCTCGGCCTTCAACGTCAGGCGCGACATCCGGTTGCCCTCGGCGGAGCGGCGGAGATCCTCGAGCAGCGAGTCCAGATACTGGTTCAGGACCACGCTCTTCAGGTCCTGCGAGGTGTAGAGGCGGCGGTGCACTTGCGCGACGGCGGCAACGCGGCCCATCGCATTGGTCAGCGCCGCCTTGACCTCGTCCTGCGCGGCGGAGCTTGCCTGAAGGTGCAGCAACGAGGCGATGATCTGAAGCGAGTTGCCGACGCGGTGGTTGACCTCGCGCAGCAGAAGCTCGCGTTCGGCGGCAAGCGCCGCGTAGCGGTCGCGCGAGGCGTGGATCTCGGCCTCGGCTTCCTCGCGCGCCCTCTGCAATTCGGCCTGGCGCAGCGCGCCGTCGGCGGCGACATGCAGCAGCGGGATGAAATCGCCATGGACGTCCTTGACCAGATAATCGGCCGCCCCGGCCTTCAGTGCAGTCACCGCGATGCTGGAATCCTGCGACGCCGTGACGAATACGACCGGCGGCGCGTCCGGGATCGCCATGATCTGCTCGAGCGTTTCCAGCCCGTCGAGGCCCGGCATGTACTGGTCGAGTGCCACGACATCGATGCTGTCTTCAATGCTGCCCTGGGCGCCGGCGCGGCGGATGCGCTCGAGGCCTTCCTCGCCGCTCGCGGCATGGACGACCCTGTAGCCGCGCCGCGTCAGGCCGCGATCGACCAGGCGCGCCAGCGCGTCGTCGTCATCGATGTAGAGAAGTGTCGGCGTGCTCTGGTTCATGTGGCGGCTGGCGGGACCTGGATGACCGAGAAGAACAGGCCGAGCTGCCGGATGGCATTGGCGAAATTCTCGTAGTTGACCGGTTTGGTGATGTAGACGTTGCAGCCGAGCTCGTAGCAACGCTTGATCTCCTGGGAATCGTCGGTGGTGGTCAGCACCACCACGGGCGAGGCCTTCAGATATTTGTTCTCCTTGATCTGCCTCAGGATGTCGATCCCGGTCATGTCTGGCAGATTGAGGTCCAGCAGGATCAGGAGCGCATTGCCCTTCTGCACGAGCCCGGAACCGTCGGCGCCGAACAGGTGCAGCATCGCGTCGGTGCCGTTGGCGAACGAGACGATTTCGTTGTTGACGCCCGAGCGGCGGATATTGCGCTCGATCAGGCGGGCATGGCCCTCGTCGTCCTCGATCATGATGATGGTGACAGGCTGGGTCATCGATCTGCGTTCCGGTTGTTCACATTCCAGGCGATGGGCAGGGTGATGGTGAAGGTGCTGCCCGCGTTCAGTTCCGATGATACCGACATGGTGCCGCCGAGGCGACGCACAAGTGCACGCACATGCGCAAGCCCGATGCCCTGGCCGGGCTTGTCCTGGGTTCCCGCACGGCGGAACAGGTCGAATATCCGCTGGTGATCCCTCGGATCGATCCCGCGGCCGTTGTCGCTGATCTCGAAGATAGCGTAACCGAGCTTGGTCCGCCCGCTGATTCTGATCTCGCCGGGCACGCCCGGCTTGAGATATTTGACCGCGTTGTCGATCAGATTGGAGAAGATCTGCTCGAGCGCGAGACGATCGCTCACGATGTCCGGCAGAGGCTCGAGGTGAATCTCGGCCCGGGCCTCCGCCGCCTGGTGCGCCACTGTCGAGACGATGGCCGCGATCAGCTCGCGTGTGTCGATCTTCACCGGCTGGAATTCGCGCCGGCCCTCGCGGGTGAGGTTGAGGATGGCCGAAATCAGGCGGTCCATCTTGGCGATCGACGACTTGATGAAGCCGAGCGCTTCGGAAAAATCCTCCGAGAGCTGCTTGTCGGCGCCTTCGAGCGCGATCTCACCGGGTCCTGCGGGCGCCGGCGGCGTCCCATCCCCACGAGCGCGGGCGAGGCTGCTGATACGGCGGAAGATGTCGCCGCCGAGCTCCTCGAGCTCGCTGGTGAAGCCCATGATGTTGACGAGCGGCGAGCGCAGGTCGTGGCTGACGATATAGGCAAAGCGCTGGATCTCGTTGTTGGCTTCGCGCAGGTCGGCAGTGCGCTCGTCGACTACGGCCTCCAGATTGACATTGGCATCGCGCAAGCGTGCTTCGGCCTCGTCACGGGCGAGCGCCGAGCGGCGCACCAGCCAAATGGAGATCAGCGCCAACACCACGACGAGCCCGGAGCCGATGCCGGTCATCGATGCGGCCAGAGTCTGGCTGCGGTCGGAGTTCACCGTTCTTAGCCGGAACAGCCGTTCCTCTTCCCGAATCATTGCCGTCGCGACTTTGGCAATCGCGGCAGTGGTATCGGTGGAGCCGACCTCGCGGACCACCGCTGCTGCCTTGTCCGGATGACCCTGACTTATGAAATCCATCTCCTGAGCGAACTGGCCGAGCCGGGTCTCGATCGCCGCGCTCAACTTCTCGATGTTCGCACGTTGTGCAGGGTTGTCGCCGGTCAGACGCGTGAGCCTGTCGAGCGCCGGGATGATTGCCGCCACGGCCTTCTCATGGTCGGCCTTGAAGTCCGTCGCTTGCGTCAGCAGGTAGCCGCGGGCGGTGCTCTCGGCACGCCGGATTTCGAGCAGCAGAGCGTTGATCTGGTTCTGCGCCTCGATCGTGTGAACCACCCATTCGGCGTCCTGCCGGGCCTTGTTGACCAAGTAGACCGAGCCGGCGCTGATCGCGGTCAGCACCAAAAGGCCCGCCGAAAACAGCAGGACCTGCCAAAACGCCCGCCGTCGCTGGGCCTCAGCCGTCACGACAGGTCACCTGTAAGTTCAGTGGAATTCAAAACGCCCCCTTGGAACTGCCCAACCGTCCAGAACGCGATTGGGCCCCAATAGTTCCTCGGGAGGAGAATTATCTCTGGGCGGGTTCCATCTTTCCGGCGAGATATTGCTCCAGCCAGTGGATGTGGTAGTCGCCGTTGATGATGTCGGCTTCACGGACCAGGGCGCGGAACAGCGGCAGCGTGGTCTCGATGCCCTCGACCACCATCTCGTCCAGCGCCCGGCGCAGCCGCATCAGGCATTCGGCGCGGGTCTTGCCATGCACGATCAGCTTGCCGACCAGGGAGTCGTAATAGGGCGGGATCGTGTAGCCCTGATAGACCGCGGAATCGATCCGGACGCCGAGGCCGCCGGGCGGATGATATTGCAGGATGCGCCCTGGTGACGGGCGGAAGGTCTGCGGGTTCTCGGCGTTGATGCGGCACTCGATCGCGTGGCCGATGACCTGGACCTCGTCCTGCTTGGCCGGCAGGTCGCCGCCCGCGGCGATGCGGATCTGCTCCAGCACGAGGTCGATGTCCGTGATGCTCTCGGTGACGGGATGCTCCACCTGGATTCGCGTGTTCATCTCGATGAAGTAGAACTCGCCGTCCTCGTACAGGAACTCGATGGTGCCGACGCCGAGATATTTCATCTCGCGCATCGCTTTGGCGCAGGTCTCGCCGATCCTGGCCCGCGCGGCGGCGGCCAATACGGGCGATGGACCTTCCTCCCAGACCTTCTGGTGCCGGCGCTGCAGCGAGCAATCGCGTTCGCCGAGATGGATCGCGCCGCCGCGGCCGTCGCCGAGGATCTGGATCTCGATGTGGCGCGGCTTCTGGAGGTATTTTTCCAGGTAGACGGAGGCATCGCCAAAGGCGGACTTGGCCTCATTGGCCGCGGTCGACAGCGCGAGCTGGAGGTCGGCCTCACTGTGCGCGACCTTCATGCCGCGGCCGCCGCCGCCGGCGGCCGCCTTGACCAGCACCGGGAAGCCGATCTCCCTGGCGATCGCCATCGCGTCGTCATTGGGACCGACAGCGCCCTCGGAGCCGGGCACCACGGGGATGCCGAGGCGCTTGGCAGTCTTCTTCGCTTCGATCTTGTCGCCCATCAGGCGGATGTGCTCGGCCTTCGGGCCGATGAAATGCAGATTGTGCTCTGTGAGAATTTCCGCAAAGCGGGCGTTCTCGGAGAGGAAGCCGTAGCCGGGATGCACTGCGTCCGCCCCGGTGATCTCGCAGGCCGCGAGCAGCGCGGGCACGTTGAGATAGCTGTCCTTGGAGGGCGGCGGCCCGATGCAGACGCTCTCGTCCGACAGGCGCACATGCATGGCATCGGCATCGGCGGTGGAGTGCACCGCGACGGTCGCGATCCCGAGCTCCTTGCAGGCCCTGAGGATACGAAGCGCGATCTCGCCGCGATTGGCTATGAGGATCTTGTCGAACATATTGTCCTGCAGCGAATGGCGAGTGGCGAATGGCGAGTAGGGAAGGCTGACGCCATTCGCTATTCGCTATTCCCCATTCGCGTCACTCAATAATCACCAGCGGCTCGCCGTACTCGACCGGCTGGCCGTCCTCGACCAGGATCTGCGTCACCGTGCCGGCGCGTGGCGAGGGGATCTGGTTCATGGTCTTCATGGCTTCGATGATCAGCAGCGTCTGGCCGACAGAGACCTTGGTGCCGACATCGATGAACGGTTTTGCGCCCGGCTCCGGCGCCCAATAGGCGGTGCCGACCATCGGCGAAGTCACGGCGCCGGGATGCTTCGACAGATCGGAGGCGGCTGGGGCGGACGCGGCGGCGCTTGCTGCCACCGGAACGGCGGCGGGAGCGGGTGCCATCGGCATCGGCATGGTCGCGGCAACGCTGATGTTGCGCGCGACGCGCAGGCGCAGGCCCGCCCGTTCGATCTCGATCTCGGTCAGGCTTGTCTCATCGAGCAGCAGGGCCAGCTCGCGGACGAGCGCGGAATCCTCGCTGGAAAACTTTGCGGCTGCTTTGTCGTCTGGCTGGCGCGCCATGTTGTTTGATCCGAATGTTCTGTTGGAAGGGGGCGTCAGGCGTTGGGCCTGATGCCGAGCTTGGCGGCAAGGCCCTGGATGGCGAGGCGGTAGCCTTCGATGCCGAAACCGCACAGCGACGCGAAGGCCGCGCGCGCGGTGTAGGAATGGTGACGAAAGCTCTCGCGGGCGTGGATGTTGGTCACATGCACCTCGACCGCCGGAATCTGCACCGCGAGCAGCGCATCGTGCAGTGCGATCGAGGTGTGTGAATAGCCGCCGGCATTGATGATGATGCCCTTCATCTTGCGCCGGTGCGCCTCGTGGATGAAGTCGATCAGCTCGCCTTCGCGGTTGGACTGCCGGCAGTCGGCCTTGAGACCGAAGCTCGCCGCCGCGTCCCGGCACAGCGCCTCGACGTCCGCCAGTGTCGCATGGCCGTATTTTTCGGGCTCGCGCGTCCCCAGCATGTTGAGGTTCGGCCCGTTCAGGACGAGGATCGTGTCGGTTGCAGGTTCGGCCATTCCAATCCCGGCGGAGGTGCTTCGGCGTGGCGGGTTATAGGTAACAAAGCGCGTGAGGGGAAGCCTTGAAGGGCCTCAGGGGAGGGATCAGGCGCCTCATCCGGTGTGCAAAAACTTGTGCGGAAGCCACGGAAATTGCTTGTTAACCAGTCGAAAACGTGGATGTCGGCCGAACGAAAAGGGGGCGGGCATTGCTGCCCGCCCCCTGAGGCTGCCGGTATGCGCCCTTAGACGTTCAGGACGGCCACGATCTCGTAGGTATCCGGATTGATGATCACGATCTCTTCCCGGACCAGGACGTACTTGTAGCTCCGCCACTCCGGATAGATCGTCACGACCCGGGACGGCAGGGAGTGAAGGGTGATGCCCTCCCGCGGAATGCGGGTGCCGACCGAGATCGAGAAGTTCACGTTCGTCACCGGAGCGACGCGCTGCTCGCGGATGACCGAGGTGATCTGGGTCCGCTGCTCGGTCGAGAGCTTGGCAGCGGCGCCGGCCTGGCCGACCGTCGTCGAGGACGAGCCCTGACCCTGCGCATTCTGGTTGGTGCTCGCACCGGTGCCCTGGCGGGTCTCGGCGTTGTTGGTCGAGGCGCCGCTCTTGCTGCCCTCAGCCTTCATGTCCTTCTGGTCCTTGCTGCCGGACTTGCTGGTGTCCTGGCTCATGCTCTTGGACTTGTCCTGCTGCGACTTGTCCGTCTGGCCCTGTGCACGGTCGTCGGTGCGCTGGCCCTTGGTGCCCGACTTGTCGTCGGCCGCGTTCTTGTTCGTCGCGCCGGACTTGTCCTCCGAAGCCCGACCGGACTTCATGGTGTCGGAGCCGCCGGACTGGCCGACAGTCCCCTTGTCGTGGCTCATGGAGTCGCGGCCCATCGAGCCGCCGCGATCGGCGCCGCCGCCGGAGGGCTGCGACTGCTGCATCTGTGCGCCGCCGGCGCCGCCACCGCTGTCGCGGCCCATGGTGCCCTGTGCATTCGCCAGGCCGGTGCCCGCAACGAGTGCGGCCGCGGCAACCGAGATCATAAAGCGGTTCAACATCGAAATTCTCCTCACGTGTTCATTCGCGTCATTGCCCGCGCCGACAACGAAAGGAGATTTGAGTTGTTCCGGAACTTCGGCTGTTCCGCGGCATTTGTTTGTTGAACGCCAGATGAATGACTTTGCACGAAGCGGCCAGCCTTCGGCGAAAGAAAAAGGCCGGCTTTTCTGCCGGCCCTCGATGTTCTCGGTAATCCTACAACGTGCGATCAGCAAGTCGCCTTTCCGCAGCGTGCGATGCTGATCTTTTCCTTGAGGGCTTCGACACCGACGGCGCCGATTACGATCTGCTTGCCGATCACGTAGCTCGGCGTGCCGTTCATGCCCATCGCTTCGGCGAGCTTGAAGTTCTCCTCGATGGTGGCGCGGACCTCGGGGCTGGCGATATCCTTCTCGATTCTCGCGGTGTCGAGGCCGGCTTCCTTGGCCGCCTGGATCGCGCGCGCCTTGTCCGCGGCACCGCGGCCGTTCAGCAGCCTCTGGTGGAAGTCGAGATACTTCTTGCCCGTGGGATCCTGCATGCGCACGGCGACCCCAACCTGGGCCGCTTCGACCGAACCCTGGCTCAGCACCGGAAACTCCTTCAGCACGACCTTCAGCTTCGGGTCGCTCTTCATGATGTCGAGCATGTCGCCCATGGCGCGCTTGCAGTAGCCGCAATTGTAATCGAAGAACTCGACGAACGTGACGTCGCCGTCCTTGTTGCCGAGTACGACCTGGCGCGGCGAGTTGAAGATCGCGTCCGCGTTCTGCGCGATGCTGGCCTCGTGCTTCCGCGTCTCGGCCGCTGTTTGGCGCTTGCTGAGCTCGGCCATGGCCTCCTCCAGCACCTCGGGATGGCTGACGAGATAGTTCTTGACGATCTTCTCGATGTCGGTGCGCTGCGCATCGGAGAAGCTGTCGGCCGACGCAGGGGCGGATGCGCCGAACATGGCGAGCGCGAACAGCGCGGGAGCAAGCAGGCGCAGCGAAAGCATGGGCAAATCCTCTATCCAAAGCAGGTGTCGATAAAACGTCGCGAACTCAAGCTCGATGTCGTGACGTCGTGTAGGGGCGTCGGTTACGTTACGTCAGTTGCGCGGCGGCTTTGCCGCCACGATGTCGTCGGCCTTGACCCATCCGGGCGTGCCGACGGCGAAACGGGTTTTCGCGCGCGTAGCAAGCTCGCGGGCAGTCTTGTTGTCGCCGCGCAGGTAAGCGGCCTGGGCGGAGGCGAGATCCGCCTCGGCATAGTCTCCCTTCCGGCCATAGGCCATCGCGAGCTGGGTATAGCCGAGCGCCGCCTCTGGCTCTCGTGCGACCGCGGCACGGAGAATCCGGACGGCATCGTCGGTGTAGGCCCTATTATCGGTTCCAACCAGAGCCTGCCCAAGTAACATCTCGATGAGGGGGGCATTGTTCGAAAGCTGCGCCGCCTTGCGCAGGGGAGCGATGGCCTCGGCCGGCTTGCCGCTCTCCAGAAGTGCCTGGCCGCGCACCTCGTAGAAGTAGGGGTTGTTCGGCTGCACCTGGATCAGTGCGTCGATCTGAGCGAGGGCGCTGCGCAGATCCCCGTGCAGATAGGTGCTGATCGCACGGGCATAGCGCGCCGGCAGGCTGTCGTTGGTCTGCGGATAGCGGCGATACACCGTCTCCGGCCGCTCCATGAAGGCGGAAATCTTGGCGCGGACCATGTCGTGCCGGAGCTGCAGCGCGGGATCGTCCTTCTTGGTCCAGTACGGGCTGGAGCTGGCGAGCTCCTGAAGCGCGGCGACGCGCTCGGCCGGCATCGGATGCGACTGGAGATAGGGATCGGCGCCGCGGGCCGCGAACAGGCTCTCGCTGGTGAAGCGCTTGAACGTCTCGTACATGCCCCTCGGCGATTGCTGGGTCGCCGTGAGGAATTTCACGCCGGCGCGGTCGGCGTTCTCCTCCTGCTGGCGCTGGTAGGACAACAGCGTGCGGCGGATCATCTCCTGCGGAGCTGCAATGGCGGCCGCGCCGGCATTGGCGAGCCCATTGTTGCCGGCGCCGCTGCGCTGCGCGCTGCCGGCTGCGATGGCACCGGCACCCAGCAGCATCGCGATGATCATCTGGGTCTGGGCGGCGGCGAGCTGCTCGCGCAGCTTGGAGAGATGGCCACCGGCCAGATGGCCGGTCTCGTGCGCGAGCACGCCGATGATCTGGTTCGGCGTCTCCGACTGCAGGATCGCGCCCCAATTGACGAATATGCGGCGGCCGTCCGCGACGAACGCGTTGAACGAGCTGTCGTTGATGATCACCATCTGGATGTTCTGCTTCTCCAGACCCGCGACGCGGAGGATCGGGCGCGTATATTCGCGAAGCAACTGCTCGGTCTCTGTGTCGCGCAGGACCGGCGGTCCCTTGGCCCGCGCCCGCGCAGACGAGAATGGCGTCAGCGCGATGGCGGCGGCCGTCACGAGGGCGGTGAGGGCGGAGGCCTTCCGGCGCAATGCGATCTGGAGCAACATCAAGCGGTCTTGGTCAAACGGTCTTGGTCAAGCAGTTGCGTGATTGGTTTGGCGATTGGCGGCGGACCGGATACGCGATATGCCCTTGTAAGCCGTGCCCTTTATGAGCCGTACAATGCGGCCAGTCTGGGGCGCAAGCGCCCCGTTTTTCGGACCGGACGGTCGGTTCGCCAGCGAATAGCAGAAATCGATGCACGACGCGACATTGAGGAACCGGTTGGGGCAATGGCTCGAGCCCTCCCGCCGCAGTGATGTTCCCCCCTTTATGGTGATGGACGTCATGGCCGCGGCGGCCCGAATCGAGGCCGCCGGCGGCCATGTGATTCACATGGAGGTCGGCCAGCCCGCGGCCGGCGCGCCGAGCACCGCGATCGCGGCCGCCCATGCCGCGCTCGAGGCGGGACGGATCGATTATACCTCCGCGCTCGGTATCCCATCCTTGCGCGAGCGCATCGCGCGGCTTTATCGCGACACCTATGGCTGTGATCTCAGCGCCGAGCGGATCGTCGTGACCACTGGCTCCTCCGGCGGCTTCATTTTGGCTTTCCTTTCGATGTTCGAGCCCGGCGATCGCGTCGCCGTGACCGTGCCGGGCTATCCCCCGTACCGTCACATCCTCACCGCGCTCGGCTGCGAGCCGGTCTTGATCGAAACCACGAACGAGACGCGCCACGCGCTCACAGGCGAGGCGCTGCTCGCGGCGCATCGCAAGGCGCCGCTGAAGGGCGTGCTGGTGGGCAGTCCCGCCAATCCAACCGGCACGATGATGTCACGCGAAGCGCTCGCCGGCCTCATCGCGGCGGCGGAAGATGCCGGCATCCGCTTCGTCTCGGATGAGATCTATCACGGGCTCGACTATGCGTTTCCAGCCGTCACGGCGGCGGCGCTGACCGAGCACGCAATCGTGATCAACTCGTTCTCCAAGTATTTTTGCATGACTGGCTGGCGCGTCGGCTGGATGGTCGTGCCCGAGATTCTGGTGCGGCCGATCGAGCGACTCCAACAGAACCTCTCGATCTCGGTGCCGGCGCTGTCGCAGATCGCGGCAGAGGCCGCCTTCGACGGCGCGGCCGAGATGGAGGCGATCAAGCACGGCTATCAGGAAAACCGGCGCATTCTGAGCGAGGGTCTGCCGAAGGCAGGTCTCAGCAAGTTCTTGCCCGCCGATGGTGCATTCTATCTCTATGCCGACGTTTCGGATTTCACCTCGGACAGTTTCGCGTTCGCAAAGCAGATGCTGGAGCAGGCACGCGTTGCGGCAACGCCCGGAGTCGATTTCGATCCCGTTCACGGCCGCTCGTTCATTCGTTTCTCCTATGCGCGCTCGCCAGGGGAGATGCGTGAGGCAGTTGACCGGATTGCTGATTGGCTTAAATGACTGCGACAGTTTTTCTTCACCCTTCCGGAGTTCAGCTTGTCAGACCGTTCCGTCCCATCCGCCGCTGCGCCACATTCCCCTCTCGCCGCCTTGATGTGGCCGACCCGGCCAGGCGAATCCGTCGGCGCGCTGCGCGCCATCGTGCTGGTCGCGCTCGGCACGGCGTTGATGGCGCTGTCCGCCAAGGTGAATCTGCCGCTGCCTTATGTGCCGATGACGTTGCAGACTCTGGTGGTGCTGATGATCGGGGCCGCCTATGGCTGGCGCCTCGGCAGTGCAACCATGATTGCCTACCTCGCCGAGGGGGCGCTCGGCCTGCCGGTGTTCGCCGGGCCGGTGGGCGGGATTGCGCCGCTGGTCGGCCCGACAGCGGGCTATCTGTTCGGCTTCGTGCTGGCTGCATTCGTGACCGGCTGGCTCGCCGAGCGCGGCTGGGATCGCAGCGTGTTGCTGCTGTTTGCCGCGATGGCGGTTGGCCATGTCGCCATTCTGGCCGCCGGCTTCGGCTGGCTGGCTTTTGGCCTCAGCCTCGGCGCCGCGAAAGCCTGGCAGGTCGGCATCGTGCCGTTCATTGCGGCCTCGCTCGTCAAGAATGCGCTGGGCGCGGCGTTGCTGCCGGCAGCGCGCCGGATCGTCGAGCGCCGCGGGTAAAGACGCGCTACAACCACACTGGCGGACGATGAAGCAAAAGGGCTGATCGAGATCCTCGATCAGCTTTCTTGTGAGGGCTAGAAGCGCTCGGGCCGGTACGGCGTGGGATCGACGGCCGGCGTCTCGCCATTCATGATCTCCGCCAGCAGGCGTCCGGTCGCGGGTCCCAGCGTAAAGCCTTGGTGGCCATGGCCGAAGTTCATCCAGAGGCCTGGGTGACGCGGAGCGCGGCCGAGCACGGGGAGCATGTCGGGCGTGCAGGGCCTCGTCCCGAACCATGGATCCGGTTCGACCCGCTTGCCGAGGTCGATCAGCTCGCGCGCGGAGGCTTCGGCGCTGGCGAGCTGCACCGGTGTCGCCAGCGCGTCCGCGCCGGTCAATTCCGCACCCGTGGTGATGCGAATGCCTTTGGCCATCGGACCCATGGCATAGCCGCCAGTCTTGTCGATGAGCGGCAGGTCGAGCGAGGCGCCGCCGCTGTAATGCATGTGGTAGCCGCGCTTGCGCACCAGCGGAATGCGATAGCCGAATTTGTGGAGGAGGTCGGGCGACCACGGCCCGAGCGTCACGACCGCGTGGGGAGCATCGATGCGCCCCTGGTCGGTGTCGACTGACCAGCCGGTCGCGGTCTGTTGCAGCGAGCGTGCATCACCGAGCACGACCCTGCCGCCGAGCCGCTCGAACAACTCGGCATAGGCCGTGACCAGCGCGCCGGGATCGGAAACGGTCCAGGTGTCGAGCCAATGGATCGCTCCAGGAAGATCGTCGCGCAAAATCGGCTCGGCCCTGGCAAGCTCGCTGCCGGACAGCACGCGAAAGTTCACGCCGAATTCGCGCTGATCTTCCTCCGCAGCCTTGAGCGCGAGATTCAATGACGCGGAGTCGCGAAACAACGCGCGGTAGCCGGCGCGGCGGATGAGGTTGTCGGCGTGCGCCTCGCGGATCAAGACGTCGTGCTCGGCCGTCGCATAGGCGATCAGCCGTGCCCACGCCTCGATCGCCTCGCGATGCCGCTTCGGCGCCGAATGCCACCAGTAGCGGAGCAGGGGCTCGACGTGGAGGTGGAGTGAGGAGAGGCTGTAGCGCACGTCGTTGGTGCGGCCGGTCGCGATCTTCAACAGTGAAGCGAAGTCGCGCGGCATCGGATAGGGGCGCACCGCTTCCGCCTGGATCATCCCCGCGTTGCCGTAGCTGGTCTCGCGGCCCGGCTCCCTGCGATCGACCAGCGTGACGGCCCAGCCGCGCTGCTGCAGATGCAGTGCCGCGCTCACGCCGATCATGCCGCCGCCGAGAACGATTGCACTGTTCATTTGACCTCACCAACCAAAAACCGCCCGGTTTGGCCGGGCGGTTTGATCTCGATTTCGCTTCCTATTCGCCGCCACCGCCGAAGCGGCGCGACCACCAGCCGGCGCGGCGCGGGGCCGCGGGGGTTTCGCTTGCGGCTTGCGGCGCGGGTTCGGCCGCCGGTGCGGGCGGAGCGACCTGCTCGGCTGCCTGCGCAACCGGCGCTGTCGGCTCGCTCCGGCCGTTCGACAGGAAGCTCACCTTTTCCCGGACCGTCGAACGTCGGCGCGTGGCCTTGTCGTCGGCCGGCTCTTCTGCCGTCGCGGCAGCAGGAGCCGGCTCCGGCTCCGGCTTCGCGGCCACCTCGATCTGCGCCTCGAGGTGCGGCTCAGGCTGCGCGATTTGCGGCTCAGCGGTTTGCTCCGCGATGTGCTCGGCTTGACCGTGCTCGGCTTGGGCGTGCTCGACCTGCGCGATAGAGGGCGCAGCTTCCCTGGAGAAGCCGTCAAAATCGGCGACCGCGTCGGCAGCTTCCGAAGGCTGGCCGGTGCCGAGTTCGTCGTTGATGGAGCCGGCAAGGCCTTCCTCGCCGCCACCGCGACGGCGACGTCCGCCGCGGCGACCGCGCCGGCGCCTGCGATCGCTGCCCTGCTGCTCGCCGCGGGCGGCCTGTTCCTCGCCCTCCTCGCCGTCCTGCTCGGCCTCGGTCTCGTCCTCGGCTTCGCCGGCGATCATCGCAGGCTCGGGCAGCGTCGGGGCCGTATCCTCGCGCAACTCGCCCTCGCGCTGGCCACCGCGGCCGCGCCGGCGGCGACGGCGCTTGCGGCGCTGGCCGTCCTGCTCGGAGGCGGACTCGCCGGCCGCCTGCTCGTCGGCAAGACCCTCGGTCTCGTCGGTTTCGACCTCGGATTCAGTCTCGATGTCGAAGCCATCTTCGTCGTCATAGGCTTCTTCGGCCTGTGGCGGCGGGCTCGCGGCGGCCTGCGCAGCAAGCAGGGCCTTGGCGGCTTCGAGCGTATGGACCTGCTCACCGCGGTCGATCACATAAGCCTGTGGGCCGCTGACGCCGGGATCGGCGATGACAGAGAGCGTGACCTTGAACCCGTTCTCGAGGTCGCGCAGATGGCCGCGCTTGTGGTTGAGCACATAGAGCGCCACGTCGGTGCGGGTGCGGACCACGAGATTGTGGGTCGCGCCTTTCATCAGGATCTCTTCGAGGCCGCGCAGCAGCTGCAGTGCCACCGAGGACACCGAGCGCACATGGCCGGTGCCGCCGCAATGCGGGCATGGATCGGTCGAGCTCTCCAGCACGCTGGCACGGATGCGCTGGCGCGACATCTCGAGCAGGCCGAAATGCGAGATACGGCCGACCTGGATTCGCGCGCGATCCTGCCTGAGGCAATCGGACAGCTTGCGCTCCACCGCGCGGTTGTTGCGCTTCTCGTCCATGTCGATGAAGTCGATGACGATCAGGCCGGCGAGGTCGCGCAAGCGAAGCTGGCGGGCGACCTCTTCGGCCGCCTCCAGGTTGGTCTTGAGCGCGGTGTCTTCGATGTGGTGCTCGCGGGTCGAGCGACCCGAGTTGACGTCGATGGAGACCAGCGCTTCGGTCTGGTTGATCACGATGTAGCCGCCGGAGCGCAATTGCACGGTCGGCGAGAACATCGCATCGAGCTGGCTCTCGACGCCCATGCGCGAGAACAGCGGCTGACCGTCGCGATACTGCTTCACCGCGCCGACATTGGCGGGCATCAGCATCTTCATGAAATCGCGCGCCTCGCGGTAGCCAGCTTCGCCGGCAACCTGAATCTCGTCGATCTCCTTGTTGTAGAGATCGCGCAGCGAGCGCTTGATCAGCGAGCCTTCCTCATAGACGAGGGTCGGGGCCTGCGACTTCAGCGTGAGATCGCGCACCGTTTCCCACATGCGGATGAGGTATTCGAAGTCGCGCTTGATCTCGGGCTTGGTGCGGGAGGCGCCTGCCGTGCGCAGGATGATGCCCATGCCCTCGGGCACGTCGAGATCCTGCACCACTTCCTTCAGGCGCGAACGGTCTTGCGCGCTGGTGATCTTGCGGCTGATGCCGCCGCCGCGGGCGGTGTTCGGCATCAGGACGGCGTAGCGGCCGGCGAGCGAGAGGTAAGTCGTGAGCGCGGCGCCCTTGTTGCCGCGTTCTTCCTTGACGACCTGCACCAGCATGACCTGCCGGCGCTTGATCACTTCCTGGATCTTGTACTGACGGCGCGGACGGAAGGTGCGCTCCGGCACTTCCTCCAGCACGTCGTCCCCGCCGACGGATTCGACGACTTCCTCTTCGGCTTCCTCGCCGTCCTCGTCCTCTTCATCATCATCGTCGTCGTCATCATCATCATCGCCGGCTGCTTCCGCGGCTTCGGCCTGCGACGCTTCAGTGCTCTCGCCGGCGGCGTAGACGGCATCGGCCGGCTCCGCGGCTGACGTTACCGCTTCCGCCAGGGCCTCCGTGGGTGCCTCGGAAGCTGGTGTCTCGGAGACATGAGCTTCGAAGGCGTGAGATTCCTGGGGCTCGGCAACGGCTTCGGTCGCAAGCACCGGTTCGGCGCCGACGGCCGCGACAGGCGCGGGCGTCTCATCGGCATGGTCATGGTCGTGATGATCGTGCTCGTGGCCATTGCCAACGTCGCCGTGGTGGTGCTCGTCATCATGATGATGATTGTCGTGATCATGTTCATGATGGGCGTCGTGCTCGCCGTGATGCTCCGCGTCGGCATGCAGATGCTCGCCCTCGTGCGGCGTGCCCTCGCCATGCGGGGGCTCGCCCTCCACGCGCTGGGCCACGGGATCGGCGCCGGCATCGAGGCCTTCGACGATGTCGCTGCGCACGCGTTCGCCATGACCGCGGCGGCGGGCGTTGCGGTGGCGTGAACGGCGGCGGCCGTGCGACCGATTCTCGCTTTCTTCCTCCGCCTCCCGATGGGCCTGTTCCTCGGCCTCGATCAGCGCCTGCCGGTCGGCGACCGGGATCTGGTAGTAGTCAGGATGGATTTCGCTGAAGGCGAGGAAGCCGTGGCGGTTGCCGCCATATTCGACGAAGGCGGCCTGGAGCGAGGGTTCGACCCTTGTGACCTTGGCGAGGTAGATGTTCCCGCGCAGTTGCTTGCGTTGCGCGGTCTCGAAATCAAACTCTTCGACGCGATTGCCGCGGACCACGACGACCCGGGTCTCTTCCGGGTGGGTGGCATCGATCAACATCTTGTTGGGCATGTCTTAACTCTTGGCGGCGGCGGGCGCGATAAACCGTGGGCGCGTATCGCGCCGCCGGGTGACGCGACGGTCCACCTGATTCGGGGGTGAGGGGAAGGCCGAAACGCCGTCTCTCGCGCCGTGCCGAACCGGAAGCTTCAGGACCAATGCGACGCGCGGCATTGTCACTCCGCAGCGTTGCGAATGGTCCTTCAGATTTCGTCGGCACAGTCTGGCGCATCAAGCGTCGGCCCGTATGAAACACTGGACGGTGAGGCCGCCCTTCAATCAGTTGCTGCTGGCCAGGCACGGCGCGAGCGCGCTCGCCTTGGGGATCACGAACCGCTCCCTTGGGATCAAGGGACCGGGTAATGGGTTACGTCGCTGTCAGAACCATCCCGGTACATGAGTGGTAACGCGGGACCGTTCTACCGCCGGCGCTTGACCCCGCTCCACCTCGCTGCCGCGCACCGCGCTGGTCTGGAGGGAAACGGAAAACGCTGGAATTCCCAAACCTTGAGAGTTCCGGCGCTGCACCGGGAGGCTGAATGCGACACAACCGGAAATATCGGCCGTCAGCATTCCGTACATACGAGGAATGAGCCAGCCGTGCAAGGGAGCGTCGCACGGCGGTCACACTCAGCGAGTTTCGCGCGTCCGTCATTAAGGAGCGATTAACCCTGTGGTTCTATTGCGTTAAGAGGGCTGCTCGGAGGCACGGAATCGGTGGCGAGCCGCACAAATCGACGGATTTTGCTGGGAGGCGTGTTGCTGTGCATCGCGGCATTGCCGTGTGCTGATTCCTCGCGCCTCGTTGCTGCGGAAAGCCAGCAGCAACCCGCTCACGCAGCAGCGAATTTTCCGGTCGCGTCGGCCGCCCGGCTGGCCGGCGACGGCAAGCACACGCGCTTCATCCTCGACATCGACCAGGCCGTCACCTTCCGCGCGGTCACGCTGGCCGACCCCTACCGGGTGGTGGTGGATGTGCCGCAAGTCAATTTTCGGCTGCCAGCCGGTACCGGCAGCGGAGGACGGGGGCTCGTCAAGGCCTTCCGCTACGGGCTCGTGATGCCAGGCGGCTCGCGAATCGTGTTCGACCTGACCGGGCCCGCGAAGATCGCCAATTCTTACGTCGTGGAGGCCGCCAACGGCCAACCGGCTCGGCTCGTGCTCGAGCTGGAGGAGGTTGATCGCACCGCCTTTGCCTCCTCGTCGCAGCCAGAAAGCCGTCCTGAACTGCGGCCCGCAATCGCGGAATCGCCGCCTGCCGCCGCTCCCAGCGCGCCGACGCCGGATGCTCCGCAACAGAAGGCCGACGGCCGTCCAGTGGTGGTGATCGATCCCGGCCACGGCGGCATCGACAACGGGACACAGTCGAGCGGCGAGAGCGAGAAGAACCTGGTGCTGGCTTTCGGGCTGGCGCTGCGCGACAAGCTGGAGAAGGCCGGAAAATACCGCGTGGTCATGACGCGGGACGACGACACCTTCATTCCGCTCGGTGACCGGACCAAGATTGCCCGCAATCTGAAGGCGGCCCTGTTCGTCTCGATCCACGCCGATGCGCTGCCGCGGACGGAGGGCGACGCGCAAGGCGCGACGATCTATACGCTCTCCGACAAGGCATCCGACGCCGAGGCCCAGCGGCTGGCGGATGCGGAGAATCGGGCCGATGCGATCGCCGGCTTCAACCTCGCGGAAGAGCCGACCGACGTCGCCGACATCCTGATCGACCTCACGCAGCGGGAAACCCGCACTTTTTCAAACCGTTTCGCCCGCCTTTTGATGACTGAAATGAAGCAGACGGTGCGGATGCACAAGCATCCCTTGAAGTCCGCAGGCTTCCGGGTTCTCAAGGCGCCCGATGTACCCTCGGTCCTGGTCGAGATCGGCTATGTCTCCAACAAGGGGGACCTGGAACACTTGGTCTCCGAGGGATGGCGATCCCGCGCCGTGGGCTCGATGGCCCAGGCGATCGACGGGTTCCTGACCAAGCGGATGGCCACGGCCGGCACCTCGAACTGAAAGGGTTTTCCCTCCCGACCCAAAGGCCCTAGTTTGGCCACAGCGGACGCTTTATAAAACCGCCGCAGAGGGTTCCGGAATCGGCGAGAATCCCGTTCGGCGAGCGTCTTGAGTCCGGCATCGATGTGATTGCGTAAAGCCGGTGAATTCGCGACGTGAGGTTGGCGCCTGTTTGGGGTGCCAAAGGGCTGGTACTGGGCTGATCCAGAGTTTGAACGGATAAACAGATAATGCGCTTGCTGGTGCGGTTCATGGGCTTCCTGTTCGCCGCGGGAACGGTGGTGTTCCTTGTCGGTGTCGGGGCCGTGGCAGGCCTGATCTGGCATTTCTCCAAGGACTTGCCGGACTACTCTCAGCTTCAGGATTACGAGCCGCCGGTGATGACCCGCGTGCACGCGGTCGATGGCTCGCTGGTCGGCGAATACGCCAAGGAGCGGCGGCTGTACCTGCCGATCCAGGCCGTGCCCAAGCTCGTGATCAACGCGTTCCTCGCGGCCGAGGACAAGAATTTCTACGAGCATGGCGGCATCGACTACACCGGCATGGCGCGCGCCGGTCTGGTTTACATTCAGAACTACGGCTCCAACCGCCGTCCGCAGGGTGCCTCCACGATCACCCAGCAGGTCGCCAAGAACTTCCTGCTCACCAACGAGGTCTCCTTCACCCGCAAGATCAAGGAAGCCTTGCTGGCGATGCGCATCGAGAAGACCTACTCGAAGGACAAGATCCTCGAGCTGTATCTGAACGAGATCTATCTCGGTCTCGGCGCTTACGGCATCGCGGCCGCCTCGCTGGTCTATTTCGACAAGTCGGTGAACGAGCTGACGGTGGCGGAAGCGTCCTACCTGGCCGCGCTGCCGAAGATGCCGGCCACCCTGCATCCCGTGCGCAACCGCGACCGCGCCATCGAGCGCCGCAATTACGTCGTCGACCGTCTGCTTGAAAACGGCTGGATCAAGCAGGCCGACGCGGACAAGGCGCGCAAGGAGCCGCTGGCGGTCACCAGCCGCTCCAACGGCGCCCACACCTTCGCCGGCGAATATTTCGCCGAGGAAGTCCGCCGCGACATCTTCGAGCGCTACGGCGAGAAGAAGCTGTACGAGGGCGGTCTGTCGGTTCGCACCACGCTCGATCCGAAGATCCAGGTCATGGCGCGCAAGACCATGGTGGCCGGCCTCGTGAGCTATGACGAGCAGCAGGGCTATCGCGGCGCCATCAGCAAGCTCGATATTTCGGGCGACTGGGGCGTGAGGCTCGCTGAGATCAAATCGCTCTCCGACATCTCGCCATGGCGCATGGCGGTGGTCCTGGAGACCAGCGAGCAGTCGGCGCGGATCGGCTTCCAGCCTGGCCGCGAGCTCGGCGGCGCCGTCAGCAAGCAGCGCGAGACCGGAATCGTCACGGTCGACGGCGTACGCTGGGCACGGCCCCTGCAAGGCGGCACCAGGGGCAAGACTCCAACAGCGGTGTCGCAGGTGCTCCAGCCCGGCGACGTGATCTATGCCGATCCGCTCTACAAGGACGGCCACCCCGTCGAGGGCCAGTACCGGCTCCGCCAAATCCCGGAAGTCTCCGGTGCCATGGTGGCGATGGATCCCTGGACCGGCCGCGTGCTCGCGATGGTCGGCGGCTTCTCCTTCGATCAGAGCCAGTTCAATCGCGCCACGCAGGCCTATCGGCAGCCGGGCTCGTCGTTCAAGCCGATCGTCTATTCGGCCGCCCTCGACAACGGCTATACGCCCTCGACGGTCGTGCTCGATGCTCCCATCGAAATCGACCAGGGTCAGGGCGCCGGCGTGTGGCGGCCCGAAAATTTCTCCTCAGGCAAGTTCCAGGGTCCCGTGACGCTGCGCAACGCGCTGCGGCAGTCGCTCAACACGGTGACGGTGCGCCTCGCGCAGGACATCGGCATGCCGCTGATCGGCGAATACGCCCGCCGCTTCGGCGTCTACGACGAACTGCCGAACTATCTCTCCTACGCGCTCGGTGCCGGCGAGACCACCGCGATGCGCATGGTCACGGCATACTCAATGCTCGCCAATGGCGGCCGCCGCGTGAAGCCGACCCTGATCGACCGCATCCAGGACCGCTACGGCCACACCATCTTCAAGCACGACCAGCGCGAATGCCGCGGCTGCGACGCGCCGGGCGGTTGGAAGAACCAGCCCGAGCCGCAGTTGATCGACCGCCGTGAGCAGGTGCTGGATCCCATGACGGCCTATCAGATCACCGAGCTGATGGAAGGCGTGGTGCAGGCTGGAACGGCCACCGTGATCAAGGATGTTGGCAAGCCGGTCGCGGGCAAAACCGGCACCACCAACGAGGCGAAGGATGCCTGGTTCGTCGGCTTCTCGCCGGACATCGCGGTCGCAGTCTACATGGGCTTTGATAAGCCGCGCCCTCTCGGCAGGGGCAATGCGGCGACCGGCGGCCATCTCGCTGCGCCGATCGTGCGTGACTTCCTCAAGCTCGCGCTTGCCGACAAGCCTGCGGTCCCGTTCAAGGTGCCGGCTGGCATCAAGCTGGTCCGCGTCGTCGCCAAGACCGGCATGCGCGCCGGCCCCGGCGAGACCGGCGGAACCATCCTCGAAGCCTTCAAGCCCGGCACGGCGCCGCCGGACAATTATTCGGTCATCGGCGTTGCCGACGCCGACGGACGCGGCATGCCGCTCTCGCAGCAGCAGCAGCCGGATTCCGGCTTCCTCATTCGGCCGGGCACCGGCGGGCTGTGGTAGGCCGCGGATAAGGCCGACGATCACGGTTCCGGCGGTTGCGCTTTGCGGCCGCCGCCGCTACATCCCCCTCTCGAACTGCACGCGGGATTCCGCAAGACAGAGAACAACATGCGCGCCGAAATCGAACGGTTGGTAGAAGAGATCAAGCAGTCGGTCGGGCTGCTGAGGAGGCATCTTTGACGTCGAGAAATCGACGGCGCGCCTTGCTGAGCTGAACAAGCTCGCGGAAGACCCCAATCTCTGGAACGATCCCCAGAAAGCCCAGAAGCTGATGCAGGAGCGCACCTCGCTTGAGGATGCGCTGTCCGGCATCGGCAAGGTCGAGCAGGAGCTCGAAGACGATATCGGCATGATCGAGCTCGGCGAGGCCGAGGGCGATGAGGGCGTCGTCGCCGAAGCCGAAGCTGCGCTGAAGAACCTCAAGAAGGAGGTCGCGCGGCGCGAGCTCGAGGCGCTGCTGTCGGGCGAGGCCGATCGCTTCGATTCATATCTCGAGATCCATGCCGGCGCCGGCGGCACCGAGAGTCAGGATTGGGCGCAGATGCTGCTGCGCATGTACACGCGCTGGGCGGAAAATCACGGTTTCAAGGTCGAATTCCTCGAAGAGTCCGAGGGCGAAGAGGCCGGCATCAAATCGGCGACGATCCAGGTCTCCGGCCACAATGCCTATGGCTGGCTGAAGACGGAAGCCGGCGTCCATCGTCTGGTTCGAATCTCTCCGTTCGATTCCAACGCGCGGCGGCACACCTCGTTCTCGAGCGTGCAGGTGTTCCCCGTCATCGACGACAGCATCAAGATCGACATCAAGGAATCCGACGTGCGCGTCGACACCATGCGCTCGGGCGGCGCCGGCGGCCAGCACGTCAACAAGACCGAATCCGCGGTGCGGCTGACGCATATCCCGACGGGCGTCGCCGTGGTCTGCCAGGCCGGCCGTTCCCAGCACAAGAACCGGGCCCAGGCCTGGGACATGCTGCGCGCGCGCCTCTACGAGATCGAGCTGAAGAAGCGCGAGGAGAAGGCCGCCGCCGACCAGGCTGCCAAGACCGACATCGGCTGGGGCCACCAGATCCGCTCCTATGTGCTGCAACCGTACCAGATGGTGAAGGATCTGCGCACGGGCGTGCAGACCTCCGACACCGCGGGCGTGCTCGGCGGCGATCTCGATGAGTTCATGGCGGCGACGCTGGCGCAGCGCGCGTTCGGCACCACGACCGGCGAGATCGAGGACGTGGACTAGCCATGCCCCGTGTCGCCTTCATCGGATTGGGGCGAATGGGTCACGGCATGGCCGGCCGCTATCTCGATGCCGGCTTCACGGTGACGCTGTGGAATCGCAGCAAGTCCAAGGCGGAAGACCTGATCGCGCGCGGGGCGCACTGGGCGACCTCGCCGGAGGATGCCGCGATCGATGCCGACGCGGTCGTGACCATGGTCGCCGACGACGAGGCCTCGCGTGCGGTCTGGCTCGGGCCGAAAGGCGCCGCCAAGACCGCGAAGGCCGGCACCATCGCGATCGAATGCTCCACCGTCTCCTACGACCACGCGCGAGAGATGGGCCGCGAGCTGAACGCGCGCGGGCTCATCTACATCGACTGCCCTGTGACCGGATTGCCGGATGCAGCCGCGGCCGGGAAGTTGACTCTCCTGGCCGGCGCCGACGCAGCCGATCTCGAACGTGCGCGGCCCTATCTCGAACCGATCGGCTCGACCATCCGCCATTTCGGCCCGGTCGGTGCCGGCACGGTCTACAAGCTCATCAACAATCTGATGGGCGCTATCCAGATCGCCGGACTCGCCGAAGGCCTCGCAATCGCCGAGCAGGCCGGTCTCGACATGAACCTCGTGCTGGAATCGATCCAGGCTGGCGTTGCCGCAAGCCCCCAGGTGCAGCGTCACTCCAAACGCATGGTCGCCCGCGATTTCTCCGGCGCGACCTTCACGGCAGCGCTGCGGCACAAGGATGCCGCCTACGCTGTGAAGCTAGCGGAGAGCCTGCTCGCCGATAAGCCGATCGTTGCACGAGCGGCGGTCGAGGCCTATGCGAAAGCGAAGGCGGCGATGCCTGACGACGATGAGGGGCGGATGATCGAGCTGGTGTCGCGGCGGAAGTAGCGGGCTCACGAACCTGCTGCCTGAAATCGGGTGGGAAGATCGATCGCGGTGGACTAGATCTGTCTCTCCGTAGTCAGGCCAGGGTTCGTCGTGCTCATCAACTTCACGCTCGCGCCACTCGAAAAGATCATCCCCTGGGGCCAGCCGGGGAGCTATTGCCTTCATTGGTTTGGTCTCACTTTCGGCGAGTATTGGATACAAGCCGGTGAAGCCACACTCTTCGAATACAGCGACCATGCCCGGGCTGCCGGTGCAGAGCGCTATTGCACCTATCAAGTCGTCCGCCTCTACGAGGACTTGATGGACATGCTTCCCTACATACTCGAGCCGGTTCCTGATGCGCTCGTGCCGTACATCTCCGGCGACGGGGCCGGAATTCTGCGAAGCGCCCACGAGGCCTGGTGCGAGAGAGCCGATGACGTCCCCGATGAGGATGGCCTTTTTGACTTTGCCGACGTTGCAATCATGTGGGTTGGAAAGCGTCGTCTGGACAGTTCGTACCTGGCTCCATCGGCCAACATCGCAATCTGGTCCGATGAAGAGCATGTGCACATCGAGTGGGATAATCGCGATCGCCAACTCGGTGGATCGCCGGCGTGGTCGGCGAGCCTCGGCTCCTATCGCGTGTCGCGAGGCGAATTCATCGAAGAGATGAACTCGTTTCACGTTCGCCTCATGGAGCAGATGGCGGCCCGGATCGAGCAGGTGGCATCAGGCCAACTTCGATCCGAGATACAGATCGACCTGGCAGCACTGGCGAGAGAGCACGAACAACGGACGTGCTCGCTCGACGCTGCCTTGAAGATCGTTCCGGCGACGGACTGGCAACAGGTCGAAAGAGCTGTCGGTGAAATCCTCGTTGCGCGAAACGGGCTGTAGGCCCTTCTAGAGGCCAGGCGCCCTGAATTTCGCCGCCGGCTTTGCTGTCTCCTGCCGGCCTTTGTGATCGTTAGCTTGTCGATGAGCCGCGTATGACCATCAATGCCAACAGGATCGATGGTCGGGACTGGTCGCTGCTTGCGGCGCTCTCCATTCTCTGGGGCGGTTCGTTCTTCTTCAACGGCGCGGCTCTGCGCGAATTGCCGCCGCTGACGCTCGTGTTGCTGCGTGTCGCGTTCGGAGCGGCCATTCTTGCGCCATTGCTCCGCATGCAGGGGATCGGCTTTCCCAAGAGCATGGCGGAGTGGACGCCGTTCGTCGCGATCGGGCTGCTCAACAATGTCATCCCGTTCTCGTTGATCGTGATCGGCCAGACGTTCATTCCGAGCGGGCTGGCGTCGATCCTGAACGCGACCACGCCGATGTTCACCGTCATCGTCATGGCGATGGCAGGCGAAGAGACGTTGCAGATGCGGCGGATTGCCGGCGTCGCATTGGGGATCGTCGGCGTGGTCATCCTGCGCGGATGGGGTATTGAGGCAAGGCCTGGGCAGGGGCTCGGCATCCTGCTCTGCCTCGGCGGCGCCTTCAGCTACGGTCTTGCAGCGCTCGCCGCGCGCCGGTTGCTGAAAAACTCAGCCCCGCTCGGAACGGCGACATTTCAACTGATGGCTTCAACCGTGATGATGGCGGTGGTCGCCGGCACTGTGGAGCGGCCCTGGCAACTGCCGATGCCGGCCCTTGCGACCTGGCTTGCCGTGCTTGGCCTCGCCACGCTCTCGACCGCGCTTGCCTATATCGTCTTCTTTCAGATCGTGCGGCGCTCGGGCGCGAGCAACGTGATGCTGGTGACGCTGCTCATTCCCGTCACCGCCATCCTTCTGGGATGGCTGGTGCTGGGGGAGCCGATTTCCATGCGTGCGATCGTGGGCGCGATCGTCATCGGCAGCGCGCTGCTCGTGATCGACGGACGTGCGGTTGGCCTGCTGCGCCGCGGCGCATGAGCTCTTGGCCACCAGTCGCTTCCAATGGCTTTCGCCCCGACGTTCCGATGAGAGAAGCGCAGGCTCAACCCGCGCTGAGCCGGACGCCAGCGCGCAAGAATTTTTGCGGATCCACCGCTTCGCCTTCGATGCGGGTCTCATAGTGCAGGTGGGGACCGGTCGAACGGCCGGTCGAGCCGACGAGCCCGATGACCTGGCCGATCTTCACTATCTCGCCGACCTTGACGTTGATCTCGGAGAGATGGCCGTAGCGGGTGGAAAGCCCATTGCCGTGATCGACCTCGACCATGCGGCCGTAGCCGCCGGACCAGCCGGCGGAAATCACCTTTCCAAAGGCCGTGGCGCGGACCGGGTCACCGGTGGCAGCGCGGAAATCGAGGCCGGTGTGCATCGCGGGCCGGCCCAGGAAGGGATCGCTGCGCACGCCGAAACCGGAGGTGAACTCTACCTCGCCGATGACGGGCTTGCGGTAGGGGACCAACGCCAGCGTGCGATTGAGACGATCCATCTCGGCGCGTGTGGTGTTGATACGATGGAGCTGCTTCTCGAACGGTCCGGCATTGGCCGTCAGCTTGATGGGCACGAACGGCCCGCCCATCGCGGTGCGCGGCACGGCGGCTTCGAGATGGGCAAGGTTCAAGCCGAGATCGCTGACCACGCCGCGCATCCGCCGCATGCGTGAGTCCATGCTTTCCTCGACGGCGCTGAGCGCCGCCATCTGGCGCCGCTCGACCTGGTCAAGCGAGTTCGTGAGCCGGACCAGCACGTTCTCGAAGCTTTGATTCCGGGCAAATTGACTGCTCGGCGCTGCCACCACGGTCGGCGCGCGCGATTCGAGGCGCGCTTCCCGGTCCGGCGGCGCCACGAAGATGACGGTGTCGCTGATCGGCGATGGCTTCGGTGTGGTATGGGTTGCGTCGCCGCGCTGTGGGGCCGAGCGGGGAATCGAGCCAGTCACGTCGGGCATGGCCCCGAGCGCCGTGGCCCGGGACTCCAGCGCCGTCTGGCGCTTCATGATCTGGTCTAGCTTCTGGTCGAACTGCTCCTGGTCAAGCAGCTGGCGGCTGGTGGTGCGGTCGACCCTGGCGCGCAGCTCGGCGATTCGATCTTCATAAGCGTATTGCATCTCGGCCTGGCGGGCGATCAGCCGGGTCAGAACGTCGTCGCGGAAGGCAAAATAGGTGGCCGTCGCCGCCGACCACAGCCCCAGCAGCACCACGGTGCCAACGACGATCCAGAATACGACGGGCCCAAAGCGGACCTGCTTGCCGGCATGGACGATGGTGTAGGCATCGTCGGTGGCGGGCAGGGGAATCGCAGTTGCCGCCGCCGCAGCAGCCGGGCGGCGCTGGAAGGCTCGTCCGTGATCGTGAGGGTGATGTTGGGGGTACTGCGAGTATTGGGCAGAACTTTTCGACATCGGCACTCCCGCGCCGGTCGGATGGGTTCCTTGCGGCTCAATTGCCGCAGCAATCTGGGCCGGTCATGGTTAATTTTCCGGAAATGGGAACGCGCGAATTCGACGGACTGGTTAAAGGCTTCTTGCCGCCTCCAGCACGTCGTCGGCATGACCATCGACCCGGATATTGCGCCAGATTCGTGCCACCTTACCGTCGGCCCCGATCAGGATCGTTGTCCGAAGAACTCCCAGGAAGCTCTTGCCATACATGGACTTTTCGCCCCAGGCGCCATAGGCCTCGAGCACCTCATGTTTCTCATCCGAGATGAGCGGGATGGCGAGCTTGTGCTTGTCGCGAAATTTCTCCTGGGCCTTCAACGGGTCGGCGGAGATGCCGAGCACGGCAGTGCCAGCGGCAGAGAAGGCTTCGGCGAGGCGAGTGAAGTCGATCGCCTCGCGGGTACAGCCAGGCGTATCGGCACGGGGGTAGAAGAACAGGACCAGTTTGCGGCCGGCATAGTCCGCCAGTGTGACGGTGTCGCCGCCGTCGCGCGGCAGGCTGAAGCCGGGGGCCTTTTGGCCTTCGGCCAGGCCGGACTTCGCCCGAGCGGGTGGGGGAGACGATTTGGACGTATTTAACTGTTTCGATGCGGCCTTATGTGATCCTGCTTTTGCTATGGTCCCGGTTGATTTGCTTGCCGGCGTCCGCTGTGTTTTCGCGGACCTTGTTTGAGTCGATGCCTGCGTTTTTGCGGTCTTCTTTTTGGCGGTCGGGCTGCCGGAGGACGTTTTGGACGATTTCTTGCGGGATTTCTTGGACATACGCCTTCCTTTCGACGCTTTCGGCGGGTCAACCGAAGCGGTATTGCAGCTCTCGTCCGGCGTGCTGGAATCGCGCCCTCGGCTGGGCAAGTTTGGCGGCGCCGGAGTATGGTTACAAGGAATTCCACGCACCACCCCACTGCTCGTTGAACGCGCTCCCGGGGCGAAATGACGAACAGCAGGAATATTCGAGGTATGGCGGCAGTGCCGGCGCAGGGGGCTTCGCGTCCTGTGGACGGCTGCGGTCCCGGCGGCGCTCACCCCTACGACGGGCGCTTGTATCAAGAGGCAATGGCAAGGAATACGTCGCCCCAGGACTACAACCGGAATTTTGATCGGCGCAGCGGCCAATACGAGCCGCAGGAATGGGACGATGCCGAGTGGGATCCGGATCAGGAAGCGGCGGCGGGCCATCGCGCACGCCGGCTGCTGGCGCGTTCCGGTTCGGGTTTCCATCGTTTCGGAGACGGATTCGGTTCATTGCGCCGTTGGATGGGTGGAGGCCGCTGGCTGAAGCGTCTGGCCGTTGTCGTCGGCGCCGTGCTCGTCATTTTCGTCGGCTGTTTCGGTGCGCTGTGGTGGCGGCTCGGCGCCGGTCCGATCAATCTGGATATCGCAACGCCATGGCTGGCGGCCGCGATCGAAGACAATATCGGTCACGGCAACACGGTCGAGGTCGGCGGTACCCAGATCGAGCGCGCCGGCCGGGTTCGCATCGCCGTACGCATCCGGGACATCATCGTTCGCGATCGCGATCAGGCCGTGGTTGCCAGCGCGCCGAAGGCCGAGGTGAAGCTGTCGGGTGCGGGTCTGCTGATGGGGCGGCTGCGCGCCGAAAGCCTCAATCTCGTCGATGCCGAGCTCGCGATCCGCATCGCGCCTGATGGCACTGTCACCGTGTCCGCCGGCGACACCACCAAGCCGCTTGCGACCGGCGTCGCGTCCAAGAAGGACGCGGGCCTGCCGCCGACATTCCCCCGCAACGGGGTTCCCCCGCCGCCGTTCGCTGCTCAGCCAACGAGTCCCGAAGCGCCGCAGGCCTCACCGCAGGCGGCGGGGCAGAGCGGCATCCTCCAAAGCCTCGACTGGCTCGACAGTCTGAGCATGACGGGACTCGACGGCCAGAACCTCAACGAGATCGGCCTGAAGAACGGCAATCTGATCGTCGACGACCAGCAGCGCGGCAGCAAATGGTCGTTCGAGAACATCACCCTCAGCCTGCGCCGGCCGAGCCGCGGCGGTATCGCGCTCAGCCTCGGCGAGGAGGGCGCGCGCCCGTGGATGCTGCGCGCCACGATCGGCCCTGCCGAGAACGGCGTGCGGTCCGTCGACATCAAGGCCGACAAGGTCTCGACCTCCAACATCCTCCTGGCGCTGCGGGTGAAGGACCTCACCTACACGGCGGATATGCCGCTGACGGGCGAGCTCAAGGGCGAGCTCGGCCGCGACGGCGTGCCGACCTTCTTCCGCGGC
The DNA here is from genome assembly GCF_001424605.1 of Bradyrhizobium sp. Leaf396. Classification (NCBI taxonomy): domain Bacteria; kingdom Pseudomonadati; phylum Pseudomonadota; class Alphaproteobacteria; order Hyphomicrobiales; family Nitrobacteraceae; genus Bradyrhizobium; species Bradyrhizobium sp. Leaf396. The sequence continues at coordinate 272,441 of NZ_LMQJ01000001.1, forward strand.
AAGATCGCGGTGGGTGCCGGCAACATCATCGACACCGATACGCCCGACTATCCGATGGGGATCGACTCGGCCGAGATCAACGTCGAGTGGGACGCCAACCGGCGCGTGCTGGTCGCACCCTTCAAAATCCTCTCCGGCGCGAACCGCCTGACATTGCTGGCCCATCTCGAGCCGCCCAACGGCACCAGGAATGACTGGCAGCTCGGATTCAGCGGCGGTTCGATCCTGCTTGGCGGCATCGATAACGAGCCGCCGCTCGTCTTCAACCGCATTGCGATCGGCTTTCGCTTCGACACCGATCACAAGCGCCTCCTGCTGACACAGGCGGATGTCTCCAACGGCGAGATCGGCGTTGCCGGCACTGGCGCCATCGATTATTCCGGCGAGCCCCGGCTCACTCTCGGCTTTGCGGGAACGCCGATGTCGGCTTCCGCCTTGAAGCGGATGTGGCCGACGCTGATCGTCCCCGAACTGCGCGAATGGGTGATCGAGCGGATCGAGCGCGGAACGCTCCAGCGCATCGAGATCGGCGTCAACTCGCCGACGAAGAACCTGCCGCGCAAGGGACCGCCGATCCCGGACGACGGCCTGTCCGTCAACATCGTGGCGAGCGGCGTCGCAGTTCGCCCCGTGGATGGCATGCCGGTGGTGCGCGATGCCGATCTGAGGGCGCGCGTGACCGGGCGCACCGCGACCGTGAACATCGGGCAGGGCGTTGCCGATACGCCCTCGGGCCGCAAGGTTACGATCTCAGACTTCGTGTTCGAGGTGCCGGACATGGCGCCCAAGCCGTCGCCGTCGCGAAGCCGGTTCCGCGTCGATGGCCCGGTGCCTGCCGCCGCTGAAATGCTCGCCAATGACCGGCTGAGCGATCTCTCCGCGACGGTCATCGATCCCAACACCAGCAAGGGGACGTTCACCGCGAACATCCAGCTCGGCATGCCGGTCAAGGGCGAGCTGACCAAGGCCGACACCACCTATTCCGTCACCGCCGACCTCAACGGCTTCGCCGCCGAGAAGCTGGTGATGAACCAGAAGCTGGAGGCGAACAGCCTCAAGATCATCGCCAACAACCAGGGCTACCAGGTCAAGGGCGACGTCAAGATCAACGGTCAGGCAGCCTCGCTGGACTATCGCAAGCCGGCTGAGGGCGACGCGGACGTGAGGCTGCAGGCGACGCTGGACGATGCCAGCCGCGCGCGCCTCGGCTTCGATCTCAGCCCCGCCGTCAGCGGATCGTTGCCGATCAGGCTGTCGGGCAAGATCGCGAGCGGCGCGGATCAGACCACGAAGCTCGGCGTCGAGGCCGACCTGACGTCGGTGCGGCTCGACAACATCCTGCCCGGCTGGGTCAAGCTGCCGGGCAAGTCCGCGAAGGCCAGCTTCAAGGTGGTGCCGACGGCGCAATCGACGCGTTTCGAGGACATCCTGATCGAGGGCGGCGGTGCCTCGATCAAGGGCTCACTCGAGGTCGACGCGAACGGCGATCTCATGAACGCGAATTTCCCGATTTACGCGCCGACAGACGGTGACAAGGCCTCGCTCAGAGTTGAGCGCAGCCAGGAGGGCGTCATCAAGGGCACGATGCGTGGCGACGTGTTCGACGGCCGCGGTTTCCTGAAGTCGGCGATCTCCGGCCATTCCAAGGAGGACAAGAGCAAGCTGAAGAACGTCGATTTCGATATCGACGTGAAGCTCGGTGCCGTGGCCGGGTTCAACGGCGAGGCCATGCGCAGCGTCGATGCCAAGATGTCGAAGCGCAACGGCGCCGTGAAAGCCTTGACGCTGAGCGGCAAGATCGGCCGCGACACGCCGGTGGCAGCCGATCTTCGCGGCGGCCGCGCGCAGGGCAGTCGCGAAGTGATCTATCTCCAGACCAACGATGCCGGCGCGCTGCTGCGCTTCACCGACACCTACACCAAGGCGGTCGGCGGCCAGATGGTGGTGGCGATGGAGCCGCCGACATCCGAGCCGAACACCGCCCGCGAGGGGCTCATCAACGTGCGCGACTTCACGGTGAAGGGCGAGGCGCAGCTCGAGCGCGTGGCCGCCGGCGCGCCCAACGGCACCGGCAACGGAGTCTCATTCAACGCGCTCCGTGCCGAGTTCACCCGGCAGAACGGCGCGCTGACGATCCGAGACGGCGTGGTCAAGGGGCCGATGATCGGTGCCACCATCGAGGGCTCGATCGACTATCCCGGCAACCAGGTGTGCATGAGCGGCACCTTCGTGCCGATGTATGGCGTCAACAACATCTTCGGCCAGATCCCCCTGTTCGGCATCTTCCTCGGCGGCGGCAACAACGAGGGGCTGATCGGCGTGACCTACGAGGTCGTCGGTACACCGGCCGCGCCCGTGATGCGCGTCAATCCGATCTCGGCGATGGCGCCCGGCCTGTTCCGCAAGATATTCGAATTCAACACCGGCAAGCAGAACTCGCCGTTCGATGAATTCCCGTCGCAGTCGAACGACGGCTCGACGGCATCGACCCGTCAGCTGTCGAGCGGCTGCAGCGTCTCGCGGCGGCAGTAGCGCGATCCAGTTGCAGCCGCGATGCAAGGTGCGCTCCTCTCCCGCCTGCGGGAGAGGGCTGGGGAGAGGGGGCCTCCACAGAGCGGCTCCCAACGAGGAGAAAGCCCTCACGCGACGCTTCGCGCCGACCTCTCCCGCAAGCGGGAGAGGTGAACGAGCGGCTACGCCGCGCGCACGCCGGCCAGGAACGTGCCGACTTCGCCGGAGAGCTGCTCGGCCTGTTTTGAGAGGCTCGAAGCTGCTGCCAGCACCATGCCGGCGGCGTTGCCGGTCTCGTTTGCGGCGGTGGAGACCACGCCGATATTGGTGGTGACCTCCCTGGTCGCCTCCGCCGTCTGCGAGACGCTGCGCGCGATCTCGGCGGTGGCGGCGCCTTGCTCCTCGATGGCGGCGCCGATCGAGGTGGCGATGCGGCTGACCTCCTCGATGGTGGCGGTGATGCCGCCGATCGCGTCCACAGCTTCCTTGGTTGCGCCCTGGATCTGGGCGATCTTGTCGCCGATCTCGCGGGTGGCTTCCGCGGTCTGGCTCGCCAGCGACTTCACCTCGGAAGCGACGACGGCAAAGCCGCGGCCGGCTTCACCGGCACGCGCGGCTTCGATGGTGGCGTTGAGCGCGAGCAGGTTGGTCTGGGCCGCGATGCTGGAGATCAGCTCGGCCACATGCTCGATCTGCTGCGCACCGTCCGACAGCGCGCGGACGATGGTGTCGGTGCGGCGAGCGCTGTCCACGGCGCGGCCGGTGACCTCCGCGGACTGCGCGACCTGACGGCTGATCTCGGTGATGGAGGAGGAGAGCTCCTCGGCGGCAGCTGCCACCGTCTGGACGCGCTGGCTGGCCTCGGTGGCGGCGGAGCCGACCACGGCGGCGCGGCGGTTGGTGCCCTCGGCAGTCGAGGACATCGACTTGGCGGTGTTCTCGAGCTCGCCGGAACCGGAGGCCATCAGGCCCACGAGCTGGCCGACGGAGGCGTCGAAGCGATCGGCGAGGGCGATCAGGGCGTCGCGCTTCTCCTGCTCGGTGCGGGCCTTGATGGCGACCTGCTCGGCTTCCAGCGTGCGCGCGGTCAGCGCGGTCTGCCGGAGCACTTCGAGGGTCTCGGCCATGCGGCCGATCTCGTCGCCGCGGTCGGTCTCCTCGACCGGCTTGTCGATGGCTCCTTCGGAAATCTCCTGCATGCGATTCTTCTGGCGATCGAGCGCGCCGAGCACGTCGCGAGCAATCAGCCAGGACAGCGCCGCCATCAACAACATCAGGCCGCCGCCGATCGCGGCCAGCTCCAGCGTCAAGCCGCGCACGTCGGCGTCGATATCATCGACGTAGACGCCGTAGCTGATGGTCACGTTCCATGGTGCGAATTTGCGCGCGAACACGGTCTTGCGGACCGGCTCGGTCTGGCCGGGGCGCGGGTAGAGATAGGAGGTCACGCCGCCCTGCGCGGTCTCGCTGCCCGCCTTGATAATGGCGTCGGCGATCAGCACGCCATTGGAATCCTTGGCGCCGGTGATCTTGCCTTCGAGCTGCTGATTGGCGCCGTTGACGACCAGGGAGGTGTCCTCATTATAGACCACCGGGTAGCCTTGGCCGCCGTTGAAGCTCATGCGGCGACCGCGCTGGTGGAACATGCTCTTGGCCTCGGCCGGCGTCAGCTTGCCTGCTGTGACCTCGTCCTGGAGCGACTGTGCATAGTTGTAGAGCAGCTCTACCGCGGTCCGCATCTGCTCGACGCGGTCCTCCATCATGCGGCTCTTGCTGAGCACCGACGATACGCCGATGATGGCCGTGACTGTGAGCGCCGCAAGGCAGACCATGCTGGCAAGCTTGGTGCGGATCTTCAGGTGACTCAGCAGATTCATCACAGCCCCTACGGAATGGTTGTTATTGCTCGCATGGGTAGCATGAAGTTCTTACCAATCATGAACGTAGGCATGGCCGGCCTGCCGCGCGGGACGGCTGCCGCAGGCTTATGCGCAACCGTGCAGGCGAATCTGCTCTTGCCGGCAGGCGGCGGCCGATCCGGAGTCGAAAATCGACATGGACCTTGGTAGCCAAAGAGACAGGTTGGACAGGCAATGAATCGATTCGTTCATCGCGCCGTCATGTCCCTGCTGCTCGTCGCGGCCCTCGTTCTGATCTGGAATGTGCTGGGCGCGCGCTAAGCGGCACCGGAGGTCTGCCGGTGCCGCCGTGCTTAGCGGGATAAGTTGAGTGTGTCAGCGCGGTGCGGGCTGCGCCGGTGCAGCACTTATTTCTTGCCCATTGCGGCGTCGGCGCTGATCGGGCCGCCGCCAGCTGCCGAGAGATACAGGCACGCGAAGCAGAAGAGTATCGCGAGAGTGCCGTTGTTCAGCAATGGCAGGAACACCGGGGTTTCGCCCCTGAACATATGGCCCATGAAATAAGCGAAAGCCATTTCACCGGACAGGATGAAGGCCGACAGCCGCGAGAACAGGCCGATCATCAGTAGTGCGCCAAGCACCAGTTCAAGCGCCCCGGCCGCGCCGTAAAGCGACATCAGCTCGACTTTGGCGAACATCGGAACAGCCGGAAACTTGAACAGCTTGGCGACGCCGTACTGAAACAGCAACAGGCCGGTGATGAAGCGAAACAGGCTCAGGAGAACCGGCTGAAAGCGGGTGAGATAGGGAAAGTCCATTGGTTTGTGCCCTCCATCCAATGCGCGACTTGGACCGTATTCAGTTTCGTCTCGCAAGCCACTTGGGATCAATGCGCCCTGACATTTTCGTCATGTCGGACAAAACATCGCAGTAGCGGTCGTTGATCCGCACGCGCCGCGGTTTTTCGAACGTGTTCACCTGTGGTCGGTACGTACTATTCCGGTGATGTCCGGGGATGCAGGTTACGTAGGGGAGACCTACTCCCGCAAGGCGGGAACGACCAGGAACGGAATCATGCCGAGCACGACGCTCGCAAGCGCGAAGATGAGCAGGAGATCGTAGCCGTGAGTCGCATCGTGAATCAGGCCGCCGCTCCATGAGCCGAACGCCGAGCCCAGGCCGCTGCCGATCGAGATCGTCCCGAAGATGGTGCCGACGCGCTTGCCGCGGAAGATCTTCATCGCAGTTGCGGTGATCAGGGGCCCGCGGGAGCCCATCATGCTGCCGAAGCAGACCACGAAGCCGGTGAGCAGGACGACGTTCGGATAGTACTGCAGGAGCCAGAGCAGAACGATGCCGAGGATCGAGATCGCGTAGCTGAGCAGCACCGACGGGCGGCGTCCGATCAAGCCGTCGAGCGCAGAAACACCCAGCATCCCGAACACCAGCACGACGCCGGAGAAGCCCCAGGCGGTCGCGGCCTGGAGCGGCGGGAAGCCGGCGTCGATCAGATAGGCCACGATCTGCGCCGCGATGGCATACATGCCGACCGCGGTGAAGAAGAACGTCGAGAACAGCGCCCAGAAGGCGTGGTGGCGCATCGCGCTCACGAGCGTCCAGCCGTTGTCGACGAAGTCCGGATCGCTCTTCTTGGCCACATGCGGCGAGCCGGCCGCGAACAGGCGCCAAGGCAGGAGCAGCAGCGGCACCAGCAGGGCGAGCGCGGCAAGACCGTAGACCTGGTAGGTCTCGCGCCAGCCGAGATGATCGATCAGGAGTTGCGAGGCCGGCAGCAGTGCCAGCACGCCGCCGCCCATTGCCGAGTAGACCACCGCCATCGCGGTCGGCAGCCGCGGCCCGAACCAGCGGCCGAGCAGGATCGAGTTGGGCACATTGCCGATGAAGGCAACGCCGATGCCGACGCAGATGCCGATCGAAAGCTGGAATTGCCAGAGTGCTTGCGCATGGCTCGCGCTCAGAAAGGCCGAACCGAGCAAGAGCAAGCCGAGCGCATAGACGATGCGTGGTCCGGAATGATCGAACAGGCGGCCAACCAGGGGGGCGGTCAGTCCGCTGATGAGCCAGGTCAGTGAATAGATCGAAACGGCCTGGGCACGGTCCCAGCCGAGATCTTCCGAGATCGGCTTGAGGAAGACCGTGAAGCTCTCGCTCAGCCCGCGACCAAGAACAGCCAGCGCAAAGCACAGGCAGAGCACGACGAGCGCGATGCGGACTGCGTCCTGCCTGGTGCTTCCGACCTGTTCCTTGCTCGCTTCCGCTGTCGTTTCCTTGGGCGCGTTCTGGTCCATTGCCATCAGGGAGCGCGCTTATGCGCGCCCTGACAAGCAGTGAAAAGCTCATACGCCTATGCAGGCTTGATGAGGACGTGATTCTTCTTGCCGAAGGACAGCTTGATCACGCCTTCCGGCGTCAGATTGTCCGCCGACAGCGCCATCTTCTCGTCGGCGACAGGCGCATCGTTGACGCGCAGGCCGCCGCCCTTGATCTGCCGCCGGGCTTCGCCGTTGGAGGCGACGAGACCCGCCTTGACGAAGGCGTTGAGCACGCCGAGACCGGCGTCGAGCTCGCCGCGCGGAATTTCCACCGTCGGCAGGCTCTCGGCGAGCGCGCCCTCCTCGAAGGTGCGGCGCGCGGTCTCCGCGGCTTCATTCGCAGCTTCGCGACCGTGCAGCAGAGCGGTCGCCTCGGTCGCGAGCACCTTCTTGGCCTCGTTGATCTCGGAGCCGCCGAGCGCTTCGAGCTTTCTGATCTCGGCCATTGGAAGCGTCGTGAACAGCTTCAGGAACTTGCCGACATCGGCATCCTCGGTGTTGCGCCAGTACTGCCAGAAGTCGTAGGGCGAGAACTGGTCGGCATTGAGCCAGACCGCGCCTTGCGCGGTCTTGCCCATCTTGGCGCCGGACGCAGTGGTCAGCAGCGGCGTCGTCAGCGCGAACAGCTGATGCGTGCCCATGCGACGGCCGAGATCGACGCCCATGATGATGTTGCCCCACTGGTCCGATCCGCCCATCTGGAGGCGGCAGCCGGTGCGCCTGGCGAGTTCGACGAAGTCATAGGCCTGGCAGACCATGTAGTTGAACTCGATGAAGCTCATCTCCTGCTCGCGCTCGAGACGCAGCCGCACGGAGTCCATGGTCAGCATGCGGTTGACGGAGAAGTGCCGGCCGACATCGCGCAGCATCTCGATCCAGTTCAGCTTGGTCAGCCACTCCGCATTGTCGAGCATGATGGCGTCGCTCTTGCCCTCGCCATAGCGCAGCACCTTGGCGAACACGCCGCGGATCGAGGCCTTGTTGGCCTCGATCTCGGCAATGGTGCGCATGGCGCGCGTCTCGTCCTTGCCGGAGGGATCGCCCACCATGGTGGTGCCGCCGCCCATCAGCGTGATCGGCTTGTTGCCGGATTGCTGCAGCCAGTGCAGCATCATCATGGTCAGATAGTTGCCGATATGCAGGGAGCGGGCGGTGCAATCGTATCCGACATAGGCGATGGCCTCACCCTTGGCGGCAAGCGCATCCAGCCCCTCGAAATCGGAGCACTGGTGGATGAATCCACGTTCCTGCAGGGTATTGAGGAAATCCGATTTAAATGCAGTCATCTGTCGGCGTGCCTGACAATTCTTGGTTTACTCTTTTGGGGGCAATTTAAGGGTCTTCCGCGGGAACCCGATGTCCGCCCGCCACTTGGCGCTGTGGCATTATAAGATGTGTCCCTCTGGCACAAGATCGGCATGCCGGAGGGGTCTTTCAGGACGCTGATCCCATGATGTTGACGGCACTCGGCTTGATGAGCGGCACCTCGCTGGACGGGGTGGATGTCGCGCTGATCGAGACCGACGGAAAGCAGGTGAAGGCGTTCGGGCCGTCCGGCTACCGGCCATACAGCCCGGCCGAGCGCAACGTGTTGCGCCAGGCGCTGAGCGAGGCCGTGCATCTGCAGCAGCGCGACGCCCGGCCGGGCATTCTGGCGCAGGCCGAGCAGGCCGTGACGGGTGCCCATGCCGAGGCGGTGGCCGCCTTCCTGGCGCAGAACCGCATGAGGCCGGAGGACATCGATATCGTGGGCTTCCACGGCCAGACCGTGCTGCACCGGCCCGAGAAGCGGCTGACCGTCCAGATCGGCGATGCGCCGTTACTGGCCAGGGCAATCCATATCCCGGTGATGCATGATTTCCGTGCCGCCGACGTCGAGGCGGGCGGGCAGGGCGCGCCGCTCGTGCCCGTCTACCACCGCGCGCTGGCTCATTCGCTGGAACGCGAAGGACCGATCGTCGTGGTCAACGTCGGCGGCGTCTCCAACATCACTTATATCGACGGCAACGATGCATTGATTGCCTGCGATACCGGCCCCGGCAACGCGCTGCTCGACGACTTCATGTACCGCACCATGAATCAGGCGTTCGATGCGGAAGGCAAGTTCGCGGCGCTCGGCAAGGTGGATGAGGCCTGGATCGCACGGGCGCTGGAACTGCCCTTCTTCGCGGCGGCCCCACCCAAATCGCTCGATCGCAACGATTTCGCTGCACTCAAGCTCGGCGCCATCGAGCCGGCCGACGGCGCCGCGACGCTCACCGCCTTCACTGCGGCTGCGATCGCCCGCGTCATTCCGCTTTTGCCCCGGCGGCCGCGGAGCTGGATCGTCTGCGGCGGCGGCGCCCGCAACCTCACCATGCTGCGTATGCTGCGGGAGCAGGTGGGCTCGGCAAGGGTGGAGGCGGCCGAGACGCTCGGCTGGGCCTCCGACGCCATCGAAGCGCAGGCTTTCGGCTTCCTCGCGGTCCGCGGCATGAAAGGCCTGCCGCTATCTTATCCCACTACCACGGGTGTGCCGATGCCGGTGACCGGCGGGGTGATCGCGCGTCCCTGACGCAAGGCTAGATCAATGCAACTGCATGCAACTTGACGGGTAGATGCAAATGCATCTACATTGAATGCAGTTGCATCTAACCGCCGGGATCGCCCATGACCGTTTCGTTGAAACTGATCAGCCACAAGCTTTGCCCCTACGTGCAGCGCGCGGTGATCGCGCTGAAGGAGAAGGGCGTGCCGTTCGAGCGGATCGACATCGATCTGGCTGACAAGCCCGACTGGTTTCTGAAACTGTCGCCGCTCGGCAAGGTGCCGGTGCTGGTGGTGACCACCGGGGAGGGCGAGGTCGCGCTGTTCGAGAGCAACGTGATCTGCGAGTACCTCGAGGAGACGCAAGCCGGTGCGAAGCTGCATCCGGCGGATGCGCTGAAGCGTGCCGAGCACCGCGCCTGGATGGAGTTCGGCTCGGCGATCCTCGGCGACCTCTGGGGGCTGGAAACCACGAGCGATCCGGCGACATTCGAAGGCAAGCGCCAGGCGCTGGTTGCGAAATTCAGGCGTGTCGAAGCCGCGCTCGGCGCCGGTCCGTATTTCGCGGGCCGCGCATTCAGTCTGGTCGACGCGGTATTCGCGCCCGTCTTCCGCTATTTCGATCTGTTCGACGAACTAACCGAGCACGGCATCTTCCAGGACGCGCCGAAGGTCAGGGCGTGGCGGACCACGCTTGCGCAGCGTCCGAGCGTACGCAGCGCTGTCGACGCCGACTATCCGCAATTGCTGCGCGCCTTCCTCGTACGGCACGACGCGCATCTTTTGAAGCTTGCGGCCTGAGCGCAGCGCGCTCAAGCCGAATCCCTCAGCGCACGTTCGCCAGGCGCATGTCGAGATACGCCGTGATGGTTTCCATCAGCGGCTCGAGCTTGGCGTCGAAGAAGTGGTTGGCGCCGGGGATGATCTGCTGGTCGATGACGATGCCCTTCTGCGTCTTCAGTTTCTCGACCAGCGTGTTGACGTCCTTGGGCGGCACCACCGCATCCTTCTCGCCATGCACGATCAGGCCCGACGACGGGCAGGGCGCGAGGAACGAGAAGTCGTAAAGGTTGGCCGGCGGCGCGATCGAGATGAAGCCCTCGACCTCGGGGCGGCGCATCAGGAGCTGCATGCCGATCCAGGCGCCGAAGGAGAAGCCGGCAACCCAGCAGGCGCGCGCTTCGGGATTGATCGTCTGGGCCCAGTCGAGCGCGGCGGCGGCATCCGACAACTCGCCGGTGCCGTGGTCGAACGAACCCTGGCTGCGGCCGACACCGCGGAAATTGAAGCGCAGCACGGAGAAGCCGCGATGCGCGAACGCGTAGTAGCACTGGTACACGATCTGGTGGTTCATCGTGCCGTGGAACTGCGGATGCGGATGCAGGATCATCGCGATCGGCGCATTCTTCTGCTTGGCCGGATGGTAGCGGCCTTCGAGGCGGCCAGCAGGGCCGGTGAAAATGACTTCGGGCATTGGTGTCTCTTGATTGATTTCCTGGAGAGATGATCCCTAGCAATCAACCGATTGTAGCCTCGTCGGCAGATGCCGACGGAAGCGCGAATGAAGGGTGAGAAGGCGCGCCTTGCGGTGATGCGCTAAGAGCGCGCGGTGACTTGACGGAGCGCGTTCTAACATAGGCAGAGGGTCAAAAAGCAAGCATCTTGAACATCCCCCAATGGGTTCAACACGTTAGCTTGTCATGACCGCGTCACGGCGCCCGCTCGCTCGGAATCGGGTTGCCAATTGCGCGCCCGCGGCCCATGTCGGGTCGGCGCGAAACGCCGCCCGCGATGCGAGGTAACAAAATACTCAATGCTTGCCCGGGTCTATCTCGATTGGAACGCGACCACGCCGCTCCGTTCGGAAGCGCGGGCTGCTATTCTGGCTGCATACGACCTGATCGGTAATCCATCCTCGGTCCATGCCGAGGGCCGGGAGGCACGACGACTGGTCGAGGAGGCGCGCTCCGCGCTGGCGGGCGCGGTCGGCGCTCAGCCGCGCAACGTCGTTTTCACCTCCGCCGGCACCGAGTCCAATGCGCTTGCGCTCTCGCCGGGCCTGCGGGGGCGGTCTGGCGGACCTGTCGAGCGGCTGCTGGTCTCTGCGGTCGAGCATGCTTCGGTGCTGGCCGGCGGCCGGTTCCCTGGCGACAAGATCGGCCTCATCCCGGTCACGCGCTCCGGCGTGGTGGACCTCGATCGCCTGAAGATCCAGCTGCAGGATGGCCCGCCAGCCCTGGTCTCCATCATGGCCGCCAACAACGAGACCGGCGCCCTCCAGCCCGTCGCTGAGGCGGTAAGCATCGTCCACGCGGCCGGCGGCCTCCTGCACGTCGATGCGATCCAGGCGCTGGGGAAAATCCCATTCGATATCAATACGGTAGGCGCCGACCTTGCCACCTTTTCTGCGCACAAGATCGGCGGCCCCAAGGGTGTCGGGGCCCTGGTGATGGCTGAAGGCATAGGCGGCCTCGAGCCGGTCCTGCGAGGCGGCGGACAAGAGCTCAACCGCCGCGCCGGGACCGAGAATGTCGCGGGCATCGCCGGCTTCGGGGCGGCGGTAAAGGCTGCCCTTCAGGCTCTGGCGAAGGATGTGGAGCGAATGGCAAGCCTCAGAGATCTTTTGGAAAATGGCCTTCGCGGCATCGCCGGGGCGACGGTCTTTGCGGACGATGTGGCGCGGTTGCCAAACACGGTGCTCTTCACCGCGCCGGGCCTGAAGGCCGAAACCGCCGTCATCGGCTTCGACCTGGAGGGCATAGCGGTCTCCTCCGGCTCCGCCTGTTCCTCAGGGAGGGTCCAGCCATCCCACGTCTTGTCGGCCATGGGCTATGATCCCGCTGTGGCCCAGGGAGCGGTGCGTCTCAGTCTTGGCTGGTCCACCCAACCGGAGGACATCAATAGGGCGTTAGAGGCTTGGCGAAAGCTGGGTAATACCCTACTTAAGGGCTAAGCGACGAAACACGGCTTGAACGGTTCTAAGCCCGTGCTTTCCGCAGTGAAATATCGTAATACTCGTCCGAGTTTGATCCACCGCGGTCCTTGAAACCGCGAGCGGAGGATGGAATGCCAGCCGTACAAGAGACGGTCGAGCGCGTGAAGCGCATCGACGTCGACCAGTATCGTTATGGGTTTGAGACCCTGATCGAGTCCGACAAGGCCCCCAAGGGACTGTCGGAGGAGACCGTCAAGTTTATCTCCGAGAAGAAGAACGAACCCGCCTGGATGCTCCAGTGGCGGCTTGAGGCCTATCGGCGCTGGCTGACCATGCAGGAGCCGACCTGGGCGCGCGTCGACTATCCAAAGATCGATTTCCAGGATCTCTATTATTACGCGGCGCCGAAGCCGAAGAAGACGGTCTCCTCGCTGGACGAGATCGATCCGGAGATCCTGAAGACCTACGAGAAGCTCGGCATCCCGTTGCGGGAAGTGGCCATGCTCGAAGGCGTCGAGCCCAAGCCTGGCGAGGAGGACCCGGCCCGCCGCAAGATCGCGGTCGATGCTGTCTTCGACTCGGTCTCGGTTGCGACCACCTTCAAGGCCGAGCTGAAGAAGGCTGGCGTGATCTTCATGCCGATCTCGGAAGCGATCCGCGAGCATCCCGAACTGGTGCAGAAATATCTGGGCTCGGTGGTGCCGACCTCCGACAACTTCTACGCCACGCTGAACTCGGCGGTCTTTTCCGACGGCTCGTTCGTCTACGTGCCGCCGGGCGTGCGCTGCCCGATGGAACTGTCGACCTATTTCCGCATCAACGAGCGCAACACCGGCCAGTTCGAGCGCACGCTGATCATTGCCGACAAGGGCTCCTACGTCTCCTATCTCGAAGGTTGCACCGCGCCGCAGCGTGACGAGAACCAGTTGCATGCCGCCGTGGTCGAGCTCGTGGCGCTCGACGATGCCGAGATCAAGTACTCGACCGTGCAGAACTGGTATCCCGGCAATTCGGAAGGCAAGGGCGGCATCTATAATTTCGTCACCAAGCGTGGCGACTGCCGCGGCGCCAACTCCAAGATCTCCTGGACCCAGGTCGAGACCGGCTCCGCCATCACCTGGAAGTATCCGAGCTGCATCCTGCGCGGCGACAATTCGCGCGGCGAGTTCTACTCGATCGCGATCTCGAACGGCTTCCAGCAGGTCGATAGCGGCACCAAGATGATCCATCTCGGCAAGAACACGTCGAGCCGGATCATCTCCAAGGGCATCGCCGCCGGCAGGTCGCAGAACACCTATCGCGGCCTGGTCACCGCGCACCGCAAGGCGACCGGGGCGCGCAACTTCACCGCCTGCGATTCGCTGCTGATCGGCGACAAATGCGGCGCGCACACCGTGCCCTACATCGAGGCCAAGAACTCGTCGGCGACGTTCGAGCACGAGGCGACGACCTCGAAGATCTCCGAGGACGTGCTGTTCTACTGCATCCAGCGCGGGCTCAGCCAGGAAGAGGCGGTCGGCCTCGTCGTCAACGGCTTCGTCAAGGACGTGCTGCAGCAGCTGCCGATGGAGTTCGCGGTGGAAGCGCAGAAGCTGATCTCGATCTCGCTCGAAGGGTCGGTCGGCTAGCACCGGCCTCGTCCTGAAGAGGCCGCGGAACGCGGTCGTCTCGAAGGATGGATTACCGGAAAGATTGTTGGCCTCAATCCTTCGAGACGCGCCTTCGGCGCTCCCTGGGATGAGGGGATAGATGGAAAAACATGATGGCTTTGCTTGAAGTGAAAGACCTCAAGGTTCGTGTCGAGGAGCGTGAGATCCTCCACGGGTTGACGCTGACCGTGAACGAGGGCGAGGTGCACGCGATCATGGGGCCGAACGGCTCCGGCAAGTCGACGCTCTCGCACGTCATCGCCGGCAAGCCCGGCTATGAAGTCACCGACGGCCAAATCCTTTTCAAAGGCGAGGACCTCCTGGAGATGGAGCCGGACGAGCGCGCCGCGAAGGGCGTGTTCCTGGCGTTCCAGTATCCGGTCGAGATTCCCGGCGTCGCCACCATGAACTTCCTGCGCACCGCGCTCAACGCGCAGCGCAAGGCGCGTGGCGAGAGCGAATATTCGACGCCCGACTTCCTGAAGAAGGTCCGGGAAGTCTCGAAATCGTTGAACATCCCGCAGGACATGCTCAAGCGCGGCGTCAATGTCGGCTTCTCCGGCGGCGAGAAGAAGCGCAACGAGGTGCTGCAGATGGCGCTGTTCGAGCCGAGCCTGTGCATCCTCGACGAGATGGATTCGGGCCTCGACATCGATGCGCTGCGCATTGCGGCCGACGGCGTCAACGCGCTGCGTTCGCCCAAGCGTTCGATGGTCGTCATCACCCACTATCAGCGGCTTCTGAACTACATCGTGCCCGACGTCGTGCATGTGATGTCGAGGGGGCGCGTGGTGAAGAGCGGCGGCAAGGAATTGGCGCTGGAGCTGGAAGCGTCCGGCTACGCGCAATTCGAGGCCGCGTAAGGATTGGTTGCAATGAACGTTGCTGTGGCAAAGACCGGAGGTGGCCGCGCGGTGAGCGATCTGTTCGCCAGCGCCGAAGGCCGGCTGCCGGGTTCGCCCGAAGTGATCGCGGCGCGGCGCGAGGCATTCGAGAGCTATGAGCGTCTCGGCCTGCCGCATCGCCGGATCGAGGAATGGAAGTATACCGATCTGCGCGCGCTGGTCGGCGAGGTTCTGCCCCTGGCAGCGATCCCCGATGCGGGCGCGCTGAAGCGCGCCGCGGAGGCGGTGAAGGCGCATGCGATCGAGGGCGCCCGCAAGGTGGTGCTGGTCGACGGCGTGTTCGCGGCCGATCTGTCCGACGTGAGGGCACTCGCCCCCGAGGCAGGCTTCAAGACCCTGCGTGAGACGCTGGAGAAGGATGCCGGCCTGCTGAAGACCGCGAGCACCGATGCGGTGATCGCGCTGAACGCCGCGATGGCGACCGACGGGGTCGTGCTCTCGATCGCTGACGGCGCGCAATTGTCCGCGCCGATCCAGATCATCCACATCGCGACTGCCGCGTCGGCATCGGCCTTCACCCGCTCGCGGGTCGCGATCGGGAAGGGCGCTCGCGCCACCATCGTCGAGACTTTTGTGGCGGCGGAAGCGAAGGCCTACCAGGTCAATGACGCCGTCATCGTCTCGGTCGGCGACAACGCCGACGTCGCGCATATCCGGCTGATGGACGATGCGCCCGATGCGGTGAACATCACGTCGCAGTTCATCACGGTCGGGGCCAACACCAAGCTGAACCTCTTCAGCATGACCAGCGGCGCCGCGGTCAGCCGTTTGCAGGGATTCATCACGCTGGCGGGCGAGGGCAGCGAGCTCTCGGTGAATGGCGTGAACCTCCTGAAAAAGACCGAGCACGGCGACACCACGCTGGTGGTCGACCATGCCGTGCCGAACTGCGTCAGCCGCGAGACCTTCCGCGCCGTGATCGACGATCGCGCCCATTCGGTATTCCAGGGCCGCATCATCGTCCGTCCCGACGCGCAGAAGACCGACGGCAAGATGATGACCCGCGCGCTGCTGCTCTCCGACGAAGCCGAGGCGGACAACAAGCCGGAGCTCGAGATCTTCGCCGACGACGTCTCCTGCGGCCACGGCGCCACCGCCGGCGCGCTGGACGACAGTCTCCTGTTCTATCTGAAGGCCCGCGGCCTGCCGGAGAAGCAGGCCCAGGCGCTGTTGATCCAGGCCTTCGTCGGCGAGGCGATCGAGCAGATCGCCGACGATGGCTTGCGCGAGCATGTGATCGGCATGGCCGAGCGCTGGCTGGAGCGGCGCTCATGAGCACGCATCCGGCAGTCAAGAACGGCGCTTATGACGTCGCGCGCGTGCGCCAGGATTTCCCGGCGCTCGCCATGCAGGTTTACGGCAAGAATCTGGTCTATCTCGATAACGCCGCATCCGCACAGAAGCCGCAGTCGGTGCTCGATCGCATGACGCAGGCTTACACGAGCGAGTACGCCAACGTGCATCGCGGCCTGCATTTCCTCGCCAATGCGGCGACGGAAGCCTATGAGGGCGGCCGCACCAAGGTGGCGGAGTTCATCAACGCGCCCCGCACCGAGGAAGTGATCTTCACCCGCAACGCGACCGAGGCCATCAATCTGGTTGCCTCGTCCTGGGGTGGCCCGAACATCAAAGAAGGCGGCGAGATCGTCATCTCGATCATGGAGCACCATTCCAACATCGTGCCCTGGCACTTCCTCAGGGAGCGTCAGGGTGCCGTGATCAAATGGGCACCGGTCGATGACGAGGGAAATTTCCTCATCGACGAGTTCGAAAAGCTGCTGACGGCCAAGACCAAGCTGGTCGCGATCACGCAGATGTCGAACGCGCTCGGCACCATCGTGCCGGTCAAGGACGTCGTCAGAATCGCGCATGCGCGCGGCATTCCCGTGCTGGTCGACGGCAGCCAGGGCGCGGTGCATCTACCGGTCGACGTCCAGGATCTCGGCTGCGATTTCTACGTCTTCACCGGCCACAAGGTCTATGGCCCCACCGGCATCGGCGTGCTCTGGGCCAAGTACGACCACCTCGTCGCAATGCGCCCGTTCAATGGCGGCGGCGAGATGATCCGCGAGGTCTCGCGCGACGTCATCACTTATGGCGATCCCCCGCACAAGTTCGAGGCCGGAACCCCGCCCATCGTCGAAGCCGTCGGCCTCGGCGCCGCCATCGATTACGTCAACTCCATCGGCAAGGAGCGCATCGCCGCGCACGAGCACGATCTCACCACCTATGCCCAGGAGCGGCTGCGCGAGATCAACTCGCTGCGGCTGATCGGCACGGCGCGCGGCAAGGGGCCGGTGATCTCCTTCGAGCTCAAGGGCGCGCACGCTCATGACGTCGCCACCGTGATCGACCGTCAGGGCATCGCGGTCCGCGCCGGCACCCATTGCGTGATGCCGCTTTTAGAGCGGTTCAACGTGACCGCGACATGCCGGGCCTCGTTCGGCATGTATAATACGCGGGAAGAAGTCGATCATCTGGCACAGGCGCTTTTGAAGGCGCGGGATTTGTTCGCATGAGTGACACGGCCGAAGTCAAAGCTAGTCCGATGGAGACCCAGTCGGCGCTGCCGCCTGAGGAGACCGAGCGTCTCACCAACGAGATCATCGCGGGGCTCAAGACCGTGTTCGACCCGGAAATTCCCGCCGACATCTACGAACTCGGCCTGATCTACAAGGTCGAGATCAAGGACGACCGTTCGGTCAACGTGTTGATGACTCTGACGACGCCCAACTGCCCGGCCGCAGGCGAACTGCCGACCATGGTCGAGAACGCGGTCGCCAGCGTTCCGGGCGTCGGCGTGGTCGACGTCAAGGTCGTCTGGGAGCCGCCGTGGTCCCCCGAACGCATGAGCGACGAGGCGCGCCTTGTGCTCAACATGTGGTGACGGCCTCAGCCCGCATTGAATTCGCTCCGCAACGGACCACATAAACAACATGACCCAGGTGACACCAGCATCCTCCACTCCGAAGCCGCGGCGGCCGCGCCCGCAGGTGATGCGGCTGACGGATGCCGCTGCCCAGCGCATCACCGAACTGACCCAACGTGCAGACTCGGAGATCGTCGGCCTGCGTGTCGGCGTGAAGAATGGCGGCTGCGCCGGCCAGTCGTACACGGTCGAATACGCCCACGAGATCCGCCCGACCGACGAGGTCGTCGAGGACAAGGGCGTGAAGATCCTGGTCGATCCCAAGGCCGTGCTGTTCCTGCTCGGCACCGAGATGGACTACAAGGCCGACAAGATGCAGGCCCAGTTCGTCTTCAACAATCCCAACCAGATCTCCGCCTGCGGTTGCGGCGAATCGGTCGAGCTGCGGCCGGCCAAGATCGACGGGTAGACCGCCTCCGCGGAGGTCGTATGGACTGCTTCGCTCGCATTGACGAGAATGCTATGAGGGTTTGCTTGCTTGCGCAGGAAAACCCCCGATGGACCGAGAATTCCTGACCGACCTGTTCGCCGATTTCGGCCCCGTCACCATCCGCAAGATGTTCTCCGGCTACGGCATCTCCGCCGACGGCGTCAATTTCGCGCTGGCCCTGCGTGCCGGCCTGTTCTTCCGCGCCGACGAGATGACCATCCCGGACTTCGAGGCCGAGGGCTCCAAGCCGTTCCAGTATCAGACGCGCGCCAGAACCGTGATGGTGAACTCCTACTGGGAGCTTCCCGCACGCCTGTTCGACGATTCCACGGAGCTTGCGCAATGGGCAAGGGCGGCACTCGCCGCAGCCCGGCGCGCCAAGGTGAAGAAGCAGCCAAAAGCGAAGAAGGCGGCGGCGAAGAAATCTGCTGCAAAGAAGCGTCCGACCAAGAACGCTGCCAAGACGACGGCGGGTCCGGTGGACAAAGCAACTCGCGCGCCGAGGCTTGCAGAGCGTAAGCGGAAGCGTCGTTCAAGAGTGTGATGCTGGAGAGCTGGTGGGCGCCGTAGCCTTTGCTCAGGCTACATGGTCTCATCCGACGAGATGTCACGCCACCCGGGTGTGCGTCTCGGCCGCGTATTCCGGATCGGATTCGCAGATGACGCGGTTGCGGCCGTTGCGCTTGGCGGCATAGAGGCAGGCATCCGCGCGCTCGATCAGCGCGTCGGTGTCGTCGCCCTCTTTCAGCAGCGAGACGCCGACGGAGATCGTGACCCGGCCGAGGATCTCGCCGGTCGATTTCTTCTTCAGCTCTTTCGCCATCACAGCGCGGCGGATGTGGTCGGCCACCGTGAGCGCCTGGCGTAGCGTCGTATTGGGCAGGACGACCGCGAATTCCTCGCCGCCATAGCGGGCGGTGATGTCCTGGCCCTTGATGGTCTGCTTCAGCGAGAGGCCGACCAGCCGCAGCACCTGATCGCCGGTGAGATGGCCGTAGGAATCGTTGAACGACTTGAAGTGATCGATGTCGAACAGCAGCAGCGACAGCGGCTCGCCCGAGGCGAGTGCGCCCTGCACGGCCATGCCGATCATGCGGTCGAAATATTTCCGGTTGCCGAGGCCCGTGAGCGGATCGGTCAGGCTCTCGGCGCGGATCGCTTCGAGGCTCTGCTGGAGATTGCTGATCTCGTTCTTCGACAGCGTCAGCCGGTCTTCCAGCGCCTTGTTGGCTTCGCGCATCTCGCTGGTCGAGCGCAGCAGCGCCTCGACGATCGCCTTGACCTGCTCGCGGCTCTTGGCAGACGACAGTTCTTCGGTGGCGCCCGACAGGTTGGCATCATAGGCGCCGGTCATGCCGAGGGCATCGCCCAAGACCTTCATGACGTCGTCGATCTCGCCGATGACGCGCGCGCCAACCTTGTCGATGCGGTCGGTGGTCTTGATGTGGGAGAGATAGGTCTCGTAGATCTGCTCGAGATCGGCCTCGGTCAGCTTGCCGCTGCGCGCCAGCGTCTCGTTGATGATCTTGTTGAGCGGAGCATTGTAGCCGGTGGCGTAGACGTACCAGATCTCGTAATTGCGGGGAATTGCCGTCTGCCGAAGCGATCGGATCTGACCGAGCGCCACCTCGGCGAACGCCATCGTGCGTTCGTGTTCGTCGAGCACCTTGATCACGGAACATACCCCACAGCGGTCGGCGCGCCATCGACCGTAGCAATACTTAAACTATGGTCGTAGACTAATGGACGATCGTGAACGCCCCGTAAATTTACGTGCACGACTGCGTCCAAAAAATTGTGTGCCGGGTTCGCTCAACCGAAACCCGGAACGCGTCGCGCCTCAGGCTCCCGCAGGGGAGCGAACCGGCCGCAGCAGAAACGCCGGCAGATGCGAGTGATCGCCCGGCTCGGTATCGACTTCGCGCTGGCGGCGCGGCTCGGGACGGCCGATCGAGGGCACGTGCGCCGTACTGGCCTGCTGGCGTGTGTCCGCCCGACGCTTGTCGTCGGATCGATGCCTTGGCTCGGCGAGCTGGCGCGACTCCGACGAGCTCCTTGATTCGGAAGAATGTCTTGGTTCCGAAGAAATTCTTGCCTCGCCCCGGGCCTCGCGCGGCTCGTGGCTGCGTTCACGATCCCGGCCGCGCTGCGGCTTGCCACGCCCGCCACGTGAACGTTCGCGGCCGCGCTGCTCGCGGGGACGCTCGCTTGCCTCGGAGGGCTCGGCCGGGGCTTCGTAATCGCCTTCGACCCGCGGAATGCTCTGGCCGATCAGCTTTTCGATCGCTGCCATCGATTTCTGGTCGAGCGGGGTCACGATCGAGATTGCGGTGCCGGTACGGCCGGCGCGGCCGGTGCGGCCGATGCGGTGGACGTAATCGTCGGCGTGATGGGGAACGTCAAAGTTGAAGACGTGGCTGACCTCGGGAATGTCGAGGCCGCGCGCTGCGACGTCGGAGGCGACCAGGAGCGGCAGTTCACCCCTGCGGAACTGTTCGAGCGCCGCGGTACGGGCCGACTGATCCATGTCGCCGTGCAGGGCGCCGACGCTGAAGCCGTGCTTCTGAAGCGATTTGTGAACGATGGCGACTTCGCGCTTGCGATTGCAGAAGATGATCGCGTTCTTGAGATCCTTGGCGTCGCGCAGCAGGCGGCGCAGCAACTCGCGCTTCTCGTGCGCCTCGCGTCCGGCGGGCACCTGCGCCTGCGTCACGGTTACGGCCGTCGTGGCGGGCTTGGAGACCTCGACCTTCTGCGGATTATGCAGGAAGGTTTCGGTGATGCGCCGGATTTCCGGCGGCATGGTCGCGGTGAAGAACAGGGTCTGCCGGGTGAACGGGACGAGCTTGCAGATGCGTTCGATGTCGGGAATGAAGCCCATGTCCAGCATGCGGTCGGCCTCGTCGATGACGAGCAGCTCGACGCCGGTGAGCAAGAGGCCGCCGCGCTCGGTGTGATCGAGCAGGCGGCCCGGGGTTGCGATCAGCACGTCGACGCCGCGCATCAGCTTGGCGTCCTGATCACCGAAAGAGACACCGCCGATCAAGAGGGCGACGTTGAGCTTTTGGCCGGCGCCGTAGCGGTCGAAGTTTTCCTTCACCTGGGCCGCGAGCTCGCGGGTCGGCTCGAGGATCAGCGTGCGCGGCATGCGCGCCCGGGCTCTGCCTTTCTCGAGAATGGTGAGCATCGGCAGCACGAAGGCCGCGGTCTTGCCGGTGCCGGTCTGGGCGATGCCGAGCACGTCCTTGCGTGCGAGGACGTGGGGAATCGCCTGTTCCTGGATGGGGGTAGGGGTGGTGTAACCGGTGGCCGCTACTGCGGCGAGGACTTTTTCGGACAGTCCGAGATCTGAGAAGGACATTGAGCCTCTGGTCGAAACCGCCGTTCGGAATCGAGGGTAATAAGGCTGGTCGCGTTCCACCCCGAAACGGCGCGCTCTCAAAGAAGCTGGGGGTGCTGACACACGCGAACAAAGCGCAAGGCTCAGGAATCGCTCTTCGATCTGAGCCGCGTCGACCCGGAACATAGGCAGGAATTGGCCAAAGTCAATGGAGCGGGCGCGGGAAGGCCCTAAAAAACCTGAGGTTTTTGCTCAAACTACGGGCGCGGCTCGGGTTTTCCGAGGAGCCGGGAGTGCGTCCGCAGCGGCCAGGACGGGGGGTTAACGCCGGTCGGTGGTCCCCGCCCGGAAGTCGCCGGGCGCCATGCCATAGGCAGCGTTGAAGACCCGGTAATAGGTCGCCAGGCTCTCGAAGCCGCACGATGCCGCGATGTCGGCGATCAGCCGCTCCGGCTTCTCCTGCATCAGGCGGCGGCTCTGCTCAAGGCGTTCCTCCGTCACCGTCTGCGAGAAGCTCTTCTCGGCTGTCTTGAACAGCATGTGCAGGTGTCGCACGGACACCCCGAGCAGATCGGCCACCATGGCTGGGGCGAGATTGGGATCCTGCAAATGGTGCGCGATCAGGCGGCGGGCTTGCGAGAGGCGGGCCGTCCGCAGCGCGGCCTGTCCGCGCCTGCTGCCGGGCCGCACGACACCGCGCTCCATCAAAGCCAGATGCCCTAAAGCTTGAACCAAGGGCGTCTGAACGGCAGAGCCAGCATCGGTGGCGGCACCAGCGATCTCGCCGAGATCGGCAAAGCAGGCAGCGAGCAGGGGCGCCAGAGCGGGGTCGAAAAACGTTCGTGGCGCAAGTTCGCGCATGCGGCTGTCCTGTGCCGGGATGTTGCTCAACGGGATTTTCAGGATGCGCAGATGGAAGCCCCCGGCGCCGAGCGGCGCGGTGCGGTAGGGCAGGTTGGTATGACTGGTAGCGAAGCTGCCGTTGGCAATCGAAAAGGCGCTTGCGCGAATGCCGCCGAACCAGCCGCCACTGCCGAGCTGCTGATAGACGCAGATCGCGTCACCTGGGGCGGCGGCGATGTCGGACGTGCTGCGCTCGACCGAATAGGGCGATGCCTTCAGCTCGACGAGGCTGGCACCGCCGAGCTGGCGCAGCGAGAATTCGCCAACGAAGTCCGCGCGCCGTTCGCGCGCGAGCTCGGCCGTGACGCCGAACAATCCCTTGGCGCGCACCTCGCGCCAATAGTCGAAGCGATCCCTCGGCTCGACCTCGTCGGTACACCAGCGAAACACGGCAGCTCCTCGCTTCCGGCGAAATGGTCCAAGAAGAAGCAGATTTCGCCGAAGTCCGCCATGGCCGGACGGAGCCCAGGCCCTTGAACCGTCCTCACGCCTGGGTCGACTATCACACAGCGGCAGGGGGTCAAATGAACTGCCGTTCCAACGGATCGGCGGCAGGGCCGTCCTGCAACAGGAATTTTGCGATGACGCGTCGGCTTTTCGGAATTCTGGCGGCCATTGGCCTCGCGGCGGGCCTGAGCGGCTTGGCAGGTCCCGCTTATGCCGAGAAGCGCGTTGCGCTCGTCGTCGGCAACAACGACTACAGGAACGTCCCGAAGCTGCTCAAGGCGGTCAATGACGCTCGCACCATGGGCGACACGCTGAAGCAGCTCGGCTTCTCGGTGATGGTCGCCGAGAACCAGAGCCGGCAACAATTCTCCGAGACGCTGCTCGCCTTCGACAAGGCGATCGAGCCCGGCGACACTGCGTTCTTCTTCTACGCCGGTCACGGCTTCGAGATCGCGGGACAGAACTATCTGCTGCCGACCGACGTGCCGGCGGCGACGGAAGGGCAGGAAGAGCTGGTGCGTGACGCTTCGATCCTGGCCGACCGCATCGTCGAGCGCCTCCAGAACAAGAAGGCGCGCACCTCGATCCTGGTGTTCGATGCCTGCCGCAACAATCCGTTCGAGCGCAAGGGCACCCGCGCAGTCGCCGGCGGCGGCGGGCTCGCGCCGATGACGCAGCTGCCGGAAGGCGTGTTCTCCGTGTTCTCGGCAGGCCCCCGCCAGACCGCGCTCGATCGCCTGTCCAACGACGATGCCAATCCCAATTCGGTGTTCACGCGGACCTTCGCGAAGGAACTGCTCAAGCCCGGCGAGAACCTGGTGCAGGTGGCGCAGCGCACCCGCCGTGCCGTCAGCGAGATGGCCGAGACCGTCAAGCACAGGCAGGTGCCGGTTTATTTCGACCAGATGGTCGACGACGTGTTCCTCAGCGGCATGGCGAAGGATACCGCCGCGCGCTCCGACGATCCGCCGCCGCAGAAACTTGCGGCGCTGCCGCCGGTATCCGTTCCGCAGCTGCCCAAGGAGGAGACGCTCAACGCGCCGATCGCGAGCTTCTCCCGGCACAATGGCGGCTGGAGCGTGGTGTTCTCCTTCGCCGATCCGACCCTCGGCATTTCCTGGCGTATGGCCGGCAAGGGCGATTTCCGCGAGACCGGCTTCATCGACACGCTCGATCCGCGCACGCGCAAGCGGATGCCGAACCCCTCGATCGAGCTGCCGCCGGATGCGCAGCCCGGCACCATCGAGGTCCGCTATGTCGATCAGTCCGGCGACTTGCAGGGGCCGTTCCCGATCAGGTTCGATCCCGAGGCTGCGCTGATCCGCGATCAGCGCAAGATTCTCGACATGACGTCGACGAGCTGGCTGTCGTTCCGCGAGTTCAACGGACTCCTGGTCTACTACACCCACCTCGTGTCCTACCGTTGCGCAATCCGTGAGGTGCGCATCGGCATCGACACCGCCGTTCCCAACCAGGTGCTGAAGATGCCGCCTTGTGACATGCGCGACCCTAGCGCGATCAGCGCCGGGATGCCGCTCTACATGAAGCTCGCGCCGAGCACGCAGACTGTCTCGGTCGAGTTGACCTATCGCGATGGCAGCGTGTCCGAGATCAAGAGCTTCCGGAGCGTCAACCGCAGCAACAATTGATGGGCTGTGCAGCCGGCGGATTGGGGTTAGGAACGCTCGGCTGACGGAGTGGACGAACTTTAATCGACGGGCCAAGGTGAAAGTGCTAGAGCCGGGGATGACAAAATTCATCATCGTCGTGCTTCTTACGACGTTTCCGGTTCTGGCCCAAACGACTCCAGTTCTCACCGTGCCGCCGCCCACGGACCGCGAGCGCGTCCAAGCGGATCGTGCGAAGGCAGCCGAGGACGAGAAGGTGGCTCCGATCACGCGCCCTTGGGATCGCGACGCTGACGGCAAGCGCCCATGGGAGCGGAAGTCGGCAAAGCCCTAGTCACGCGAACGTCGATCTCCGCTGTGCATCGGCGACGCCGCGCATGCGATGTCGCCGGTCGGCGGCGTCGGCGTCAATCTCGCCGTGCGGGACCCGGTCGCGACCGCAAAACCTCCTGGCAGACAATCTGCAGCAGGGCTGCCTGTCCGAGGACGAGCTCGATGCCGTGCGCCGCCGCCGCGAGCGTCCGGTGAAGATGACGCAACGCATGCAGGTGGTCGTGCAGAACAACATCATCAGCGGTGCCTTGCAGAGCGGCGACCGGCCGCTGAAGGTGTCGCCGATCCTGCGCCTCGTCACCGCGCTGCCATGGCTACGCGGCATGCCGGCGAGCTTGCTTGTGCTCGTGGCGCGGCCCGAGCATGTGCATTCGAAGGCCGCAAGATTTGGCGCAGCAATTTAGTAGGGATAACGTCGCATTAAATGGCGTCCCGCGCGTTGCGTGCGTGCAACAGCGCAGATGGATTGTAGGACCGCGGCAGGCCAATCCGGCGCATTAACTTCGTTGATTCAAATTTGAGTAAGACCTGCGTGTGACCGTGCGCCCATCAAAGGACACGGGGTGTACCATGCGTAATAAATTGATTGCCGCCTTCGCCTGCACGACGGCTCTGGTTTCGACCGGCGCGGCTTCTGCCGCCGATCTCGCTGCGCGCTACACGAAGGCGCCGGCCTATGTCGAGCCATTGTTCACCTGGACCGGCTTCTATGTCGGCGGCCACATCGGTGGCGCCTGGACCAACCAGCAGTTCATCAACAACGGGACCGGTGCGGCGTTCGGCGACCTCATTCCGGGCGAGGGCTATCGCCAGCGCGGATCGGGCATCATGGGCGGCGCGCAGATCGGCTACAACTGGCAGGCCAACAATTACGTGTTCGGCATCGAGGGCACGATTTCCGGCCTCGACAACAAGGGCACGGTCGTAAACAACGTGTTTGGCGCCGCGGACGACGTGTTCTCCTGGCGCGCCAACGTGCTCGCGACCATCGTCGGCCGCGCCGGCTTCGCCGTGCAGAACAACCTCTTCTACATCAAGGGCGGCTATGCCGGCGTGAACAACCGCCTCTCGGTCACCGACACAGTCGGTGTGGCGACGGGTTCGGGCGGACAAACCCACTGGGCCAACGGCTGGACTGTCGGCGCCGGCTGGGAATACGGCGTCACCCGCAACTGGATCGTCGGCCTCGAATACAACTACGCTGCCTTCGGCAGCCAGACCTATCAGCTCGGCGGCACCTCCGGAAACTACACGTTCGATGCCAAGCCGCGCGACATTCAGTGGGCCGTGGTGCGCGCGAGCTACAAGTTCGACGCACCCACCATCTCCCGCTACTGAGCACGTCGACGCAACGCGACCAACGATCAAGAAAAGCACTGCAAATTTCAAAAGCCCCGGCCAGGCCGGGGCTTCTTTTTTGCCTCTGCCGGATTGCAGGCAGGCGCGGCGTCAGGCCATCACGGAGAAGCCGCCGTCGACCGGAATCGCGGTGCCCGTGACGAAATTCGAAGCAGGCGAGGCAAGGAACACGGCGATGCCGGCGAAGTCGTCAATGTCCCCCCAGCGCCCTGCGGGCGTGCGCGCCAGCACGCGCTCGTGGAGCCCCGAGACCTGCTGCCGCGCGCCCCGGGTGAGATCCGTATCGATCCAGCCCGGCAGGATGGCATTGACCTGGATATTGTCGGGCGCCCAAGCATTCGCGCAGGCGCGCGTGTATTGCACGATGCCGCCCTTGCTCGCCGCATAGGCGGTCGCGAAGCTCGCGCCGAAGATCGACATCATCGAGCCGATGTTGATCACCTTGCCGTTGCCGGACGCCTTCAGCGCCGGATAGGCCAGCTTCGAGCAGACGAAGGCGCTGGTGAGATTCGTGTCGATCACCTTATTCCACTCGTCCAGCTCGAGCTCGTGCGGCGGCTTTCGGATGCTCATGCCGGCATTGTTGACGAGGATGTCGATGCGGCCGAGCTCCTTGACGACCCGATCGATCATGGCCGCGATCGCCGCCATGTCCGTCACGTCCGTGGAGACGGCGATCGCCTTCACGCCGCGCTGCCGGAGATCGGCCACCGCCGCGGCGGACTTGGTTTCGTTGCGCCCGACGACGGCGATGTCGGCGCCGGCGTCGGCAAGGCCGCGCGCCATGCCGAGGCCGATGCCGCCATTGCCTCCCGTAACGATCGCGACCTTGCCGCTGAGATCGAACCGGCTGGATGTCATGCTGGTATTCCCTGGTTTCTTCTATGGATTGCTCTGCCAGATCAGCACCAGCCCGAAGCCGGCCATGGCTGCGCCATAGCCCGCCCATTGCAACTGGTTGACCATGAAGCTCGATCGCGGCCACGGAACGGTGCCCGTGCCCTGTCCGATCCAGAGCAGACCGACGGCTGTCGCAAGCAGGCCTGCCACAAGCAGAAATCTGCGCAAGCATTCCTCCCATCGTCCGCTTCCGTCGCGCGTGGCGGCGAAGTGCCGCCAACCGCGAGGCTTAGGGTGCACAGTAACCGCAGCTTCGGTGTGGATACAATGGCGCCACCGGTCCCGGCTGGCGGCGGGAAGGGAGCGTGTCCGTCAAAGGCAACTCGCTGCTTGGCAATCAGTGCCGATGGTCGGCTGGCGAAACCCGGCTCGCGGGACGCGGTATTGCAGTCAAGCGTTGGTCGCCCCGCCCAAACGAAAAAGCCCCGGCGATGCCAGGGCTTTGACGTTCGATCGTGAGGTCAAATCAGATCAGTACTTCGCGACGACCGGACCGGTCCAGTTGAAGCGGTAGACCAGCGAGGTCGAGATCGTCTGGTTCCAGTGGTTCGTACGGATGCTGTTGCCGGTCGGAATGTTGCCGGCATCGAACAGCTCGTCACGAGTGGTGGCGTTGTAGAAGGCCGAACGATACTCGGTCTTCATGAACCAGCCGGGCGAGGTGATGCCGAAGATGTTCAGGCTGTTCTCGACGCCGCCGCCGATGAACCAACCGTGACGGTCATACCCGTCGAGGTGGATACCGGCCGGAGTGCCGGCGAGGTTGGTGAAATTGGTGCGACCAAAGTGGGCGCCGGAGTAACCGCCGTTGACGTAAGAAAGAACATTCGGGGCAACCAGCCAGCCGAGGCGAACACCAGCCGCCCAGGAGGTCTCCAGCTTCTGGTGACCGGTGAGGCCAAAGATCGGATCCTGCACGGTGCCGCGGATGCTGCCGAACTGACCGTCAGCAAACACACCGGCAACCCAGGTGCCGCTGAACTGCCAGTCGTAGCCGGCGCCGACCGTGCCGAACCAGCCCGAGCCGCCCTGGCGCTGGTCGATCGTCAGCGGGACTGCGCCGACGGTGGTCTGCACGTGCTGATCTTGGTTCGAAAGGCCGCCGCCGCCGCCGCCGAAGATGTAGAAGCCGGTCCAGTTGGCAACCGGGGCCGCCATCGGAGCCTTCGCGTAGGGACGGGCACCCAGGTCAGCCGCGGAGGCCGAACCGGTCATCGCCGCGACCGCGGACAGAGCGAGCAAAATCTTCTTCATGTCAAAATCCCCAACTTGGTCTGTCGTGGCGCGAGCGCACTTAAGTCCGTGTCATCTGATGCCCGAACTATAGACGGTTCTCGCCGAAATGCTGTTGCCGGGTGGGCACAGTTACCGGAAAACGGCGGTGCTGGGGTAACCCGGGCCCTCTCGATCGAACAGAAAATAGATATGAAGAATCATGTAGTTATGAGATTTTCGCAGTTCTTGTTTCGGATAACGTCTCGTTAGCAAAGTCGGCCTCGTCCGAAATGGAGGCAATCCTGCCTTAGCCTCGGCGCCTATGAGCCGTTGGACGAATCGCCGTGCGGCGCTTTCGGGGAATCAACGAAAGCGCCTGCGAACTGCCAGGCAAGACAGCCCGGCCCCCGAAACAAAACAGCCCCGGCTGGCCGGGGCTGTTTTGGCGTGCTGCGGGCTGGGTTGAGGTCTCAGACGTCCAGTAGCTCCTCGCTGGCAAATTCGGCCTTGTCCGAGATGAAGGCGAAGCGTGCCTCGGCTTTGGTGCCCATCAGCCGCTCCACCGAATCCGCAGTCGTGTCGCGGTCGTCGGCCAGCAGCACCACCTTGAGCAGCGTCCGCTTGGCCGGATCCATGGTGGTCTCCTTGAGCTGCGCCGGCATCATCTCGCCGAGGCCTTTGAAGCGATTCACCTCGACCTTGGCGTTGGCGTTGAACGCGGTCTTGATGAGCTCGTCCTTGTGCTTGTCGTCGCGGGCGTAGACCGATTTGGTACCGTGCGTCAGCTTGTAGAGCGGCGGGACCGCGAGGAAGAGGTGGCCCTCGTCGATCAGCCGCGGCATCTGCCGGTAGAAGAAGGTGATGAGGAGCGATGCGATGTGGGCGCCGTCGACGTCGGCGTCGGTCATGATGATGATGCGCTGATAGCGCAGATCCTCTTCGCGATATTGCGCGAGCGTGCCGCAGCCAATCGCCTGCACGAGGTCGGAGAGCTGGGCGTTCGCGGTCAGCTTGTCCTTGCCGGCGGAGGCGACGTTGAGGATCTTGCCGCGCAGCGGCAGCACGGCCTGGGTCTTGCGGTCGCGCGCCTGCTTGGCGCTGCCGCCGGCCGAGTCACCTTCGACGATGAACAGCTCGGAGCCTTCGGTGCCGGCGTCGGTGCAGTCGGCGAGCTTGCCGGGCAGGCGCAGCTTCTTGCCGGCGGTTTTTCGCGCGGTCTCCTTCTCCTGCCGCCGCCGCAGCCGTTCTTCGGCGCGGTCGATCACGAAATCGAGCAGCCGGTTGGCCATGTTCGGATTGCCCGACAGCCAATGGTCGAACGGATCCTTCATCGCCTGCTCGACGATGCGCTGCGCCTCCGCGGTGGCGAGGCGGTCCTTGGTCTGGCCCTGGAACTCGGGCTCGCGCACGAACACCGACAACATCACGGCGGCGCCCACCATCACGTCTTCCGAGGTGACGGACGCCGCGCGCTTGCCCTGACCGACGCGCTCGGCGTGATCCTTCAGGCCGCGCAGCAGCGCGCTGCGCAGGCCGGACTCGTGGGTGCCGCCATCGGGCGTCGGCACGGTGTTGGTATAGGAGGATAGGAAGCCGTCCGCATCCGCGGTCCAGGCCACCGCCCATTCGCAGGCGCCGTGCGCGCCGTTGCGGCCCGACTTGCCGGAGAAGATGTCCGGGTGCACCAGCGTGTCGGCGTGGATCGCCGCGGCAAGGTAATCCTTGAGGCCGCCGGGGAAGTGGAACGTCGCTTCGGCCGGCACGTCCTCGACGCCTTTGAGCAGCTCGGGCGCGCAGTTCCAGCGTATCTCGACACCGCCGAACAGATACGCTTTGGAGCGCGTCATCTTGAACAGACGCTGCGGCTTGAACGCAGCCTTGGGCCCGAAAATGTCCGTGTCAGGCTTGAAGCGCACGCGGGTGCCGCGGCGATTGTTGACCTTGCCGAGATCCTCGAGCTTGCCCTTGGGGTGGCCGCGCTCGAAAATCATGCGATGCAGTTTCTGCCCGCGCGCAACCTCGACTTCGAGCCGCGAGGAGAGGGCGTTCACGACGGAGATGCCGACGCCGTGGAGACCGCCAGAGGTCTCGTAGACTTTGCTGTCGAACTTGCCGCCCGAATGCAGCGTGCACATGATGACTTCGAGTGCCGACTTCTTCGGGAATTTCGGGTGGGGATCGATCGGGATGCCGCGGCCGTTGTCGGTGACGGTCAGGAACCCGTCCGCACTCAGCTCGACTCCGATGAAGGTCGCATGCCCCGCCAGCGCCTCGTCCATCGAGTTGTCGATCACTTCGGCGTAGAGGTGATGCAGCGCCTTCTCGTCGGTGCCGCCAATATACATGCCGGGTCGGCGCCGCACCGGTTCCAGGCCTTCGAGCACCTCGATGTCGGCCGCGGTGTAGTCGGCTTCTCCGCCGCTTCCACGCGGCGCCGCCTTGGGCGCGCGGGGTTTCGGCTCATCGCCGCCAAAAAAGTCATCTTTTGCTTTGGGCTTCAACTGCTTGGCCATATATCTTGATACGTTCTGAGGGCCGCATTGGCGGCGAATCGGTCGGGCCGACTATGCCACTTCTGACGTGGAAAGGTTACCGGGGGCCGGACCGGGCGGTGTGGGTGGGAGACAATCCCGGCGGTTTTACGCCGCAGGCCGGCCAATTCCCGGCAATTTGACGTTCCGACCTCGCCATGTGGGCTTTTGTGACTTGATGTCACACAAGTCCTTGGCTTACCAGTCCTTTTCATCGAGCAGCACCTTGAGACGGGGCGGGAAGGCTATTTTTGATGGAGCAGTATGCGCACGCCCTCGCTGAATTCGTGCGCGTTCACCAGGCCTGGGCGGCGCCGGTCGTGTTCCTGCTCGCATTCGGAGAGTCGCTTGCGTTCGTCTCGCTGCTCGTTCCGGCCTGGGGTGCGCTGGTGGCGATCGGCGCGCTCATCGGGGTCAGCGGCATCAGCTTCTTTCCTGTCTGGATCGCCGGCGGCCTCGGCGCTGCGCTGGGTGACTGGGTCTCCTATTGGTTCGGCTACCGCTACAAGGAGAGGGTTGCCCAGATGTGGCCGCTCTCGCTCTATCCGGATCTGCTGCCCAGAGGAGAGGCGTTCGTGCGTAACTGGGGCATACCCAGCATCTTCATCGGGCGCTTCTTCGGTCCCCTGCGCGCCTCGGTGCCGCTCGCGGCCGGCATTTTCGAAATGCCTTATTGGACTTTCCAGGCCGCAAACTTCGTCTCGGCCCTGATCTGGTCGGCCGTGCTCCTGCTGTTTGGCGACGTGCTCGCCAAGATCATGGAATGGATCTGGCGCGTGATCTGACGGTCTGAACCTTGACGGGAACTGCGCCTGGCCCTATAGCCGCGCACCATGATCAACGCCGCGACCATCCTGTTCGCCCGTCGCCGCCGCCGCACTTCAGCGGTTAGGGCGGTCGATCGCGTTTGAGATCATCGTCTTTGCCGCTGGATCCGATCCGCGGCATTCTCTCTCCTGTCAGCGCGATCTGATCCGGCGGCTTCCTCAGGAGGCCCAGCAGGAGACTACGATGTACACGCCACCTTTCTTCAAGCAGGACCGCGCCGTAAGCCTCAAATTTGCGGAGCAGCGCGGCTTCGGCACCATGTGCGCCTTCGACGGCCACAAGCCCGTCGCTTCGCCGCTGCCGTTCTATCTGACCTATGCGGCTGACGGGACGCCGCAGGCCGCGTTCCATCTCGCCCGTCACAATCCGCTGGTAAAGCTGGCTGGCGGTGATGCGTCATGGCTGCTCGCGGTCAACGGTCCCGATGCCTATGTATCGCCGGACTGGTACGTCTCGCCGGACCAGGTGCCGACCTGGCTATATCAGTCGGTGCATCTGAGCGGGCCGGTGCGGCTGCTGTCGGACGAGGAGCTGTCGGTGCAGGTCGACACGCTCAGCGACAAGTTCGAGAGCCGGCTGTTGCCGAAGAAGCCCTGGACCTCGGGCAAGATGACGGCGGGCCGGCTCGAGGCGATGAAGAAGGGGATCGTGGGCCTGGTCATGATGGTCGAGGAGGTCGAGGGCAGCTTCAAGCTGAACCAGCACAAATCCGACGCCGACTATGCAGCCATTGCGGACGCACTTGGTGGCGGCGATGCCGACGCCCGGCAGATCTCACAACTGATGCGGCAAGCCAAGCCGCAAGCTTTCAAAGCCGACACGAACCTGCTCGAAGGGAGCACGCCATGAGCCTCGCTGACACCACGAAAGCCCCGACCACCAGCGCGGCCAAGAAGCCCGCGACCGTCTTCGTCGACGGCGGCTCCGGCACCACCGGCCTCGGCATCAGCGAGCGGCTGAAGCTGCAGAGCGATGTCGAGGTGAAGACCATTGCCGACGACAAGCGCAAGGATCCCGCGGCAAAGAAGGCGCTGATGGAGGAGGTGGACCTCGTCATCCTCTGCCTGCCTGACGATGCCGCCAGGGAGACGGTCGCGCTCATCGACAGCATGGGGCCGTCCGGTCCGAAGGTGCTGGACGCCTCGACCGCGTACCGGGTCGCGCCGGACTGGGCCTACGGCTTTCCCGAGCTGACGCCGGACCAGGCCGGAATGATCAAGGCCGCGAGAAAAGTCTCCAATCCCGGCTGCTATCCGACCGGCGCGATCGCGCTGCTGCGGCCGATCGTCGATGCCGGTCTGTTGCCGCAGGACTATCCGATCACCGTCAATGCGGTGAGCGGCTATTCCGGCGGCGGAAAGTCGATGATCGCGAGCTTCGAGGACGGCAGCGCGCCGGCCTTCGAGCTCTATGGCCTCGGCTTCGAGCACAAGCATCTGCCGGAGATGCAGCTCTATGCGAACTTGACGCGGCGGCCAATCTTCATTCCCTCGGTCGGCAATTACCGGCAAGGCATGCTGGTCTCGGTGCCGCTCCAGCTCGACACGCTGCCGGGCAAGCCTGGCGGTGCCGACCTGCAGACGGCGCTGGCCAAGCGTTACGCCGGCTCAAAGTACGTCAAGGTGATGCCGCTGCAGAACGAGGCGACCAAGAGCGGCCGGCTCGAGCCGGAGGCGCTCAACGAGACCAACATGCTCGAGCTCTACGTCTTCGCCAGCGACAAGTATCATCAGGCTGTGCTGGTCGCCCGGCTCGACAACCTCGGCAAGGGCGCCTCGGGAGCCGCTGTGCAAAACATGCGGCTGATGCTGGGCCTGCCGGAGGAGTGAGAGACGTCTCGCTCCGTCATTCCGGGGCGGTGCGCAGCACCGAACCCGGAATCTCAAGATTCCGGGTTCGCCCTTCAGGCGCCCCGGAATGACACCAAGGGGAAGCGAGCTTCGCAGCTAAACTACCCCGAAGATCGCCAGCGCCAGCACGGCCTGGGCGAGGAAGCCGACGGTGAAGGCCAGCGTGCGGAACACCGGGATGCCCAGCGCATAGACGATCATGTGTGCGACGCGTGACCAGAAATAGACGGCGCAGGCCAGCACGGTCCATTTCGTGGAATAGTCGATCGCGTTCAGGATCAGCACCAGCGGCGCGAAGATGACGAGGTTCTCGACCGCGTTGTCATGTGCGAACATGAGCCGGTTCGCCCACTCCGCCTGCGGCTTGTCGCCGCGCGAGGGATTGGCCATGGCACCGCTGAGCCCGCGAACCTGACATCGGTTGATGATGTAGGGAATCCAGAGGACCCCCGTCAGGATCACCGTCAATGTCAGCCAGAACAATTCGCGTGTCATGAGTGCCGCTCCCCTCTGTCGTCGCTGTGCCTGTCTATACGAAAGCGCGCAAGATTGCGCCACGCGCAAGCAAGCTTCCGTTATGCGCGAACCCTGACATAGCTGCCGGGTGCGTCCTCGATCGGTGGGAAGGCTTCGCTGCCGACCGCGCGCGCCGGGACCTCCTCGGGATCGAGCTCGCCCAGCCATTGGCGCCAGTCCGGCCACCACGAGCCCTTGTGCTCGGTGGCGCCCTTCATCCACTGCGCGATGTTGACGTCCTTGATGTTGTCGTTGGTCCAGTACTGATACTTGTTCGAGGCGGGCGGATTGACGACGCCGGCGATGTGGCCCGACCCGGACAGGACGTACTTCACCGGGCCGCCGAAGAATTGCGAGCCGTACAGCACCGATTCAGCGGGCGCGATATGGTCCTCGCGGGTGGCCAGATTGTAGACGGGCACTTTCACCTTGGAGAGATCGAGCAATGTGTTGTCGAGCACCATCGTGCCGGTGGAGAGCCGGTTCTCCAGATAGCAGTTGCGCAAATAATAGGAATGGTTGGCCGCGGTCATCCGCGTCGCGTCCGAGTTCCAGTGCAGAAGGTCGAACGCGCTCGGCTGCTGGCCCTTCAGGTAATTGCTGACGACATAGGACCAGATCAGATCGTTCGAGCGCAGCATGTTGAAGGCCATCGCCATCTTCGAGCCTTCGAGCACGCCGGCGGTCTTCATGTCCTGCTCGAGCGCGGAGATCTGCTCCTCGTCAACGAAGACGAGGAGATCGCCGGCATGGGTGAAGTCGACCTGGGCCGCGAAGAACGCCGCGGACGATACCCGCTGGCGGCGCTTCTCGGCGAGCCAGGCCAAAGTGGTCGCGAGCATGGTGCCGCCGACGCAATAGCCGGCGGTGTGCACCTTCATCTCGCCGGTGACCTTCTCGATCACGTCCATCGCCGTGAGCGGGCCTTCCTTCATGTAGTCTTCCCAGCTCTTCTTGCCGAGCCGCTTGTCGGGATTGACCCATGAGATCACGAACACGGTGATGCCCTGGTCGACGCACCACTTGATGTAGGATTTCTCCGGCTTGAGGTCGAGGATGTAGAATTTGTTGATCCAGGGCGGCACGATGAGGAGCGGTGTGCGCAGCACCTTCTCCGTCGTGGGCGCATACTGGATCAGCTGCATTATCTCGTTCTGGTAGATCACCTTGCCCGGTGTGGTCGCCATGTTGACGCCGACGACTAGATTGTCCGGATTGGACTGACGGATCTTCAGCATGCCCTTGCCGGCCGCAATGTCCTCGGCCAGCATGGTCAGACCGCGCGCGAGGTTCTCGCCGCTGCTCGCCACGGTCTCGCGCAGCACCTCCGGATTGGTCAGCACGAAATTCGACGGCGACAGCGCGTTGGTGACCTGCTGGACGTAGAACTCGGCCTTGCGGCGCGTATGCGGATCGAGCCCCTCGGCATCGCGCACGAGCTCCTGCGCCCATTTGGCCGTGAGCAGGTAAAACTGCATGACGAAATCGAAGAACTGGTTCGACTTCCATTCCGGATCGGCAAAGCGCTTGTCGCGCGGCGAGGGTGCGATGGCGGGCTCGGCGTCCTGACCGGCCATGCGGCGCACCGCGGCGCCCCAGAGGTCGAGATAGTCCTTCGCGAGCTTGGTCTGCAGATCGGAGGAGCGGGACGTATCCGACAGCCAATATTCGGCGACCGATGTGAACGTCTTGACGATCTCCGCGAGCTCGGCCGGTGGCCGATCCTGCACCTCGCCGCTCTCGCGCGGCTTCAGATAAGCGGCGAGTGCCTTGCCGCCGCTCTCCATCGCCCGCGCGACATTCATCGCGAAGGCTTCCGCGTCGAACTTCGTACCTGATTTCGGCGTCTCGGTCGTGGCCATGCTCATGAGCAGAACAGTAACGATTCATTCCGTACTCGTCACCGCGAAGCTCGCATGTTTGACGTTAAACACTCTCGAAGATGTGTTGCACTGCGACAAATCTTCTTGGTTCCGTCACAATCGAGCCGCACCGCTCGGCTTGTTGGGCATTGGGCTGTTTTCTGGCTCGCACCATTTGGGCAGCAATGGTTTGAGCTTGGGCGCGGTCTTGGGTAAGGTTGCCCGGGGCCGTGCTTTGGGACGAGTAGGGGATTTCCCAAGTGTTGGCGTTATGGGACCTGCAAAAGACGCTGCCGATCCGCGGCGCGCTGCTGATCGCGGCGCTCGCCCTGGGCGGCTGTTCGAGCCAGCTCGCGGATCTGACACCCGCGGATGCGCAGTCGGCTGTCAGGGAGCCCGGCAGCTATCTGCCGGTGCACGATCTGCCGCCGGACCGCGATGAGGCAATCATCCCGCCTGAGCAGCGCGCCAAGATCGAGGCCGAGCTCGCCGCTGCGCGCGATCGTCAGGCCGTTGCCACCAAGGACGCCAAATAGGTCTGGGAGGCGGAGACTGGCAAGGTAATCGCTGGCGCCTCCGCTTTGCCGTGCTAAAAGACGTCGGTACAGCCAAGAGTCAGGGCGAACGACTTCAGTCTTCGTCGTCGATGATTGCTCTAAATATTTGATTTTGAGCACTTTTCGCGGTGAGATCGATCGCGTTTTGGAGTGGCCCTCGCGGCCTGCCGATTCTGTCCCTGACCGGTTGCCCGGAGCCCAGAGAGCCATGGAAGAATTTTACCGCATTCGCCGCCTTCCGCCTTACGTGTTCGAGCAGGTCAACCGGGCCAAGGCGGCTGCGCGCAATGCCGGCGCCGACATCATCGACCTCGGCATGGGCAATCCGGACCTACCGGCTCCGCCGCATGTGCTCGAGAAACTGAAGGAGACGCTCGGCAAGCCGCGCACCGACCGCTATTCGGCCTCCCGCGGCATCCCCGGCCTGCGCCGGGCCCAGGCCGTATACTACGGCCGCCGCTTCGGCGTGAAGCTGAACCCCGACACCCAGGTGGTGGCGACGCTCGGCTCCAAGGAAGGTTTCGCCAACGTGGCGCAGGCGATCACCGCGCCCGGCGACGTCATCCTCTGTCCGAACCCGAGCTATCCGATTCACGCCTTCGGTTTCTTGATGGCGGGCGGGGTGATCCGCTCGGTGCCGTCGGAGCCGACGCCGCAATTCTTCGAGGCGGCGGAGCGGGCGATCATCCATTCGATCCCCAAGCCGCTGGCGCTCGTCGTCTGCTATCCCTCGAACCCGACCGCCTATGTCGCAAGCCTCGACTTCTACAAGGATCTCGTCGCGTTCGCGAAGAAGCACGAGATTCTGATCCTGTCCGATCTCGCTTACGCCGAGGTCTATTTCGACGAGAGCAACCCGCCGCCCTCCGTGCTTCAGGTGCCGGGCGCGATGGACTGCACCGTCGAGTTCACCTCGATGTCGAAGACCTATTCGATGGCCGGCTGGCGCATGGGCTTTGCGGTCGGCAATGAGCGCGTGATCGCGGCGCTCGCCCGCGTCAAATCATACCTCGATTACGGCGCGTTCACGCCGGTCCAGGTCGCGGCAACTGCTGCGCTGAACGGCCCGGACGATTGCATCAAGGAGATGCGCGACACCTACCGCAAGCGCCGCGATGCGCTGGTGGAATCGTTCGGCCGCGCCGGCTGGGAGATCCCGCCGCCGGAGGCTTCGATGTTCGCGTGGGTACCGCTGCCGGAAGCGTTCCGCAGCGTCGGCAGCATGCAGTTCGCGACCCTAATGGTGGAGAAATCCGGCGTTGCGGTCTCGCCCGGCGTCGGCTTCGGCGAGCATGGTGAAGGATATGTCCGCATCGCCTTGGTGGAAAACGAGCAACGGATCAGGCAGGCCGCACGCGGCGTGCGCCGCTTCCTTGAAAGCGGCATCGAAACATTGCACAACGTGGTTCCGCTCGCCAACCGGCGCTAATTCCCTTCTGCAGGTTTTCTGAAGCATCATGGTCGCACCCCTGAAAGTGGGCATAGCGGGGCTCGGCACCGTGGGTGCCGAGGTTGTCCGTTTGATCGAAACGCAAGCGCGCGTGCTCGCGGGCCGTAGCGGCCGCGGCATCCGCGTGGTTGCCGTCACCGCGCGCTCGAAGGCGAAGAAGCGTGGCATCGACCTGCGCGGTTTCGAATGGGCAAAGGACCCGATCGCGCTCGCCACCCATCCGGACGTCGATTGCTTCGTCGAGCTGATGGGCGGCGCCGGCGATCCCGCTCTGTCGGCGGTCGACGCCGCGCTGAGCGCCGGCAAGTCGGTCGTCACCGCCAACAAGGCGCTGCTCGCAAAGCACGGCGTCAAGCTCGCCAAGGTGGCTGAAAAGCATGGTGGTGCGCTGAATTTCGAGGCAGCGGTCGGCGCAGCAATCCCCGTCATCAAGACGTTACGCGAAGGTCTTGCCGGAACCGGCATCGACCGCGTCTACGGCATCCTCAACGGGACGTGCAACTACATCCTGACCCGGATGGAGCAGGAAGGGCTGTCCTTCGCCGAATGCCTCAAGGATGCGCAGCGGCTCGGCTATGCCGAGGCCGACCCGTCCTTCGACGTCGACGGCCACGACACCGCGCAGAAGCTCGCCATCCTCGCCAGCCTCGCCTTCGGCACGAAAGTTGCTCAAAGCGCCGTGTATGTCGAAGGCATCTCATCCATCGCGCCGGAGGATCTGCGTGCGGCGGCCGATCTCGGCTACCGCGTCAAGCTGCTCGGCGTCGCCGTGCGCACCGCCAAGGGCATCGAGCAGCGCGTGCATCCGACCATGGTACCGAAATCCTCCTCGATCGCGCAGGTGATGGGTGTCACAAACGCGGTCACGATCGACGGCGAGGGCATTCCGCCGATCACGCTGGTCGGGCCCGGCGCCGGCGGTGCGGCGACCGCATCCGCCGTCGTTGCCGACATCGCCGACGTTGCGCGCGGCATTCGCGCCAATCCGTTCGGCCGGCCGATCTCGCAACTCCACGACACCAAGAAGGCGCCGATGGAGCGGCACGAGGGCGGCTACTACATCCGCCTGCTCGCGCGCGACTTCCCCGGTACGGCGGCCGCGATTGCGACCCGGCTTGCAGAGCAGAAGATTTCGATCGAGTCGATCGTGCAGCGTCATCCCAATGGCGGCGCTGCGCCTGCAAATGGCAAGGCGGCACCCGTGCCCGTCATCCTGATCACCTATGCCACACACGAGGACGCCGTGCGCCGCGCACTCGCCGCCGTGCAGAAGGACAAGGTGATCAGCGGACGGCCGCAGGTGATCCGGATCGAGAAGAACTGACACGGTTCGAACGAACTGTGGGTGCTGTGAGTTGATGCGGGCAGAGAAGTCTGTCCCAAACTGTTTCGAAGGAGTCAGCCGATGTCGACCCATATTTCAGTCCCGCCGCAAGCGTTGCTTGAGCGGATCCTCACGCTGGAGATCGTGCGGGTGACGGAGCGGGCGGCGGTGTCGTCGGCGCGGCTGCGCGGCCACGGCAACGAGAAGGCGGCAGACCAGGCCGCCGTCGATGCCATGCGACGCGAGCTCAACAAGCTGCCGATCCAGGGCACCATCGTGATCGGCGAGGGCGAACGCGACGAGGCGCCGATGCTCTATATCGGCGAGCAGGTCGGCCTCAAGGCGGGGCCCGAGGTCGATATCGCGGTCGATCCCCTCGAAGGCACCACGCTCTGTGCCAAGAACATGCCGGGCTCGATCGCTACCATGGCAATGGCCGACGGCGGCACGCTGCTGCATGCGCCCGACGTCTACATGCAGAAGCTCGCGATCGGCCCCGGCTACGACAGGGGCGTGGTCGATCTCGATGCTTCGCCGGCCGACAACGTCCGCCGCCTCGCCAAGGCCAAGGGCGTCAAGCCGGAAGGAATCACCGTGCTCGTGCTCGACCGTCCGCGCCATGCCGACATCATCGCGAGCGTGCGCTCGACCGGCGCGGCCGTGCGCCTGATCACGGATGGTGACGTCGCCGGCGTGATCCACTGCGCCGACCCTGATAACACTGGTGTCGACATGTATCTCGGCACCGGCGGTGCCCCGGAAGGCGTGCTCGCCGCCGTGGCGCTGCGCTGCATCGGCGGCCAGATGCAGTGCCGTCTCATTCTCGATTCCGAGGAGAAGCGCGAGCGCGCCGCC
Source organism: Bradyrhizobium sp. Leaf396 (assembly GCF_001424605.1). Taxonomy (NCBI): domain Bacteria; kingdom Pseudomonadati; phylum Pseudomonadota; class Alphaproteobacteria; order Hyphomicrobiales; family Nitrobacteraceae; genus Bradyrhizobium; species Bradyrhizobium sp. Leaf396. The sequence continues at coordinate 312,416 of NZ_LMQJ01000001.1, forward strand.
AAGATGGGCGTCAACGATCCCAAGATGATCTACGGCATCGAGGACATGGCGCGCGGCGACTGCCTGTTCGCCGCCACCGGCGTCACCACGGGCTCGCTGCTCTCGGGCGTCAAATTCCGTAAGGATGGCGTGATCGAGACCGAGACCGTCGTGATGCGCTCCGTCACCGGCACCGTGCGCTACATCAAGGCCGAGCACCGCGAGCTGGCCAAGTTCCATTTGGATTGACGCTTTCCGTCATTCCGGGGCGACGGGACCGCGCAAGCGCGGGCCCGGAGAGCCCGGAATCCAACGGGCGGCAGACTCCGACGCGAAATGGATTCCGGGCTCGATGCTGCGCATCGCCCCGGAATGACAACAAGACAATAGCGACAACAAGAACAAGCAGGGAAACCGCCCATGTCCGATCTCTCCGCCGTCAAAGCCCTCGTCTTCGACGTGTTCGGCACTGTCGTGGACTGGCGCACCAGCTTGATCACCGACTTCATGTGGTGGGCGAAAGGCCGCGGCATCAGCGCCGACTGGACCGCGCTCGTCGACGGCTGGCGCGGCATGTACATGGCCTCGATGGACGACGTTCGCCAGCATCCCGAGCGCGGCTATGTCATGCTGGATGATCTGCATCGCCGCTCGCTGGACAAGCTCGTCGAGAAGTTCGCGATCAAGGGGCTGACGGAAGCCGATCTCGATTATCTCACCAAGGGCTGGCACCGCTTGCACCCGTGGCCGGACAGCGTCGCCGGCCTGACCCGGCTCAAGACGAAGTTCGTGATCTCGCCGCTGTCGAACGGCAATGTCGCGCTGCTCACCAACATGGCGAAGTTTGCGGGGCTCCCGTGGGACCTCATCCTGTCGGCCGAGTTGTTCGAGCACTACAAGCCCGATCCGGAAACCTATCTCGGCGCCGCGCGGCTGCTCTGTCTCAAGCCGGAAGAGGTGATGATGGTGGCTGCCCACAACGGCGATCTCGCGGCGGCGCAGAAGAACGGGCTGAAGACTGCCTTCGTGGCACGACCGACGGAGTATGGTCCGCTTCAAAAGATTGACTTCGAGGCGACCGGCAATTGGGACATCGTCGCGAAGGATTTTGGCGGCATCGCCGACAGGTTGGGGTGCTAACGGCGTTTCCGGTGATGTGCGCGGCAACATCGGTCCGGGCAGCGCAAGCGCCGCCCGGAGCTGATCTGCGTTAAAGCGTCATTTTCATCGGCTCCGGATAGTAGCGGAAGCCTTCGCCTACCTTGGCGACATGGCCATAGCCCGGCCAGGCGAAGTGATAGGACATCACCGGGATCTTGTTCGTTGCGAGCATCGTCAGGAGCTTGACGCGCGACTCGGCCGCCTGCTTCGGGTCGGAGTCATAGGAGAACTCCATCCGCGGCCGCTCCAGCAGCAGCACCGAATGGTGCGAGAGGTCGCCGAGGAACGCGAACGATTTCCCCGCCGAGGAGACCATGAAGATGGTGTGGCCGACGGTGTGTCCGGGGGCGGCGATCGCCTGTACGCCGGGCAGGAATTCCTGGCCGTCCTTGAAGAACACGATGCGGTCGCGAACCGGCAGCAGGTTCTTCCGGGCGTGAATGACGAAATCCTTGGCGGCGCTGCCGAGCTTGCCCTCGTCGGTCCAGAAGTCGAAATCGCTCTGGGCGATGTAGATCTGGGCATTCGGAAACAGCGGCTTGCCGCCTTCGTCCACGATGCCGCCGATATGGTCGATATGGGCATGCGAGCAGACGACGGCGTCGATGTCGCCCGGCTTGATACCGGCTTCCGTCATGCTCTTCTGCTGCCGGCCGGTGCTGGCGCCGAACATCTTCGAGCTGCCCATGCCGGTGTCGAACAGGATGAGCTTGTCGCCGGTGTTGACGATCGGCGAATTCTGCTCGAGCACGACGTTGTCCGGCGACAGGAAATTGTCGGAGAGCATCTTCTTGACCTCTTCCTTCGGAACGCCGGTGAAGGTCCCCGAGGGGTCTCCGAGGGGCAGCGGCCCGTCGGATACGACGGTCACCTCGGCGTCGCCGAGCACGAAGCGGTGCCAGTAGGGCGTCTGAGTACCAAGCTTGGGCGCCCGCGCCATCGCGCTGCTGCCGAGCATGGCGCTAGCACCAAGACCCGCCCCGAGTGCGAGCAGGGACCGACGAGAGACATCGATTGTCATGCGTTTCCTCCGCTTTATTTTTCGCAACCATTTGCGCGTTGCGACCGGCCTGGAGCCGGCCGCGCGATGCTGCGCTGGTTTGAACAAGCTAGCAAGTGGAATTGGTTCGGGGTTGATCGCTGCTCTCAAAGCTGGCACGGAAATTCTGGCGCATGGCATACGCGCCGTCGCCGACGTTCTTGCCGTCAGAACGATTCCATGGGTCGGCGCAAGACAAGCAAGGTTTGTGTCGTGATCATGTCTGCTGGTCGCGTGACCTGCTCGATCTCGTGAGGATCTCGTAAGGCGACCGGCGGCGTTCGCCTCATGCTCCGCAGACAATCACGCCATACCAGCCGAGCCCGCGATACGTCTCGTAGCCGGGGGTTGCATGGAATGCCACCAGCGTACCCGTGCGGTCGTGATAGAAGCCGGAGCGCTGGCCGTTCAGCGAAAGCGAGATGCGCTCGCTGAGGATGCCCTGACCATCGGAGGCCGCGATCACGCGAAAATTCGAATCGACCAGCAGCACCCGGGCCTTGTCGCTGTCGCCGACGCGGACGCCTTGCACGATGGCGCGGGCTTGCGGCTCCCAGTCAAAGTGGATGGCGAGCACGCCGATCGGCGCGCCATTGGCCTGGCCGCCGGCGCGGACGCTGGCGCAATAGGTCGCGACCTGCGCATTGCCGAGCAGCGGTTGGTTCTCGACGTCGCCGGCGACATAATCGTCACCGGAGCGAAGACCCTTCGCCTCGCGAAACCACTTGGTGTGAGCGACGTTCTCGCCGACGACGCGAAAGCGATCGGCCCGACCATTGGCGATGACGTTGCCGTCGAGATCGCAGAGCCAGAGGTCGAGATAGACGGTGTAGGCCCCCAGGATCACGCCGAGGCGCTGCGAGGCATGGGAGACGGCGGCAGCGCTGGGCGAGGCCGCGCAATCGACCACGGCAGAGTCGGTCGCCCACCAGCGCACGTCGCAGGTACGTTCATAGAGATTGCGGTCGATCAGCTCGATGGCGTTCAGCGACAGGTCGACCATGCGTTCCCCGCGGGAGCGCTGGCTCATGCGCTCGATCGAGGCGACGAGATCGCCGGTGCGCTTCGTCAATTGGGTTTCGAGCTCGCGGGCGATGGTCTCGACCTGCTGTCCGACGCCGCGCACCTCCTGCGCAACCACCGCAAAGCCCGCACCTTGGGCGCCGGCGCGCGAGCTCTCGATCAGCGCGTTTAGCGCCAGCATCTTCATCTGGTTGGTGATCTGCTGGATCGATTTGGTCTTGTCGACCGCGATCTGGTTGACCTCTGCCGTAAGGCGATTGATCAGCGCGGAGACATCGGAATCATCGTCCGCGGGTTCGGTAGCACTCGGCTTGGTTTTCAGACCCAGCGCAGCAGACATCGGGGAGCTTCCCTTGGCAATGAGGTCTGATCTGCAATGAACCCGGAACAATCAATTACAGATCGAATACGATTCTTTTTCGAGGATTCCACCTAACGCCCGCTTAATTTGCTGTTCGACGGGATGCCTAAATGGTAGTCACTCTCTCCCGGGCCGACGGCCATCCACCGCTTTGTGCGGCCGGGCCGTTGCAAATCCGGGCCGATTGCCGGCCAATCCCCGGAAGCCCCAGTGACCGTGCGTCCGCGTGATCGCCTGGACCCGAGTTCCAACAGCCTGCCTCCCGTCATGACGCCGCCTGCTACCGCCTTGCCCGTCGAAGCGCCCCAGGCTTTCCTGGGCGTGTCGCGCTCGCTGACCGACAAGCTTTGGCGCGACCGTCTGGACGGGCGCGGGGCGGCCCAGGCGCTCGCCATCGTGCAGCGACACCAATTGCCGGAGCTGCTGGCGCGGGTGCTGGCCGGACGCGGGGTCGATATCGACGCCGTGCCCGATTTTCTCGATCCCACCATCCGCAAGCTGCTGCCGGATCCGTTCACGGTGACGGAAATGGAGGCCGCCGCCAAGCGGATCGCCGATGCTGCAGCGAGGACCGAGAAGGTCGCCATCTTCGGCGACTACGACGTCGATGGCGCGACTTCTGCTGCGCTGCTCGCCTGGCACCTGCGTCATTGCGGGCTTGATCCGCTGATCCATATTCCCGACCGCATTTTCGAGGGCTATGGCCCGAATACCGAGGCGGTGCGAGCGCTCGCCGCGAAGGGCGCGACGCTGCTGGTTACCGTCGATTGCGGCACCACCAGCATGGAGCCGCTTGCCGAAGCCAAGCGCCTCGGCATGTCCGTGGTCGTGATCGACCACCACCAATGCGGTCTCGATCTCCCGGAGGTCGACGCGCTGGTCAATCCGAACCGCCCCGACGATCTCTCCGGCTTGGGTCATCTCGCCGCCGTCGGCCTCGTGCTGGTGACGCTGGTCGCCGTCAATCGCGAGCTGCGCCAGCGTGGCTTCTGGAGCAACGAGATGCCTGAGCCCGATTTGCTCGGCATGTTGCATCACGTCGCGCTCGGCACCGTGGCCGACGTGGCGCCGCTGATCGGCCTCAACCGTGCCTTCGTGGCCAAGGGCCTGATCGCGATGCGCCGGCGCGACCACGTCGGTCATACCGCGCTGATGGACGTGGCACGGCTCAACGGCCCGCCGGAGGCCTGGCACCTCGGCTTCATGCTGGGACCGCGCGTCAATGCCGGCGGCCGCATCGGCCGCGCCGACCTCGGCGTGCGGCTATTGCTCGAGGGCGACAGCGTCGAGGCGGCGCGGATCGCCGCCGAGCTCGACCGGCTCAACAGTGAGCGCCGTGTCATCGAGCAGGCCGCGGAGGCGCAGGCTGAAGCGGAGGCGCTGGCCTCGATCGGACTGGAGGATAAGCTCGCGGTGATCGTCACGGCCTCGGAAGGCTGGCATCCCGGGGTGGTCGGCCTCGTCGCCTCCCGCCTGAAGGAGAAATTCGCGCGGCCCGCTTTTGCCATTGCGCTGGAGCCCGGCGGCATCGGAACCGGCTCGGGCCGCTCGATCGCCGGCGTCGATCTCGGCAAGGCGGTGCGGCAGGCGGTCGCCGACGGCATCCTGCTCAAGGGCGGCGGCCATGCGATGGCCGCCGGCGTGACACTGCGGAAAGAGAAGCTGTCCGAATTCCGCGCCTATATGGAGCAGGCGCTGGCGCGCGACGTCGCCGAGGCGCGCCACGTCAACGAGCTCTATATCGACGGCGCGGTCTCCGCACGTGCGGTGACGCCGGAGCTTGCGACGACGCTCAACCGCGCCGGTCCCTTCGGCAGCGGCAACCCGGAGCCTGTGCTGGCGCTGCCGGCGCACCAGCTCGTGTTTGCCGACGAGGTCGGGCAGGCCCATCTGCGCCTTCGCTTCAAGTCGGGCGACGGCGCCATCGTCAACGGCATCGCATTCCGTTCGGTCGGCCAGAAGCTCGGCAATGCGCTGCTCGCCAACCGCGGCCAGCAGCTGCATGTCGCGGGATCATTGTCGGTCGATCGCTACCAGGGTGCCGAGCGCGTGCAATTCCGCGTCGTCGACGTCGCGCTACCGGACCAGGGGCCATCCGTGATTAGATAGCAACGGTCGCTAACAACAAAAAAAGGGAGTGAACATGGCAGGGCAGGTTGAGGGCAAGGTCGCGCTGGTGACGGGCGGCGCGTCCGGAATTGGCGAGGCCGTCGTCGAGCTGTTCGCGCGCGAAGGCGCCACCGTCATTGCAACCGATATCGACGAGCTGAGGGGCCCCGAACTCGCCAGGCGCGTCACCCAAGCCGGCGGCAAGGCGATCTTCCTGGAGCAGGACGTCACCAGCGAAGAGCGCTGGATGGAGGTGGTCGCCGAAATTGCGAAGCGCTACGGCCGGCTCGACATCTTGGTCTCCAACGCGGGTATCGGCATCGCCGTGCCCTCGATCGTCGACATGACGTTATCTGACTGGCGCAAGCAGAATGCCATCAACCTCGACGGCGTGTTTCTCTCGGTGAAGCATTGCCTGCCGTTGATGCGCAAGACCGGCGGCGGCTCGATCATCATGATGTCCTCGCTGGCGGGCCTGCGCGGTGCGCCCGGCCTTTCCGCCTATTCGCTCACCAAGGGCGGCGTGCGGCTGTTCGCCAAATCGATCGCGATGGAGTGTGCGGCGGTGGGCGACGGCATCCGGGTCAATTCGGTTCACCCCGGCATTATCGATACGCCCATCTGGGGAAAGATCCCGACGGGAGCGACCGGCGCGGGCCAGAACGCCCCGATCGATCCCGAGGAGCGCGCCCGTGTCGTGACGCCGCTCGGCCGTGCCGGTCAGGCCGCGGAGATCGCCTCGGGCGTGCTGTATCTGGCCTCCGATGCCTCGCGCTACGTCACCGGCAGCGAGCTCGTCATCGATGGCGGCATGAATGCCGGGGGCGTGCCGCGGCGCGCATAAGCCACGCAGGGCAGGGCGGCGCACGCAAGGGGCTGACGTGCAAGCGCCAGCCCTGTACAACGCGGGGAGCTTACCGACAGAGGTGTCCTTCGCCATGGCGCACAGCCTTCATGCTTCCTCACCCGCGCCAGCGCCAATCCGCTCCAACCGGCCGGACCTTGCGACCGATGCGATCCGCACCGCACGCGAGGATCTTGCCGCCTGCTTCCGCATGGCGGCGCGGAACGGCTTCGAGGAAGGCATCTGCAACCACTTCTCGGCCGTGGTGCCCGGCCATGACGATCTGTTCCTCGTCAATCCCTACGGCTACGCCTTCCGCGAGCTGACGGCGTCGAAGCTCCTGATCTGTGATTTCCATGGCAATGTGCTCGACGGCGACGGCGTGCCCGAGGCGACCGCCTTCTACATCCATGCCGAGATGCACAAGCGCCTGCCGCGCGCGAAAGTCGCCTTCCACACCCACATGCCTTTCGCGACGGCGCTGTCGATGACTGAAGGCGACCCCTTGATCTGGGCCGGCCAGACCGCGCTGAAATTCTATGGCCGCACCGCGGTCGATCGCGACTATAACGGCCTCGCGCTGGACAACCGCGAGGGTGCGCGCATTGCCTCTGCCGTCGGCGATGCCGACATCGTCTTCATGAAGCATCATGGCGTGATGGTGCTGGCGCCGACCATCGCGGAAGCCTGGGACGATCTCTATTACCTCGAACGCGCCGCCGAGGTGCAGGTGCTGGCGATGTCGACCGGACGCAAGGTGCTGCCGGTCGATCCGGCCGTGGCGGCCGAGACCTACAGGCAGATGCGCGAGGGGGATGCCGAATCCGCGCGGCTGCATCTCGTCGCAATCCGTAGGCAGCTCGATGCGGAAGAGCCGCAGTATCGGCATTGATCTCAGCGGGTCCTTCCCGGGCGCGCGAAGCGCGAACCCGGAGTGACCGTATGAGAGGACGTCGGCCTACAACCCCTGCCGCAGCTTGGCCAGCACCTTCAGCCCGCCATAGCCATCCGCCGGCGTGATCCCGGCGCGCTGCTGGAAATCCTTGACCGCCTTCATCGTATCGTTGCCGACGCGCCCGTCGGTGCCGCCGGTGTCGAAGCCGGCCTTGGTCAGCCGCGTCTGCATCTCCTGTACTTCGGCCAGCGTCAACGCGCGCTCGGAGCCGGGGAACGGCTGGATGAAGGGCGGTGCGCCCAGGCAACGATCGCCGAGATGGCAGATCGCCAGCGCATAGTTCATGGAAGGGTTGTAGCTCTTCACCGAATAGAAGTTCGGTCCCAGCAGGAAGGTCGGCCCGCCCGCAACCGGCGTCCACATCTGCGCGGATGCGTTCGGCTGCGGAAACGAACGGCCGTCGGCGCGGGTCACGCCGGCTGCCTGCCACGCCGCATAGGTGCGGCGGCCGCTGAGGTTGCCGGGCGCGCGCACCTCGTAGCCCCAATGCTCGCCGCGATGCCATTTGCCGCGGTTGACGAGGTATTTTGCCGTCGAACCCAGCGCGTCGTCGGGCTTGCCGAACGGCGATACCCTGCCGTCGCCGTCGTAATCGATGCCCACATTGAGCCAGACCTCCGGCATCCATTGCGAATGTCCCATGGCGCCGGCCCAGGATCCCCGCATTTCTTCCGGCGTGCTCCAACCCTTCTCGACGATGCGCAGCGCGTTGATCAGCTCGGTCTCCCAATAGGTCTTGCGGCGCGGCTCGTTCCAGGCGAGCGCAGCGAGCGAGGGAAACACCGGCCTCATGTGATTCTGCTGCACCAGGGGATCGCCATAGGCGGACTCGACGCCCCACAGCGCCAGCAGCGTGCCGCGCTCGACGCCGAAATCGCGCTCGATGCGCGCGAACAAAGCCTCGTTGTTCTTCAGCGCGATCTTGCCGTTGATGATGCGCCAGTCGGACACGCGGCGGTTGATATATTGCCAGATCTCCTCGCGGAATTCAGGCTGGTTGCGCATCTGCCTGAACACGCTCATGTCAGGCTCGACACGTCCCATCGCGCGCTGCCATGTCGCGGCGGAGATACCTTTGGCCGTCGCGCGCACGCGGAAGGTCTCGCGCCACTCGTCGAAGCCCGCGGGTGCCGCGAGAGCGCGGTCCGCCGACGCAAGCAGGGCGGTCGCACCGAGTGCAGATTTCAGGAGGGTGCGGCGGGTGTATTGGGCGCAGGAATCAGTTTGTGTCATCCAGCCATTCTAGCGGGAAACGTGGCCCATGTGAGCCGGTTCCCACAGGGCCGGAACAACCCGTTTCCCGCGGAACAAAGTGTCGCAGTCCTGCATTCCCTCCGAAGGAAACGAGGAGGAGAAGATGAGGAAAGTTCTGTTTGCCGCCGCCATGGCTACCGCGATCGCGGCGCCTGCATTCGCTGGTGAAGTCGGCGTTCATGTTGGTCCGGTCGGTGCCGGTGTCACTGTGGGCCAGTCGCCGGATTACCGCGTCCGCGAGCGTGATCGCACCACGGTCATCAAGGAACGCGAGCCGTCAAGCCGCACCACGGTGATCAAGAAGGAAGATGAATTCGGCAATCGCAGCAAAACCGTGATTCATCACGACAACGACTGACGAATAGGGGCCTCGGCTTTGGCTGGGGCCTTCCTTCACCATTGATTGATCGAGCCGGGGGTCGGATGAAGATACGCGCGCATGCGGAAAGCCATGTTGTCGAGCTCGACGACGGATCGCAATGGCAGATCTTTCCCGGCGACCTCGCGGCCACGCTGAGCTGGAAGCCCGAGACCGATCTGCACTTGGAGCGGAGCGCCGACCGTGTGAGTTCGCATGTGCTGGTGAACACCGCCGACCAAAGCTGTGTACGGGTCATCGCGGCCGATGAGACCTGGCCCGACGGCGAGGTCAAGAATGCGCTGAAAGATGGGTAGAGGGGCGCGCCCGCGGCTCCGAGGGGACGTCGTCTAACCCTCCTGTAGGTCAGTCGCAATCGCGGCAAGCCAATGCCGGATTGCGGCTTCAGCTTTCCTATCCAAATCCCTGGCGAGACGCTTTTCCAGTTCGAGCACACGCTGCCGGCACTCCTTCAACAGCGTGGCGCCGCGCAGCGTCAGTGTCCATTGCTGGATGCGGCCGTGGACCGGATGAGGCGTCATCGCAATGGCTCCGTCGCGATCGAGATTGCGGATGATGACGCCCACGGTCTGGGGGGTCAGGAAGGTGAGGCGGGCGACGTCGGCGCCTGACAGGCCCGGATAGGCATTCAACATCGTCAATACCGCGAATTGCGGCGACGTTACGCCGAGATCGGCAAGGGTGCGCTCCATCTTCAGCCGGACCGCGGCATGGGCCTGGCGCAGGAGGTAGCCGAGATAACCCTGCTCGCCGCGCTTGCCTTCGCCCGGAGCAGGAACATGCACGGTGCCGGCTTCGAGCGCTTTTCGTCCCGGTCTCACGACGTGTTTCGCCTTGCGCGTCATATCAGAGCTCTTATAAGATGTAAGGGTTCATATAACAAGACGAGGTGAACGGCAATGTCACACGCCCGCAGCGAATACGAGGATTTCAAGAAGATCGCTCCCGATGCCTATGATCTGGTGTTGGCGCTCGGCCAGCTCGCGGCCAAGGCTGGGCTCGACAAGCAGCTGCTCGAACTCGTCAAGCTGCGCGCCTCGCAGATCAACGGCTGCGCTTTCTGCGTGCAGCATCACATTCTCCTGTCCGAACGGATTGGTGTGCCTGCGGACAAGCTCAACCTGGTGGCGGTCTGGCGCGAGGCGCCGATCTTCTCGTCGCGCGAGCGTGCCGCGCTGGCCTGGGCGGAGGCGCTCACCTGTCTGCCCGAGGGCGTCAGCGAGGAGGTCTACGCCGAAGCGTCCCGCGAGTTCTCCGAGACCGAGCTGATGTACCTGACCTCGGCCGTCGCATCGATCAATGTCTGGAACCGCTTTGGCGCCGCCTATCGCTGGACGCCGGCGAAGCGACCGGCCGTCGCGGCCGCCGCTGCCTCCTGATCAGCAGAAGGGGAGGTCACGATGTCGGCCATCAGCGTTTCGGCCCTGCCATACCCGGCACCGTCACGTTCGACGGCGCTCGCCGTCGTTGCAGGACTCGCCTGCGCGCTTGCGATTGGAAAAGCGCTGCCGGTGACGATCGACAGTGTATCAGACGCGCTAGCCCCGCTCTGTGCCACTGCGGCGGAGAGTTCGCCGCTCGACAAGATCGAGCCGATCGGCTCCTACGCGCTGCCGAACGTCCCCGGCAAGCGCGTGACCATCGTGCGCGTGTCCTATGGTCCCGGCGGATTTTCACGGCCGCATCGTCATGCGGGCTCTGTCACCGCCTACATCACCAAGGGCGAGATCCGCTCGCAGCTCGGTGGCGGCCCAGTCGAGACGTTCGGGGTCGGCCAGTCCTTCTTCGAGCCGCCCGGCTCGACGCATCTGGTCTCGGCCAATGCCAGCATGACGGAGCCGGCAGAGTTGATCGCGGTGTTCGTCGCGGATGAGGGCGCGCAGCTCACGACTTTCTTGGATTAGCCGCCATTCGTCGTCTCGGCTGCGTATTCAAGCCGGCTCCGATCGCCTCAACAGCTTCCATGCCGGCGAGAGGCCGTATTCGACAACCGGAATAGCAATCGCGCCGACAAGCAGTCCAACGACGCCCGAGATGGCCGCCTCGACCGACCAATCGATGATGCCGGCGACGGAGGGAAGAAGGTGTGCGGCCGCCTCGGTTGCAGCATGGACGGTGTGACCGACCGCGGGCGGGCCGTATTTCTCGATGCCGTGCAGGATGATGCCGCCGCCGACCCAGATCATGGCGGCGGTGCCGATGGTGCTCAGCACGGCCAGGAAGATAGGCATGCCGCGGACCAGCGCGCGTCCCAGCATGCGGATCGCGCCGCCGATGACTGAGGCGCCGTCATAGCGCGCAAGCGCCATGCCGGCATCGTCTGCCTTCACGATCAGAGCCACCACGCCGTAGACCCCGACGGTGATGAAGACACCGACCAGCGCCAGCACCAACGCCTGGGTCCAGATGCTGCCCGCCGGAATCGCCGCCAGCGTGATCGCCATGATCTCCGCCGACAGGATGAAGTCTGTCTTGATAGCGCTCGCGACCTTCTCGTCTTCGACCGAGCGGGCATTCAGCGCAATCGGCTGGAGCTGAGCTTCGTGGTGATGCGCATGATGGGGCAGCACCGCTTCGAGCACCTTCTCGGCGCCCTCGTAGCAGAGAAAGGCTCCGCCCAGCATGAGGAGCGGCGTGACCGCTGCAGGCAGGAAGTATCCGAGCAACAGGGCAACGGGCAGCAGAATCAGCAGTTTATTGCGCAGCGATCCGAGCGCGATCTTGCCGACGATCGGCAACTCGCGTTTCGATGCAAAACCAATGACGTAGTTCGGCGTGACGGCCGCGTCATCGATCACCACGCCGGCAGCCTTTGTGCCCGCTTTGGCAGCCTGGCCCGCCACATCGTCGAGCGAGGCCGCCGCCACCTTGGCAATCCCCGCGATATCGTCGAGAAGACCGATCAGTCCGACGCTCATCAATCCTGTCCCTTCTTCGTTCGAACTGGCGGTGGTGCGCGACGACAATCTTGCATAGCCAGGCATTGGAACGAGCAAGCCGTCAATTGTCGCCGCTCGATCCCTCGCGCCGGTGCGGCTTGATCACGTCTTCCGGCAGAGCGTGAGCCACCGGCTGCGACGTGACTGCGATATCTGGGCCGATCTCGCGGCCGCGGGCGCGTATCAGCCGCTCGTAGGCCGAGACCAGCGTGACATAGGGACTGACCCAGATCCAGCCGTCGCGGGTGAACACCTGGACGTCGAAATGCAGGTGCAGCGAGGTTCCGGCGGGACGGTCGAGATAGTTCGAGACCACGCCGATCTTTTCGCCTTCGCTGACGAGGCGGCCGTTGACGAGGCCGTCGGCGTTCATCGCCTGCGGGTTCATGTGCATATAGCGGAAGCGGATGTGCTCGGTGCGGCTGTTGATCTGCAGCGTCGCGGCCTGGTCCCTGACGCCGCGGATCACGATGGCGTCGCGCACCGCGACGACGGCACGCTGCTTGGGGTCGCAGGGCTCGCGGCCTTCGCCGGGCGACGGGCAGTCGGCGGCGCGAATGTCCTCGCCCTGATGGCCGTATCCGCCGGCGCATTGCCACACCTCGAAACTGCGCGCCTCGCAGAAATTGTCGCGCCAGGGATAGGCGGTCGGACCTTCGCCGCTCTTGTCGCGCTTGCCGTAGGATTGCGAGCGCACGAAAGCGGGTGCCTTCTCGAGCGGAAAGCGGATCTGCGCATAGGCCATCGCGTCGGGATGGCCGCCTTGCTTACGGTAGCCGGTATTCGGGATGATATCGCCGCTCGGCCGGTAGCTGAAATCCGGCGAACGCGCCGCGGGGCGATCGATGACGTTGGAGGCAATGTCCGTCAACGGCCGCATGCGCTGGCCGCCTGCGACTCGCAGCGCCCTCAGGAAGCGCTCGGCGACCGGATAGGCCTCCTTGCAGGCGAGCCGCCGCGGCTTGGCGACGCTGTCGAGGCATTGGATCGATACCACATAGGCGGCGCCGAAGCGGGTGAAAGCGTAGCGCACATAACCTTCCCGGATGAACCTGCGCAGATCCGGATAGGTTGTCGCGAGCGGCTTGACCGGCTCGCCCTTGCCGCCGGCGGGATCGGCGATGTCGTAGACGAGTGCCGAGCCGGTGATCTGTACCTCCACGGGCCTTGCGAACACCCGGCTCGGCATGCCCTCACCGGCGCCGGGCTCCAACGAGAAGGTCGCGCTGTAACCGGCCGGACCGGCATGGAACATGTCGACGGGATTGAAGTCGGCCTGGTAGCGTGACAGCGCGAGCGTCACCGGCGCGCCGCTGCGCTGCGCCTCGATGTATGCGGCGACGTCGAACGGCAGCAGCACAGGTACGGGACTTCGGGCAATGCCGGTGAAGAAGCGCGAAGAGACCGCATTCAGCTGCACCAATGCCGGCATCGCGCGCGGATCGTAGCGCGGCACCGAGCGGCGGGGTGCGAAGATGAACTCGCCCGCAATCTGGGGACGGCTGTTGATCTCGATCCGGAGTTGGTCCAGCGCTGCGCGCCAGTCGACGCGCAGGGCCGTGAGCGAGGGGCTGCGGAATTCATCCGCAGCGAGGGGGGTGGCAACGAGAAGCGGCAGCGCCAGCAGAAGCGAGACGAAGCGGAGACTCTTTCTGCCCACTGCCTCGCCCCCCGGCGGTACCTGTTCCGATCCTCGATTGCTCGCTCAGTCCTTGGCGCGCTCGGCGTAGGAGCCGTCTTCGGTCATCACCACCACCCGGGTGCCGACGGTGATGTGCGGCGGGACGGTGGTGCGCACGCCGTTGGAGAGCACCGCGGGCTTGTAGGAGGAGGAGGCGGTCTGGCCCTTTGTCACGGGTTCGGTCTCTACCACTTCCAGCGTCACGCGCTGCGGCAGCGCGATCGCAACCGGGTTGGTGTCGTGCATGGACAGCTTGACGGTCATGCTCTCCTGAAGGTAGGCGGCGGCATCACCGACGACGTCCTTCGAGACCTGGACCTGGTCGTAGGTCTCGGGGTTCATGAAGTGGTAGCCGTCGCCATCCTCGTAGAGGTAGGTGTAGTTGCGCTCCTCGATCGTGGCCTTTTCGACCTGGTCGGTGGTCTTGTAGCGTTCGGAGATCTTTACCCCGTCCGAGATTCGGCGCATTTCGATCTGGCTAACCGGGGTACCCTTGCCGGGATGGATGTTCTCGGCGCTCACGACGACATAAAGCTTGCCGTCTTGCTCGATCACGTTGCCCTTGCGAATAGAACTGGCGATGACTCTCAAGGCTGTATTTCCTGCTTGCTTGGCCCGGCTGCGGCCAGGACGTGGTCAAATTGATGGGGGACTTGGGGCCTCAAATCGGACCTTGGCGCCCGTTTCGGGCCGCAACATACTGATTTTGCCGTTGGAAGCCAGCACTTTGCTGCCGGCTGGGGCCACCGGTTGATGGCCGGGGACAAGCCGTTGTCGCCATTCTGGGCGCCCTCGCGGCACCTTGACCGGCGTCCGTTCCTCCAGGCCAGGGGAGCCGTGACCGGGGCGTTGCGGGGCTTTTTCGCCGAACAGGGCTTCACGGAGGTCGAAACCTCGGTCCTACAGGTCTCCCCCGGCAATGAGACCCATCTGCACGCCCCCAGCACCGAGATCATGCGGCCCGACGGCAGCCGTGCGAGCCGATACCTGCGGACCTCGCCCGAATTTGCCTGCAAGAAGCTGCTGGCGGCAGGTGAGACGCGAATCTTCGAGTTCGCGCGGGTGTTCCGGGACCGCGAGCGCGGCGACCTGCATCTGCCCGAATTCACCATGCTGGAATGGTATCGAGCGGACGCGCCCTATGATGCCATCATGGCCGATTGCATCGTCGTGATCGCCCGTGCGGCGCAGGCGACCGGGATCGGGTCCTTCTCCTTCCGCGGTCGGACCGCCGATCCGTTCGCCGAGCCCGAGCTTCTGACCGTCGCGGGTGCCTTCGAACGTTTCGCTGGGATCGATCTGCTGTCGACAATCCCGGGCGGCGAGGCTAACCGTACCGCGCTCGCTGCGGCGGCCGGGGCCAAGGTCCGTGTTGCCGAGGACGACAGCTGGTCCGACATCTTCAGCAAGGTCCTGGTGGAGCATGTCGAGCCGCATCTGGGGCAGGGGCGTTTGACCATCCTGTTTGAATACCCATCTCCAGAGGCGGCGCTGGCGCAGGCGAAGGCGGACGACCCGAGGGTCGCCGAGCGTTTCGAGGTCTATGCCTGCGGCGTCGAGCTCGCCAACGGCTTTGGAGAGCTGACCGATGCCGACGAGCAGCGAAAACGTTTCACGGAGTCGATGATCGAGAAACAGCGCCGATACGGCGAAGCCTATCCCCTCGACGAGGACTTTCTGGCTGCGGTTGCCGCAATGCCGGAGGCGAGTGGCGTCGCACTCGGCTTCGACCGGCTGGTCATGTTGGCGAGCGGCGCAACACGAATTGATCAGGTGGTGTGGACACCGCCCGCGGATGATAGATGACGAAGGCGAATCTTGCACGCACCCTGCGTGAGCCTGCCGAGCTCATCGCCGAGGGGTTGGCGCCCGCGGCAGCGCTACCGGCGCTCGAACGCGTTGCCGCGCGCTATGCCGTGGCGGTCACGCCCGATCTGGCCGAGTTGATCGACGCATCGGATCCCGACGATCCCATCGCGCGACAATTCGTTCCGACCGCGGCCGAACTGGACCTGAAGCCGGGCGAGAACGCCGATCCGATCGGTGACCATCCGCATTCGCCGGTTCCCGGGATCGTGCACCGCTATCCCGACCGCGTGTTGTTCAAGCTCGTTCACGTTTGCGCGGTCTACTGCCGCTTCTGCTTCCGCCGCGAGATGGTGGGGCCCGGCAAGGAGAATGCGCTGTCCGACAGCGCCTATCGCGCGGCGATCGACTACATCCGGGCACATGACGAGATCTGGGAGGTGATTCTGACCGGCGGCGATCCCCTGATGCTGTCGCCGCGGCGGATGAGCGAGATCATGGCCGATCTGGCCGCGATCCAACACGTCAAGATCATCCGTCTTCACAGCCGCGTGCCGGTGGCCGAACCCGCGCGCATCAGCGACGAGATGGTCGCTGCACTGAAGGTCGATGGCGCCACCACCTGGATCGCGCTGCATGCCAACCATGCGCGCGAGCTGACTGGAGCGGCGCGCGCCGCTTGCGCGCGTCTGGTCGACGCCGGCGTTCCCATGGTGAGTCAGTCCGTGCTTTTGCGCGGCGTCAATGACAACATCGTCGCTCTGTCGGATTTGATGCGAGCTTTCGTCGAATGCAGGATCAAGCCCTACTATCTGCATCACGGCGATCTTGCGCCGGGCACCGCGCATCTGCGAACGACGTTGGCGCAGGGACAGGACCTGATGCGGCAACTGCGCGGGCGCGTGTCAGGACTCTGTCAGCCGGACTATGTCATCGACATTCCCGGCGGCGCCGGCAAGTCGCCGGTAGGACCCAGCTACCTATTGACGACGCAAAATACCGCACTGCCTGCGGATGATGCGGGAGCCGAAACGCGCTATCGTATCGTGGATTATTGTGGCGACGTTCATCTTTATCCGCCAGAGACTTGAGCGGAAGTGGAGAGCGCCGATTTAAGAATGGAGCACCGAAAATGAAAAAGATCATGCTGGCAGCATCGCTTGTGCTCTTGCTGGGTGACGGCGCGATGGCACAGACCGGTGGCTCCAAGGGGCCGACGTCCGGCAGTGGGATCCCTGCAACGGTATTGCCGGCGCCGGTCGGTCACCGTCAGCCGCGCGCGGCCGATGTGCCGAGCGAGAAGAATCTGAGCAATCCGAACACGCCCGCGAACAAGGAAGACGCGGAGCTCGATCGCAAGATCAAGAGCATCTGCCGCGGCTGTTGAGGCTTCCACCTCTCCCGTTGGGAGAGGTGGTGGAGCGACAGCTGGTTGCTCGAGAGCTAGGCCGACCGCTCGTGCCGCCCAGCGCGTCGGATGTTGTGGCGGATCTCGACGGAGTCGGCGAGCTGCTCGAGCGCGCTTGCCGTGGTGGGCCAGTCGATGCAGCCATCGGTGATGCTCTGGCCGTAGGTGAGCGGCTTGCCCGGTACGACGTCCTGCCGGCCCGCGACGAGGTTGCTCTCGATCATCACGCCCATGATGCGGCTCTCGCCGCCGGTGATCTGAGCAGCGATATCGGCCATCACCACCGGCTGATTCTCCGGCTTCTTGCTCGAATTGGCATGACTCGCATCGACCATCACCAGCGGCGCGACGCCGGACGTGGTCAAATCGTTGCAGGCGGCCGCCACGCTTGCCGCGTCGTAGTTCGGCTTGCTCCCGCCGCGCAGGATGATGTGGCAGTCCTCGTTGCCCGCGGTCGAGGCGATCGCCGAACGGCCGAGCTTCGTCACCGCCATGAAATGATGCGGATGCGAGGCCGACTTCACCGCGTCCGCCGCGATCCGCACGTTGCCATCGGTACCGTTCTTGAATCCGACCGGGCAGGACAGGCCCGACGCCAGCTCGCGATGGATCTGGCTCTCGGTCGTGCGCGCGCCGATCGCGGCCCAGGACACGAGGTCGGCGATGTATTGCGGCGTCGTCATGTCGAGGAATTCGGTGCCGGCGGGCAGGCCGAGATTGTTCACAGCCGACAGCACGTTGCGCGCCAGCCGCAAGCCCTTGTTGATGTCGAAGCTGCCGTCGAGATCGGGGTCGTTGATCAGCCCCTTCCAGCCGACGGTGGTGCGCGGCTTCTCGAAATAGACGCGCATCACGATCTCGAGCTGGTCGGCAAGATCTTCCCGCAGCTTCGCGAGGCGCTCGGCATAGTCGAGGGCGGCCTTGGGATCGTGCACCGAGCAGGGGCCGACCACGACCAGGAGGCGGTCGTCCTGGCCGCTCAGGATCGCATGGATGGCGTTGCGCGCGGCCATCACCACGCGCGTGGCGGTGAGTGTCCGCGGGACCTCCCGCATCACCTCTTCCGGCGTGCTCAGTTCTTTCAGTTCACGGATGCGAAGATCGTCTGTCGTGCTCAGCACGGCGGGCTCCTGTCTGGTTTAGAACCTGCCGGCCAACAAAAAAGCCGCCAGGTCTGGCGGCTTGTTCGGACGTCTGCTGCAATGTGTCAGATTGAGCGCGATCCTCCCGCCGCCAGCGAGCTGTCGTAGCTAAAGTACCAAAAATAGCTGGTGGCGACGGTGATCATGGCAGGCCATATAGCGTGCCGCCGGCGGGTTGTCACCCCCCAAATCGGCGCAAGACGTGACGAGCGCTTCAGGTGCTGTCCTTGCGTGCCGCGAGGGCCATGCCGATCAGCGAGGCGCCGCCGAACAGCAGGTTGATACCGACGAGAACGCCGATCGCCCAGTCCGCCGAGCTCGGCAGTCCCGTGATCACCATGAACGAGATCGCGATGTCGACAAGCCCCGAGATCAGGAGCCAAGACCAGCGGCCGCTCAGCTCCCGGCGGTGCTCCAGCGCGTACATGATGGTGGCAACGCCCTCGGCAAGGAAGTAGGCGCCGAGCACGATGGTGAGCGTCAGCACGGCCTGCATCGGTCGCGCCAGCAGGAGCATCCCGGTGAGGACGGCGAGTGCGGCGGAGATCAGCGACCACCAAAACCCTGGCGTGCTGCGCGCCCAATAGGTCGCGATCAGTCCGCCGATACCGCCGATCAGGAACATCCAGCCGAGGAAGATCGTGGTCGCAAGGCTTGCGAGTGGCGGGAGGATCAAAGCGGCAATGCCGAGAACCACAAGCAGGATTCCCTCGAACAGGAAAGCCTTCCAATGCGTCTTGACCGCCTGGTTCATAGCGGATTGCAGCCGTGAAAATTCTTCAGGCGATGTCATGATTGCCTCGATCCCGTAAGCAGCCCTGCAGATCAATCTAATCTAGTATGCGCGCCCGGCGCTTGCCATTGCGCGCCTCAGCCGCCGCCGGGTGCCGAGGAAAAGCCGTCCGCGCTGGTGCGGATGCGGTTGCGGCCGAGAATGTAGATCGCCGTTGTGACGATCAGAAGTGCCAGGCCGAGCAGGATCGAGACGAAACCGATCGGGATCAGAGCCAGCGTCAGGTTGCGCTCGGGGTTGGTCAGCCAGTGATGGATCGAGGTCAGGACGAAGGCGAGCCCGAGGAAGCCGATGCCGCCGCCGGCGAGCAGCAGTGCCCACATCCGCCGGAGCTGGCTGAGCCGCTCGCGCGCGAGATCGGTCCGGGGCGCATGGTGGCGCGCGACGCGCCGGACCAGGCGGATCGCGAATGCGATCGAGCCGAAGCCGATCAGGAGGCTGGCGGCGCCCAGCCACATCCGCAGGGTCGGATCGAGATCGGGCATGCGCTGGAGCGTCAGCAACGGGAAGTCGAAGGCCGAATGCAACGCGAGCGGCGCAGCGAAGATCAACAGCCGGCTGGAAAGACGAGCCCAATCGCGATGATGGCGGTTCGCGCCCAGCGCCGTGCCCGCGCGCGCGATCGTCAGGTAGGCGCCTGCGATGATGCCGAGAGCGCCGTGGAACGGCACGGTCAGCACGCTGCGGAGGGCGGCCAGCGAGCGCCACATGTCCGCGTGCTGGACCAGGTAAGCGAGGTTCTCGTAAGCGGCGAAGCCGAGGCCGACCGCAGCGCCATAGACGACGGTGTCCATCGGATTGGCAAAGGTTCGCCGCTTGGTCGAGGAGATCAGCACGATGGCGATCACCTTGACGGCTTCCTCAGGTAACGCGACGCCGAAGATCGAATGCATCGCAAGCGCGGCCCACGGGTCGTCGGGGGCCGCGACCATCTTGGCGAAGGGGGCGCGGGCGAGGCCCAAGAGCGAAATGCTGGCTGCACCAAGCAAGAAGGCAGTCCAGACCTGGGCCGGCGGGCCGGGGCGCTCTTCAGCGGCGATGACGAGCCATAACATCAGGAGCGCCGGGGCGATGGCGGCAGTTCCAACGACGGTGGGGAGCGCTTCGATCAAATACATTGGCGCCGAAAATAGGTTCCCTTGATCCGCTTATCTACGTTCGCCGATGCGACCATGTGTCATGCGCCTGCTGTCGGCTCGCTTCATGGGTGCGATAGCTCCCGTTCAATCGCAGCGTCGATGGAGATGTAGAACACAAGCGCAATCAATTGCATGACAAAAGATGCTCGCCATCCATGGCAGCGTCCGCGCGCCTTTGGATCGATCGAGATAGCCAAGCCAGATCAAGGAAATGCGCAGGTTTCTTCGATTCACCGTGCAGCATCCCGCCGCGAGGACCTGTCGGCCAGCGCTCAGGCCGGCCGCGCTTGATCGCCCCTGGTGACGGCCGCGCTCTCCGGGCTCAGTGGGTGGTGATGGGCGGCGGGGCGTCGGGTGCGACGTCGAAGGCGCCGAGATGGAATTCCTCACCAACGGATTCGAGCGATTCGGAAGGCTGGGCCAGCAGCGTGAATGCAGCCTGCGGATATCGTCTCCAGATTTCGAGGTCACCGGCGGTGATGGTGAGCCAGCCGAACGTGTATATGTAGCGTCCGGGCTCGGTGACCCGGCCGACCCTGTCCCAGGTGATCTTGCCAACCTTGATCTTATCAACCGTGATCTTGTCGACTGCCATTCGGTCCCCCGATCGCAAGTCTGCAAAATGACGTCCGGCCCGCGGCACGGACCTCGAAAGGCTGATCCGGCATTGGGGCTGCTATAGGGCAGGTGGTGCCGAGGGTCAGGCCGACTTCAGCATGGGCGCGCGGACGATCAGGCGGACGAGGTCGTCCCGCGGCTGCTTCTCGGCGAACTTGACCGCAAAGCCGTGGTTGAATTTGCGGATCACCCGTCCGACGCAGGCGCCGACCGCGAGCGGGGTTCCCACCGCCGGATCATGCTCCGAGGAGACCGCGACGCCGGCCGTGGAGACGTCGATGATGAAGCAGGGGTGAGTGCTGCCGTCCGCGAGGGTCAGGACGGTGTGCGAGACCTGCGGAACGAAACGCGCGTCACGTCGCAATTCTCGAATGCTGTCGTCCTTCTGTTTCTTCTCGAGCCACGTCAGCTTTTCCGACATCCAGGCGCGCCGCGCCCGCGTCATGTCGAGCTCCATCAGAAAGCCCGACTTCAGTGTCGCGCTGATGGTGCTTTGGAATTCGCCGAAATCCTGGAAGTAGGAGGTCACGCGCTCGCCGACCTTGCCGACCACCGGCACGTCCACGATCATCCGGAAGGGCGAGACGCGCTTGGTCCGGCAAGCGAAGCTGCGGAGCTTGCCCTCGCAATCATACCAGCGAGGCAGCGAGTAGCTGCCGCTCACCGCCACGTCCACCGCTCGTTGCCTGAGGAACTCTGCGACGGACATGGACGCCAATCTTCTTGGATTATTCCCGTAGTTTCACGGTAGGGCGCAAACTCTAAGCAATTGATACCCGCGCTCATGAGTGGGGGTAAATTTCCGGTAAATGCGGGGAGCGAAGATGGGGCGACGACGCGCGGCACAAAGTCACAACGGGGTGCATTGCCGGGCGGTGGTGTCAAACCGCGCCGAGAAGCACCAGCAAGGCCAGCAGCCCCACGACGATGGCGAACTTGATCGTCGTCCATATCAGGCTGTCGGGGCGGATTGCCAATCCGAACCGCGCACCTGCGCGCCGGATCGCCAGCGCTGCGACTGCATCGAAAGCAGCGAGCGCCAGAATGATGACGGCGATCGAAGCCCATGACTCGGCTGGCGGCATCCACGGCGCGAGCCAGGCGGGGGCAGAGCCCCGCAAGGAGACGAGCAGTGCGATCCAGGCGAACCAGAAGGCGCAGCCCTTGACGATATCGGGCCCGATCGCATCAGGCTCGAACCTCAAGCCGATCGCTCCGAGCAAGCTTTCGATGCGCTTGCCGTCGGCAAGGAAAAGAAACGCGCCGAGGTAAAGAGGAACGTGAGACTGGAACAGAAGCGTGATGGTGCCGAACAGGATTGCGTAGCCGCAGGCATCTCCGAGAATGGCGAGGCCCGCCGCGAGCGGCGTCTTGGCCGTCGGCCGCAAAGCAGCGGCCTGGGGCTGCGGAAGCGATCGGGCGCGCGCCATGTGCTCCAGCATCCTGGCCCGGCGGTCCGGCGGGTGGGCGGCAGCACGATGCATCCAGGGCGGCGGCGGCGAGGCAGCGCCGGACGAGTCGTTCGGGATGGTCTGGCGCTGCTCCATGGCCTCTTGCCGGTTCCGATCGCAGGTTGGTCGGAAATCGGAGGTGCGGAGGTTCATGCCAGGCGGGTGGATTTCCCGCCTTTGGCGCTCCCTAGCGGAATCGAACCGCTCTCTCCACCGTGAAAGGGTGGCGTCCTAACCGATAGACGAAGGGAGCAAACAGGGCCCTGCCGCTTGCCGCGGCACGGCCGCTGGCCGGCCGAACAGCGCCCGGCGGCTTGCAGCGGCGAACGTATAGTGGCCTTTGCGCTCCCGGGCAAGCCGTTCGGGAACGGAGTTTTGGGCCTCGGTGAACAGCGGCGGGCCTCGGCATGATCGGCAGCGATCTCAACGGTTTCTTAGGGTTCCCTGCGTAGCGCTTGAGTAGGAGATTTCCGATGCCACCGCCGAAAAAGCGCGCAGCCCGCAAGCTGTTGTCGCAGCACGCTTGGATCACGCTCGACGGCGGCTTCGCCGCGCGGCATTGCCTGGTCCAGGACATTTCGGACTCCGGGGCCAGGATCACGCTGGACGAGGACGCGAGCCAGCTTCCGGGCGTGATCCGGATGGCCTTCGCACGCGACGCCCGCACGGGGCGGAGCTGCCAGGTGGTCTGGCGCCGCGGCAAGTCGGCCGGCGTCAAATTCATCTGACATCGCGCCGCAGCGGGGCCGATGGCGCGCCCGCTCCGTTCGGGCTACAAGGCGGCAATGCGCATGCCGCTCCTCGTCCTGATCTCGCTCATGGCCACGTCCGCAGCTGCGGCTGAGAGCCTGCGCCTGCCGCCTGCCGAGCGCCCGCAAGCAGGCAAGGCCCTGCCGCTGAAGGGCACCGCCGGAAAGGCCGGGGCGGGCTCCTGCGCCTCCTACGGCCCGCGCTTCGTCATGGTCGAGGGCACCGGGACCTGCGTGAAGATCGGCGGCGCGATCAGCATCGACACCGCCGTCAGGCGCTGAAGCCCATGCCGGCGGATCTGCTGCGGCTCGACCTCATCGTTCCCGTCCTGATGTATTGCGCGCTGCTCTGGTGGATCGGCCGCGGGATGAGCTGGACGGCGCGGCTCGCCACCGTCGCGGTGACGCTGGTGCTGATCGTCATCGTGCTGCTGGTCGAGCGCGGCTGGCGCTAAGGCCTCAAACAGAACCGCGAAAACAACCCCATGCACAGTAGCCGTCAAGCGCTGCCGTAGCGCCCGGCGGCAGGCGCGCGAACGACGATTCCTCGCGTCCTCGCCGCGGCTTGAGCCGCATCACCGGCTCAGGACATCGGCGGTGCGACGAATTGCGCAAATCCGGGCCGTTTGCCGAGCTCGGAGAGCCAGCGGGTGAGATGCGGCTGCGCCGGCCGGGTGATGCCTTCGACCCCGAGCCAGCGCCGCGCATAGCAGCCGATCGCGATGTCGGCGAGCGTGAACGCATCGCCGTCGATGAAGCTGCGCGTGGTGAGCAGGCGGTTGGCGATGGCCCAGACCTCGGCGGCCGCATCGGCATCGCGCTGCACCTGGATCATGTCGCGCTCGGCGGGCGCCGTGCGAACGATGCCCCAGAACACCGGGCGGTCGACCGGCTGCACCGTCGACAGCGTCCAATCGAGCCAGCGGTCGACGCTGGCGCGCTGCTTGGGCGCCTCCGGGTAGATCGGCGTGCCGCGGCCATGCGCGAGGCAGAGATAGCGCATGATCGAGTTGGACTCCCACAGCACGAAGTCGCCCTCGACCAGCGTCGGGATCCGGGCATTGGGGTTCATCGCGAGGTAGTCGGCCTCGCGGGTCTTGCCATATTGCATGCCGGCATCGATGCGCTCGAAAGGCAGGCCAAGCTCGGTGCAGCACCACAGCACCTTCTGCACGTTGACCGAATTGGCGCGGCCCCAGATCGTCAGCTTGGTCTCAGGCATCAGGCGTCTCCCCGCAGCGTTGTCCGGAGTCGTAGCCCGGATGGAGCGGAGCGCAATCCGGGGGGCTTTGACATCGGCTGTCCCGGACTACGCTTGCGCTCCATCCGGGCTACAAGTCCACCTTGCGCGGGTGATAGCGGAATTTCCCGAAAGACGCGATGCGCGATGCGGCGCGCCTCTCATGCAAAAAGCTCCGCACGTGGCGGAGCTTTCATTGCAAAGTTCAACCTGACGGTCAGCGGCCGAAGAACAGCCACAACAGAATGATCACCGGGATCGGCACGCCGATCATCCACAGCAACAGCCCTCTCGCCATCGCATCCTCCTCCAATTGCATCACTGGAGGGTGAACGCGGGCCGTGCGCGCTTGTTCCCGCGCGCAGCTACCAATGACCGGTGTTCGGCATCGAAGCCCAGGGCTCCTGCGGCGGCTTCGGATCTCCCTTCTGCAAGAGCTCGATCGAGTGCAGGTCGGGCGAGCGCACGAAGGCCATGTTGCCGTCGCGTGGCGGCCGGTTGATGGTGACGCCTGCCTTCATCAGCTTCTCGCAAGTGGCGTAGATGTCGTCGACCTCGTAGGCGAGGTGGCCGAAGAAGCGATCCTCGCCGTACTTTTCTTCGTCCCAATTCCAGGTGAGCTCGACGAGCGGCGCCCCGCGCGTCGGCGGCTGCGTCTTCAGCGCCTCGAGATCGTCCGACGAACACAGGAAGACAAGTGTGAACCGCCCCTTGTCGTTCTCGATCCGCCGCACCTCCTTCAACCCCAGCGCATCCTGGTAGAACTTCAGCGCGACATCGAGATTGCTCACGCGCAGCATGGTGTGGAGATATCTCATGGTTGTTGCTCCCTGGAAAAGATGGAGGGTCTTGAGGCGGCGAAGCCGGCAGGAGCGAGAGATAGCAAAAAAGAGGGAGGAAGGGCAGGGCTCTCGTCGAGCTTAGAACGAGAGGATCTGAGAATGGCTCGCGGCAGGCGCGATTGAAGGGAAGAGGCTGCGAACGATCACTTGCCGAGCATGGAGCTTTCGGCATTGCTCACGCAAGCGACGGTTGACGCAAAGCCGACTTGCCGAAGTGATGGCTTTGACTCCGCAGAACATCGCGCTGTGCTGGAAAGCGCTCGCTAGGGGCGATACCGCCACCGCCACCGCGCGAAGCGTACGCGCGGAAGCGATGCGTCGAATGGGGCAATACTACTGCATGTGACCGAACATCGGGATCGTTCAGGCCGAAGCGCTGTCGGCGGTCGCGTGCGATTGACTGAACTCGCCGCCAAGTGTCACTTCAGCTACTGCAACACCTTCGGCAGCACGACCACGACGTCAATGTTCTGCTTCAAGATGTGGCCGGCAATGTCCGCGACGAGCAGCGCGAAGTCGTCCTCGATCGCGGCAGCGGCGGCTTCGTCTTTCGCATAGACATACAACAGCGGCCCCTCGACCTCGGCAAAACGAACCCCGGCGAAGACGCGGTCGAACTCGGCTGCGCCGAGGACCGCCGCTAGGCGGGCCTGGATCGCAAAATCCTGAATGTCGGATATTTCCATGCGAGACAGATAGAGACGATGCGTCTGAAAACAAGGGTGAATTCAATCCGGCAGGACGTAAGCAGCTTGCGTGTGCTTCATCACAGATGATCGGGATTGGGTCAGAAGCGGCTGCGCGATAACGTTTGACGTATTTGGCTCGGCAGCCTTGGCAGAGACCAAGGTCTCGGCACCTGCTGGTCTACGAATCCGCTCAACCCGAGACCAAGCTGACCGAGCCCGTCAGAAGCCGAAGGCGATCTGGGTCGAGCCGACACACGATGTGGACGACGAGTATCGCGACACGACCTCCGAAGGGTTGTCGCGCAGGCCTATTCAAAGGATCGAGCAGAGGAACGCGCCGCTCGTGATCGCGTTTTGCTTCACAGAGTGAGTACCGGCATGCCGGATCGCGGGAGGGAAGGCGTCGGCCGGGCCGGGACTGCGCGACTGCAACAAGACGACTGATGGTCTTTTGGATGTTCTCGATGACGAAGAACTCATCGAGGCCATGGAGAGGGAAGATGCGAAAGGCGCTGGCAGAACTAAATGAGGACGAACGTCACGCGTTGCTTTACGTGGCCGACCTCGGCACCGCGGCATGTCTGTCCGGCCTGATCGTCAGCATCATCAAGCTCGTCGGCGACTTGCTTTGACGAAGCTCGATCGATGCGGGGCGCGCGGTCAAGCCGCCACCAAGGTCCAATACGCGAACCTTGCTGATGAGGCCGCGTCTACTCAAGGTCGGCCTTGTCATCGTCGCTCTCGAGCTGGGCCCGATATTCCTGCGCAGCCTTCAACAGAGCCTCTCTGATTTCGCCATCCGCCGTCTGGGCAGCGAGGGCTTCGGCGCGGTCGGCTTGGTGCTGGAGCGATACTTTGGTCATGCACGGCCAACTCGCCCCGAGCGCCTCCGTTCCCTCACGCCGCCTTCTCGACTCCCTTCGCGACGATCTCGACCTCGAAATAGCCCATGTCGCGGAGTTCGGCGGCCTTCTTCTCGGCTGCCTCCTTGGTGTCGCGCTTCAAGATGATCTGGCCCGCTCCGTCGCGGGCGCAAACGAAATATGGCATTTTCGATTCCCAATTTCGTTTGCATACACATGGCGGCGAGTTCCCGCAATTCTACTGGCTCACTCCTCCAGCCCGGCCTTTTGCCGCATCTTGTCGATCAGCTCGGAGGCCTCGGCCTTGGACAGGTCTTCCGCTGGCGGGTCCTGATGGGCCTGCTCGGCAAGTGTCTTGAGATAGGATTCCTGAGCACCCGTCATCGGGTCGTCTCCGGAAACCCAGTCTTTCGGGTCCTTCTGGGTGTTGTCGGCCATTGCACATCTCCTATTCCGTTTTCCGTAGAACGTCGGACTCGACTCTTCGTTCCGTTTTTGTTCTCATTGGGCCATATTCAAAATCGCGAGGCCAGACATGCCGGACCTGGACTTTCTCAGGCGGGAGATCGAACGGATGCGCATCCAGATGGGCAGACAGAGGAAGGAGATCCTCCAGCTGCAGCGCGCGGGGATCGGGACGGCCTCGGCGCAAGCGCTGCTGTCGCGGATGGAGGCGAAGGTCGAGAGTCTCTGTGCCGAACGCGACGCGCTGAAGGCGGCACAGCCGCGCCAGACCAAGGGCAGGGTGCTCGGCGGGAGAACATGGTGAGCAGGCGATGGTTCGACGACGAGAGAGACCTGTCGCCCTTCCTGACCGCGCTCGAGGACGTTCGTCGCAGAGCGACGCGGGAAGGGTGGTGCTATGCCCACGTCCAGGCCATCATCGTGGCCATCGACCAGTACGCGGAAGCCGCGACGGGCAATCGCGAGTATTTCCTGAACAAGCCGGTTTCGATCGGGGAGAGCCGGAAAGCTGCCGACATTCCTTGATTGTCTATCCGCTCTATTTGGTGGAACTGGCGGAGCTCCACCCATGCACACGTCACTCCTCGCGGGACCACTGCGCCGCCGAGTATCGTTCATCCGACTTAGCCCCTGGGACTGATGTTTGGTCATCCGGTTCAGGCAACATTCCGCAACCGGGCGTCCTGTCCGCGTCGGTCAGCTCCGGCGCGGCGTGCGGGCCGGCAGGGTGCTGGCTGCGTTCAGCGGATGCATCCGCCGGAACGACTGCAGCCTGGTTTCTGAGTGCTCTGCATTGCTTCTGCCTGACCGTTCGAACGGGAGCGTCAAAGGGGCCGATGGACTGTCGGGCATCGCCCCTTCCAAGCACCGCAGGCGATTGCGCTGTTGTCATCGTTGTCGCGGGTGCGGACGCAACGTTCCAAATCAAGGATGAGGCGCCGGACAGAGGTTGGCCGAAGCTCAGGAGGAACGGACAAGCAATGCCCGGGTTGGCCACAAGCAACTGGAGGCACCTCGACATGGCCAGAGATCTTTCCCGGGACCAAGAGAGAGAAGGCACGCGCAAGTTGATGATGTGGGGATCGGCGGTTGCCGCGATCCTGTTCGTGGGCTCCGGGCTTTGGCTTGCGGCTCCCCAGATGTTCGGCATGACCGATTACGTTGGGCGCCCAACGACCGGAGCCGACAGCAGCGCGCCGGCGACCACGGTCGGCACTGGTGTTCCAACACAGCGCGACGCGATCAGCACGGCTGCAAAAGAAGATCCGGCTGTAAACGAGGATTCGAGCGGCGGTCGCGCCCGCCAGATCAAGCAGAGCAGCCAGCCCGCGAACCTTTCCGAGCAGCAACGCCAGCAACTCCAGTCGGTGCTCTCGACGGCGCAAGGTCCTGCGGTGGATCGGCCGAATTTCGAAATGATGGTCGGCACGTCGGTCCCGCGACAAACCGAGACCGCGGATCTTCCGGCTGAGGTGACGCAAATCCTCAACGGGTTTTGGGGCGATCAATATTTGATAGCGGGGAAGTCCCTCGTGATCGTGGATCATCACTCGCGCCGCGTCGCAGCCATCATTGCCGACGTACGATGACGGGTTCCTCGAAGAGCCGCGTGCTCTGTGCAAACTGTTCCGGTGCGGGAACGTCATTCGCTTGAGAGCTTGTTAACCGAGCACGCTCAGGATGCCGCTCCAATTCGGAGGGACACAGCGATGTCAGACCTGGAACAAGCGATCCGCGAGCGTGCCTATCAGATCTGGATGGAGAGCGGCGGTCAGGACGGCCACGCCGAGACGCATTGGCTCGAAGCGCAGCGCGAGATTCTTTCCGCGTCTCTCGGTTCGGTCGCGCGGGTCTCCACGGTGAGCACCGAAAAACCGAAGACGAAGTCCGCAGGGCCGCGAAGGAAGCGCCGAGCCGCATGAGCTTGCGGCCGGCGCTGGGAAGCGCACGCGCGCGCAAGGCGAACGGGTGCGCGCCGCCGTTTGCTGCGATCAGCGAGGTGAGACAGGGGAGGGCACTGATCTGGCCCGGCCGGGTGAAGCAGCCTTCCTGCGCGGCGGAGACGTTCCACCGGTTTTGCCGGACTTCGGCCGAGCTTTTGATACGATCCCGTTCTGTTCATCGAACTGCTTCAGCCACGCCGCGATGTATCGCGGATCGTCGGGACAAAGCCGCTCGAGCAAACGAAGGTTCTGCGCTCTGAATTCCACAAGGGTTTTCGGCATCACGGCTCCTCAAAACCCTGCCCGGCGCAAAAAGTGCGCCGGGAGGGGTAGCGAGGTCAACGGCAAAGAGCGCTTGAAATCCCGGGCAAGCTGATGCAGCGCGCGAAAGCGGAAAACCCCGCCTGGGGGAAGCGGGGTTCTCTGTCGGGGGGAAGCCTTGGGGGCTTCAACTGTAAGACGCGCGAGCCGGTCGAAAGTTCAAAACAAAATGCACTGCCTCGCGGAGGAGGCGGCTCTTGGATCAGTCGCGGATGAACCTCGGCGAGACCGGCTGTGACCAATCGCCATGCTTCAGGGCCTGCTCAGCGCCATCGTGGAAACGCTCCTCACTTCTGTGTGGAACGCCGTCGTCAGGTTCTTGCGCCTGGAGAACGCCGTCGAACTCACCACTGCAATCGTCGGTCTTTCCTGCATTGCAATCGGACTCGCAGCATTCTTTCTCGATCATTGACGCGGAAAGTTCGCGAATTTCGCTGAACGCGGGCGCGAGACGTATCCGCGATTACAAATCCGTAAGTCGATTGAAAAGCTGCGTCTAAAAACTATCTCTGGATCAGGCGGCAGCGTAACAAGCCGCCCTTCAACTGACACCCAGCCGCCGCGCTCAGAAAAGGCGAAGCTGGGTCCTTTGACATTCCCCCGCTTGGCCCCGCCTCACCGGCCTCAGAGGCACATGTCCATGGCTGCCCGAACCTACAATCACGAACGCTGGTCGGAAGACGACGACCGGCTGCTGCGATCCATGTGTGAAACCGGAAAGAGCCTCACGCTGATGATCGTGAAACTCAAGCGTCCCATTGCATCGATCAGGTCGCGGGCGATCGAGCTCGGGATCAATCTGCCCGGCACCCGCATCGGTCTGCGGCGGAAGCCGCGAACCGCCTAGAGCCGGGCCGCTGAAGCCCGCGCATAATTCGGCCGCGCCGCTCTGCTGCGGAGCGGCGCGGCCGGGAAGCAGGCTCTGCGAAAAGCGATTTACTTCATGTTGCTGCGCGTCTTGGTGCCGCCCTGGTCACTGCCCGGGCCCGAGCCGCCCTGACCGGACGCGTCCGGCCTCACCATTCCGCCCTTGCTCATCCCGTCGTTGCTCATTCCGGTCGTGCCCTGATTCATCGAGCCCTTGTCCGTGCTGTTCATGCCGGGCTTCTGCATGTTGTTGGACTGCGGGGCCGGGCCGGTCTGGTTCTGCGCAAAGGCGGAACCGCACATCAGACCGAGGGCGGCGGTGGCGATCATGATTTTCTTCATCGCAAACTCCTGGTTGGTTGCCTGGAGCCAACGGGAGTGCGGAAATCATGTTCCCGGGAACAGGATATTCAAGAGCAAAGAAATTCCGCGAAGCTGTAGCCCCCGGCCTGCACCACGTTCGAGCAGGCGCGGATGTTTACGTGCGGCCGCGGCATTGCAGCCGAGGCCGGCGAAGTTGCGCGGCGTCAGGCCGCAATCCGCTGTTCGACGGGCCTCGTCAGGAACTTGAGGGCTTCGGCATGGGCGAGGTCGGGAACTGCGATCGCCGTATGGCTGTACATCGCATGTGTCCGCGATTTTGCAATGCCATCCAGGATCTCGCCGCCCTTGATGACGTGAAGGCCCATGCCCTCTTCGGTGGGGAAGATCGCCAGCACAACGTCGTAAGCCGCGATGACGGCCCTCAGCGCCTCGGCCTTGTCTTCGGCGACGTCGACAAAAATACGAACATCGGCTGCGAGTTCACGCAGCTCGTCAAAATCCAGCACTGTGGGGTACTCCAACGCAACGAACCTGATGGGAGCTTGGCGGCGTTGGGTTACTGAAGTGTCAACAACGCCTGCAGAGCCACAGATTTCACGCGGAGGTGACTCCACGCTCTATCGCTTTGCTTCGTCCTTGCGAAGCCGTGCCTCCGCGGCCTCGTCCACGAGGTTCAAGGCGAGACCGTCATAGCTCAGCTTGAAGCCGCGGCCGACGATCCATGTCCATCCCTCCCGGCTCTTGATGGCCTGTGCGTTGTACTGGTCGGAGATCGACTTCACGGCAGCTTCCTGCGAGCCCGGATTGCTCAACGTCGCATTGACGCGCCAGATCGGGTGCCTGGCGTCGGACTCGTCGCTGTCGACGGAGACCTTGGCTCCATTGATCTCGCATTCGAGGCTGGGCGAGCTGCGGCCCCGGCGGCAGAGATAACGGCGTTGACTGACGAGCTTGCTGGTCTCCTCGAACGTCATTCCGGGCGAGAAGCCGAAGATGTCGGACTTCTTGACGAGTGCGAGGGATGCCGGCTTCAGGAAGCTTGGCTGTATCGCGACGAACGCTACGACAGCGATGACGATCAAACCTGCGACGACGATAGCAACCTTCATGAGCGCCCCACGAGAATATTCGGGTCACTATAGCAGCGGGGGCGTTCTGCCGGCACGCAAAAGCGAAGACCCGCGCGGGAGGTGGCTCTCTCGTGGATGAAGCGCAGGGACATCGTCGACGAGACGCGCCCGCTGCAGAATGGTTCAAGGAAATTGCATCCCGCCGTCTTTCACAACAAGTCGGGAACCTCGCAGAACCCGTGCTTGCGTTTTCGGCCTCGATGGGCTCTAAGCCCCATCGCTTCATGGCTTCTGGCATGAATCAGCAGCGCGCCATCGCGGTCCGACCGCGTCTCCAGCAGGCATTGCTCGCGCGAATCCATTCGAAGGAATTCAGACATGGCGAAGATGACGAAGACCCAATTGATCGATGCTATTGCCGAGGGCACGCAGCTTTCGAAGAACGATGTGAAGTCCGTGATCGAGTACATGGCGACGGTCGGCTACAAGGAGCTCAACGAGTCCGGCGAGTTCGTCGTTCCCGGCTTCGTGAAGATGTCGGTCGTGAACAAGCCGGCGACCGAGGCCCGCATGGGCGTCAATCCTTTCACCAAGGAGCCGATGCAGTTTGCGGCGAAGCCCGCCAGCAAATCGGTCAAGGCCTCGCCGTTGAAGGTGGCAAAGGACGCCGTCTGAAAAGCCTGCGATGCCGTTGCAGCGCGTCCTCGCAGGACGGTGCAACGATAAACGGCTGAGGACAGGTGGTGCTCGGGGCCATGCCGAACATTGCCACGACGATGACGGCAGTCCCCGACGCGAGCACTCTCAGACCTGAAAGAAAAACCCCGCGCTCTCACGCGGGGTCTCTGGCTGACGGCGTTGGGATTCAGCGCCTGGCCGCCAGCCGTGTCGCTAACTTAAAGTTGAAATATCAAAAAGCAACAGCGCCGCGGCGACGGAGTATGTTCGTCAGGCGGCGCTGCCGTATCACTGGGCGCTGAAATCCCCAGCCTCCATGAGTTCTTGGCCGGCTGAAAAGGTTCGACGGTCTGCGAAATTTCTGAAGAGGGCTGGACATTTCGTTCTCTTTTTGTTCTAGTGTGAGCCGCCTTTGTGATCAATTGGAGGTGACTCATGACCGTCGAAAAGCAGCGCGAAGTGATCAGGCTCTGGAACGAACTCAGGAAGCTCGAGGGGCCGGCCGCGGAAGAACTTCGTATCCAGATTCTCGAATGTTTCTCGGCGAAGGACAAGACGAAGCGGGCGGCTTGATCAGCGCCGGCGCTGCGGCAGCACGTGAGCGCGATCTCGTGCCTCGCGGCGCGCGCTTGATTTGCCCCTGATGGATTCCTGACGACGAGTGGTGCCGCCGAAGGGTGAGAGCGTGCTTCACTGATTGTTAGGAGTCGCTGCGCGCTGCTCATCCGATTCCGATTCGTTCTTCGGGAACGAAATGGAGTCGGATGCAGAACACGCGCTGCCCGCTGTCTGCGATAAGACCGTGCGTATCGCAAGGCGTGGTGCCTGGCACAGTCCTGTGCTCATCGCCCCTATGAGGCGAAGAGAGAGCAAATGCGAGCGGCACCACGCTCTCATTCCGTTCCAGTGCGGCCGCAGGGATCCGCAATCGAAGACGACGCGACGCGACCATGTCGTTGCGAACCCCCTGTTAAGAATTGCTCCGCATCGATTTCTGCGATTCCGATTCGTTCTGCGAGAACGAAATGGTATCGAAGCCGGAACAAGTCGGCTGTCCGTCTGGGCTTTTCGCGAAGGTGCCCGCCTGTGGTGCCTAACGATAGCTTGCACGAATGCCGATAACGCTATTCGGTTAGGTTAAAAGCTCAATCGCATTGCGCTTGCTGCGGGTTGCGATAGGTGTCGGGCAAAGACAAGCAAGAAACGACTTCGCCAAGAAGCAATTTTGCCATGACACCTTTTTCAGAAACGTCCTTTTATCAGGGCGACCGGCACACCTACCGTCGCGTCGCCATCGTCGGCGCGCTGTTCTGTCTTGCCTTCGTGGAGATCAGCTTCTCGCTGCGGCCGCCGCAGGCCGAGGACACGCGCGTCGCCGTGAAGGCCGACCGGCTGTTGCGAACGGCAGGGCAAGTGCCGCGCGCGAATTAACGTTCCTTGCTGCACATCCGATCGTCGGTGGACGTGTCGGCGCAGCCGGCGCCGCAGGTCGCCAGCGCAACGAAACCCGCATAGCCGGACAGGTTCACCAGGACTTCGAGCCACACCGGCATGTCATACCTCCTCGTCTTGAAGGGACGAACAACGTGCGCGCGGAGCGCATGTTCCCGAACGAGTGCCGCTCAAATCAAGGCGGGCGCTGCTCAAAGGGGAGAGGAGGGGTCGAGGCGCCGGCCGAGCGTCGCGACCGATTTGCTCGACGGCTGCTCCTTCAGGAACTCGGCAATGGCCCGCGCCAGCTCACGATCACTCATCGGTGTCGGCGGCGGGCGCAGTGTGCCGACGCCGAAGCTGCGCACGATTTCCTCGTAGTGCTGATCGTCGGACTTGGGAACCAATCTGCGGATACGGGCCAGCAAAGCGGATAACGGCAAGCTCTCCTCCTCGAACGTCGGCCCCGCTGGCAACCGTCATGGTCTGCTGCCATCTGCTCCCGTGAAACTGAAAACCCCGCCAGCATCGCGGAGATGCTGACGGGGTCTTCGTGCCGTTGCCTCGACCCGGATGGCGGAGGCTCCCGCACTTGGAAGGTCAATCTGCGCTCGACGATTCTGTTCCCGGTGTCGCGACATTTTTTCGAGCGGTCGGTTTCACCGGGCCCGCAACCATCGCTGGCGCTGACGGTTATCTCCGCACGACGCGAAGGAGAGAGCATGAAGAAGACACTGGCAGTTCTGGCCACCATGGCCGCCGTTGGCGTGACGGCAGTAGCCGCGCCGTCACCGGCAGAAGCGCGCGGTCGTGGCATCGGCCCGGGCCTCGCGTTCGGCCTTGCCGCCGGCGCGATCACCGCCGGCGCGGTCGCAGCCTCCCGGCCTCATGGGTACTACGGTCCCCGCTACGGCTATTACGGCGGCCCGAGCTATTATTACGGACCGGGACCCCACGCCTATTACGGCGGCGGGCCGTACCACCGCCATCACCACTGGCGCCATTGGTAGTCATGGATAGCGAAAAGCCCGGAGCGATGCTCCGGGCTTTTTTCGTTCGCGCGTCTTCCCGCTCATGCTTGCGTGACCGGCCTACGGCCAAAGCGAGGGCCGCTCGACCTTGCGGGCGTTCTCCAGCGTCGACACGAAATATTCGTCGCGCTCGCGCTTGAACTTTTCCTGCGTGGCACGGAAGGCGGCGACACGGGCAGCGATCTCTTCGCGTTCGCGCTCTTTCCGTTCTTCATCTTCGGTCATGTCAAATCCCCTCTACACCTGAGTATGTGCACACCTAAACTCAAGCGCTGCCGCCGCAATCACGTTGAGTCGCGTCAACACATCCATTGGCGCTCTTGAATGGGGCGTCAATGGGGAGGAGGCATTGCAGGATTGTGATAAGCGAAGATCGGAAAGGATTGCCGGGCGCATTGCATTCGCGCTTGATAAAAGCGTCAACGATCTTGCCGCTTGCGCATATTGCTGTCAGGCAAAACGAGTCGGGAGGCGCGATTGATCGCATTGGATCTTCAGAGCGGCGTCGAGCGGCTCGGCGACATGATTGCCGAGTCGAGGATCATCGTTCCGTTCACCGGCGCCGGCATCTCGACCGAGTGCGGCATTCCCGATTTCCGCTCGCCGGGTGGAATTTGGACGCGAAACCGTCCGATCCCGTTCGACGAGTTCGTCGCGAGCCTCGAGGCCCGCAACGAATCCTGGCGCCGCCGTTTCGCGATGGAGGAGGTCTTTGCCGCGGCGAAGCCCGGCCGCGGCCACCGCGCGCTGGCTTCGCTCTATCGCGCAGGCAAGGTTCCCGCCGTCATCACCCAGAACATCGACAATCTGCACCAAGCCTCGGGCTTCGCCGGCGAGCACGTGGTTGAACTTCACGGCAATACCACTTATGCGCGCTGCATCGGGTGTGGGCAGGCCTATCCGCTCGACTGGGTGAGGCGTCGTTTCGACGACGATGGCGCGGCGCCCAACTGCACGGCCTGCGACGAGCCGGTGAAGACCGCCACGATCTCCTTCGGCCAGATGATGCCGGACGACGAGATGCAGCGCGCGACCGCATTGTCGCAGGCCTGCGATCTCTTCATCGCGATTGGTTCCTCGCTCGTGGTGTGGCCGGCGGCGGGCTTTCCGATGATGGCCAAGCGGGCCGGCGCACGTCTGGTGATCATCAATCGCGAGCCGACCGAGCAGGACGATATCGCCGACCTCGTCATCCGCCACGACATCGGCGAGACGCTCGGGCCCTTTGTCGGCAATTGAGGCATCAGTTTGATTCGCGGCTGTGCAAGCTGTTCATAGGTTCCGGCGAATCTCTTTTTTGTCTATGCCTCGCAACCGAGAGTGTTATCTTTTGAGTCGAAAGATTCGCGTCGCGTCGAATTGAGAACATTCTCTTAAAGACGCGTGATTCGAGCGCCGCCGATGTGGCGGGCTGCATGGCAGTGTGGGGTCCGGGGTTATGGGGTCGTCGGACGGATTTGAGTCCAAGAAGCTCGGGGTTCCCGGGCAGGGAGTATCGCCCGGGCGAATGACGCCGGGCGAGCACGGGGGGGCCGGCCGGGATAGTGGGCTCAGTCCGTTCAGCGGGCTTGGTGAGACCAGCGCCAATCTCGTCGAGGTCCATGGCGTCATCAAATGGTTCGACGCCTCCAAAGGTTACGGCTTCATCGTTCCCGACAATGGCTGGCCGGACGTTCTCCTGCACGTTACCGTGCTGAGGCGCGACGGTTTTCAGACGGCTTATGAAGGCGCCCGCATCGTCGTCGAATGCATCCAGCGCGCCAAGGGTTACCAGGCCTTCCGCGTCGTCTCGATGGACGAGTCGACCGCGATCCACCCGGCGCAGATGCTGCCCCCGCGCACCCATGTCACGGTCACCCCGACCAGCGGGCTGGAGCGGGCCCAGGTCAAATGGTTCAACCGGCTGCGCGGCTTCGGCTTCCTCACCTGCGGCGAGGGCACGCCCGACATCTTCGTGCACATGGAGACGCTGCGCCGCTTCGGCATGACAGAGCTCAGGCCGGGCCAGTATGTGCTGGTCCGCTTCGGGCCCGGCTCCAAGGGCATGATGGCGGCCGAGATTCATCCCGAGACCGGATCGCCGGGATTGCAGTCGCACTGAGAGCACCAATTCCCGCCATCGTGAGCAGAGGCGTGCCGGCAGTCCGGCGCGCCTCTTTCCTTTGCGGCTGCCGCCGCGTAAGGACTGGCCAAGTGCCACGCCTCGAGAGCCCACATGAATTCTGATCGAAAGGCCATCTGGTCCGCTGCGAAGGGCTGGCTTGCCGCCATCCTCGTCATCATCGGCTGTGCCGCCGCCGCGCCTGCCGGCGCCGCCACCTTCCAGCCGCTCGAGATCGTCACCAAGAACGGCGTACAGGTGTTCTCGGTGGAAATGGCGACGACCGAGGACGAGAGGCGGACTGGCCTGATGTACCGCAAGGAATTGGCCGACGGCAAAGGCATGCTGTTCGACTTCAATCCCGAGCAGGAAATCTCGATGTGGATGAAGAACACGTACGTGTCGCTCGACATGATCTTCATCCGCGCCGACGGCCGGATCCTGCGCATTGCCGAGAACACCGAGCCGCTGTCGACCAAGATCATCTCGTCCCGAGGTCCCGCCAGGGCCGTCCTGGAGGTCGTGGCGGGAACGGCGCAAAAGTACGGCATCCGCCCCGGCGACCGCGTCGGCCATCCCCTGTTCGGCAGCAAATAGCGCCAGCGGGCCGGGACGATTGCCCGCCGTGCTGCTGCGCGTTGAGCCCTGCTGATGGGCTGGGAAAGCTTGCTGACCGCTCGGGAAGCGTGTATCGACGAGGCTCGCCGGACATTCGGGGTATAGCGCAGCCTGGTAGCGCGGCAGTTTTGGGTACTGCAGGTCGTTGGTTCGAATCCAGCTGCCCCGACCAGTCCCGAGAAGGCTCGCAGGGCATGGGATCGCAGAGCTGCGACCGCAACTCCGCTCAGAACAGCAGCCAGTCGACAAGCCGCCAGGCGCCCCAGGCGAGGGTGCAGATCCAGCCCAGCATTGCGATCACGGCCACGCCAAGTCCGAGGAGCGGCAACAGCGAGCTTCCGGTCTCCGGGACGTTGGATAGTTTCTCGGTCCTATCGATCTGGCTCACTGCTCCCCCTTGGTTATGCGGCCTGCTCATCATTGGTCTCGGCTCGATCGCAGAAATTCACCGGCCGCGCTTCTGCTCACACGGACGTGAGACGAGATGACTCCGTCCATGGCGGGCGCGCGCTGATAGTTGACATTCACGGGGACCCTGAGATCGCTGGGAAAAACCTGCAACGCACGGCGCTGCGTTTGGTTGCTCCGTCCGAGCTAGTAGATCTGCCGGGCCGATTTTTTCGCAGCGCCGCGCCTGCTTTGCGGGATGTGTGCGTGAAGCAAGGATCGGGCGCGCAACCAGCACTTTGCCCGAGGTCTCCTTCGAGCGAGGTCTCCATGTCGATCAGCGCGATTGTATCCACCACCGCGGCCGTGACGACGTCCGCTTCGACCGCGACGCCGTCGTCGTCTGCGGCATCCTCAACGTCTGCGGCCTCGTCGACGGAGGTCGCCTCATCGACCTCGTCGGAATCGTCCTCGCAAGCGGCGGGGGGAAGCTCGGGATCGGGCGGCGGCGGCTCGGCCAAGACCATCGTCAGCGAGGTCTCCATGACTATCGACGGCGTCACCACCACCACCATCACCTATTCCGACGGCACCACAGAGGTCGAGACCTCCGCGAGCACGCAAGGCAGTCCGTCCGGGCAGACCTACAACGCGCAAGGCGCGCTCGGGACAAATGCGCAGAACGCGTCCGGCAGCGCCTCCAGCGCCACGTCCCAGTCGGCTTGATCGCCGAGGCGGGGCGGGCGGCATAGTGCGGGTGAGTCGTTTGCGCGAGGTCTGTCCAATCACTTTGAAGCCCTGGCGCTCATAGCCTGCGCCACACGACTTCTGCGGGATTTTTCAAGGTGTTGCTGAGGGGCGCGCGGCGCCGAATTGCCAAAGATTCATCGAACCTTTAGCTGTTGCCGCAGACATATGTGTGTTGGGGATTTCAGCGCCCAATGTCTAAACGGACGCCGCCAAGCGATGATATTCCGCTTGCGCGGCGTTGCGCTTTTCCGATCGGGCGGGTCAGCTTGACGCGTACCAGCCGGGCGGGAACGGGGCGAACGGCCAGACCGCCTGGTTGTCGTTAGCGGCTTGCGGCGTCTCCTGAGACGGCGTCCTCGCGGCCAGTGCAGGCGGCGTCATGCGCAGCGCTAGGCGTGAACATAGCAATTTCATGATTTGGCCCCCGGCAGAACGATTAATTCCAAACGACCGGTTGCTTTCAAAGTTCGAGGTCAGCATGAAAATGACGGTGCGCCGAAACAGCGCGCCCGTTCTCGAATGATCTGCATTCTAGAAAGGCTGCTTCTGGCTTTCAACCGGTCGCTTCGCTCCATCCCAAGGAGTAAGGTTGATCGGTTAGGTTAAGGGCGGGCGGTTGTTGCGGCCGTTTTGCCGGCTGTTATTAGATCAACATCGGCTCGCGACGGCCTGCCTTTCAATCCGGGCGACCACAGCTCACGGTTCGTCGCGCCGCGCGTATCAGTCGAGTTCTGCGCCAGCGAGTGTCGTCCATGCCCTTCGATCGCAACCTGAAGACCGTTGGTTCGCGGTCGAGCTGGACCGAGATCTGGCATCTGTGGACAGTGATCGTGCCGCGCCGCTCCATCAATGGGCAGTTCGTGGTCGGGAAGGTCTGGCGCCGCCATGACGGTCGCGACTGGATCTACAAGAAGTTCACCGAGTTCGACGGCGAAGAGGCTGCCTGAAGCGCGCGAGGAGATTGTGATAATCTCCTCGCGGCTCAAGCCTGGCTCTGTGCGGTTCTAGCGGGTGTGCCGCTCGCCTGCGGCCGATCCCGGTGCCTGAACGCGGGGCAGCGGCAGTTTGAAATGACGCTTCGCGTACGCGATGATCTCGGCGTCGGAGGGATGATCGGCCGCTTCCACCGCCACGATCCGCTTGGCCAGATCGGGTGCGCTCGCGCGAATGTGGCTGGCGAGCTCCGTCTTGGCGCTTGCCGGACCGATGATGAGGATCTCACCGGCCTCGGCGAGGGCCTTGGTCACGTCAGTGTAGAATGCCTTGTCGGGTGCAGCATGGCCGCTGCCGATCGAATTGGCCTTGTGATGAAGATGGCGTGTCGCCAGTTGCGGATGCAGCGTGACTTCATCCGAGCCGCTCAGGCCGAGATGGAAGATCCTGGCCTGCGAATGGTCGATCCAAACCACGGCGTGGAAATGAGTAGGCATGTGTCTGGGCCTTGTGCGAGAGGAGGCCGCCGGCGTCGA
Source organism: Bradyrhizobium sp. Leaf396 (assembly GCF_001424605.1). Taxonomy (NCBI): domain Bacteria; kingdom Pseudomonadati; phylum Pseudomonadota; class Alphaproteobacteria; order Hyphomicrobiales; family Nitrobacteraceae; genus Bradyrhizobium; species Bradyrhizobium sp. Leaf396. The sequence goes on from NZ_LMQJ01000001.1 coordinate 352,335, forward strand.
TGCGGCGGCGCATGTCGCGGCGACACTAAGCCGGCCGGCGCCGCCTCTGTTGACCCATGTCAATCAGGTCCGTCCCGGCTGAGCAAGCACGGGCAACCGGGCGCCGCGCTCCGGTGCGGGTTCAGGCCGCCTTTGCCGCAGCTGCCCCCGGCTTGGACGGTGGCGGCTTCAGCGGCTTATCCTGCTTCTTCGACCACGAAATGTAGTAGGCCACCGTCGTCATGATCGCGATGCCGGCGACGCTGACGAAGATCTGGGCGAGCAGCGAGCCCGAGCTCATCGTCAGCTCGAAATGGCCGACGAAGGACAGGAACACGCCGACGCAGAACACGGCGAGCGACTGCTGGCCGCAGACGATCAAGGGGTCGAAGATCCTCCACTCCAGTCCCGGCCATTCCTTCGGCACGAAGCGGATCACCAGGATTACGATCACCACGAAATGCAGGAAGCGATACGGCGCGAGGTTGGTCTTGTCGTTCGGGTTGAAGGCCGAGAACAGCCATTCCGGGAACATGGCGCCGAAGGTGGGGAAGCGCCCGGCCATGGTCATGACCAGCGCGAACAGGAGATAGCCGAGGCAGACCCACAGCGTGATCGGCGAGTTGATCAGCGTCATCGAACGCCGGGCGCCGCCCATCGCGCACCATGCGCCGAACACGAACAGCACCTGCCAGCAATAGGGGTTGAAGTACCACTGGCCGGCCGGATAGGCGGTGAGGTTGAGGCCGTAATGGCGCGCGGTCAGCCACAGCACGATCGACAAGATCATCGTCAGGTCGGGCTTGCGCAGCATGAGCCACAGCACCGGCGGAAACAGGCCCATCAGCACGATGTACAGCGGCAGCACATCGAGATTGAGCGGCTTGAAGCGCAGGAAAAGGCCCTGGCGCAACGTCTCGGTGGCGTTGTCGACGAGCCCGGCGACGTTGAACTCGTTGATCATCTCGGAATCGCCGAAGCGCAGCGCCAGATAGCTGATCGAGGCGATGTAGATCACGAACAGGATGATGTGGGCGACATAGAGCTGCCAGACGCGCTTGGTCAGCCGCGTGGCGCCGACGATGAAGCCGCGCTCCAGCATCATCCGCGCATAGACGAAGGAGGCCGTATAACCCGAGATGAAGACGAACAGATCGGCCGCGTCGGAAAAGCCGTAGTTGCGGGTCGTGATCCAGTTCACGACGTTGTCGGGGATATGGTCGAGAAAGATCGCCCAGTTCGCGATTCCGCGAAACAGGTCGAGCCTGAGGTCACGGCCCTTTTCAGGGAGGGTGGCGGTGATGTTCAGGAAGGCCATGCGACGGGAGCTCTCGAAGGGGACGGATACGCTGGTGTCGACGACAAAGTACCGCCGGGTGGCATCCCGGCGAAGGCGGGTACGCAATTGTCACGGTGCAGCATAATGACTATACCGTTGGCGAGGGTGCCGGGAGGGCCCGGAATCACCGATCAGTTCCCGGTCGGTGTCTCTATACTATCCCCGAGGTTTCCACCAACTGCCACCGTGACGCATCGGAATCGGACGAAAAGACCAAGAGGCCCGGACCAACCATGACCGCACGCATTTTCAAGCCCGCCAAGAACGCGATGCAATCCGGCCGGTCCAAGACCCGGGAATGGCAGCTCGACTACGAGCCGGAGCAGCCGCGTTCGGTCGAGCCGCTGATGGGATGGACCTCGTCGGCCGACATGAAGCAGCAGATCACGCTGCGCTTCCACAGCAAGGAAGAGGCGATCGCCTATTGCGAGCGCAAGGGTATCGCCTACCAGGTGATCGAGCCGAAGGAATCGATCCGCCGCCCGGTCGCCTATGCCGACAATTTCTCGTTCCGACGCGGCGAACCCTGGACGCATTGATCCTCGACGAGTGCCATCGGCACGGCATGCCCGGGCTTGTCCCGGGCATTCACGTTTTGGTAGCCGATGAAGGAATGTGGATGACTGGGACAAGCCCGGCCTGATGAGGAGGGCCGCCGGCCGCCCGCCGCGAGAGCCCCTTGGCAGCAATTTGGCCTCGTGCTTCGCTACCGCGCATGACAGCTCATCGGCGAGGTTAGGAGATGGCCGGGCGTGACCAGCTCGACGGCATCGATCTGAAAATTTTGTCCGAGCTCCAGCAGGACGGGCGGGTTCGCAACAACGAGCTGGCGCTGCGCGTTGGCGTGTCCGCGCCGAACTGCCTGCGGCGGCTGAAATCGCTGTTCAGCCGGGGCGTGATCCGGGCGGTGCGCGCCGTCATCGACGAGCGGCTGCTTGGCTATGAGGTGACGTCGTTCGTCTCGATCCAGCTCGGCAGCCAAGCCCAGCCGGTGCTGGAGGCATTCGAGGGCTCGATCGCCGCAATCCCGCGCATCCAGCAGTGCTGGCGGATTTCGGGCGATACCGATTATCTGCTGAAATGCGTCGCGCCGAGTGTCGAGAGCATGCGCCAGCAACTCCTGCATTTCGCGGCGATGCCCAACGTGAAGAACGTCCGCAGCTTCCCCGTGCTGGGCGTCGCAAAGGATGTGCCCCTGCCGCTGCAGGAGGTCTCCGCGGCGCCGGCAGGATAGCGATCTGAACACTCCCCAGATGAGAATGAAACTGCGCACATTAAGTATGAGTTAATCACCTAAGTGCAACATGTGATTTTTGAAGTCCTGCAATGCGCTGGGCCGTGATTGCTGGTTCCTGTGCGCCGCTTAGCTCCAAGATGTGAACCTCAGCATGCTTGGCATGCCGAGGGTCTCTTGTGAGACCCTGAAGCAGGAACAGACTCCATGACATCGATTTCGAACACGTTCGTCGCATCCGCTGCAACGCTGTTTGCGTCCGCGTTGCTCACGATGACCGCACCCGCAGCAACACAGGCGGAAGAATACTGCATCACCAACGGCGCCCAGGCCGCTCATGGCTGCGGCTATCCGACGATGGAGGCGTGCCGGGCCGCAACCGCTGGCATCGGCGGCATCTGCTCGCAGAGCGGCGGCGCCAAGACCGCGAACGACGCGTTCGCCTTGCAGCCGAAACAGTCGCGATCGCGCAAGCTTCGACCGGGCGGACAGACCAACTCGAACTAGGGCTGCAAGCGAGAGCAGCTTGGCGACGTTGCGGTCTGCGACCCATGTCGGGGCCGCCGATACAGAGCAATTAAGCCAGATCGCACTGGCTTGCGCCTCAGCGATAGCGGCCGCGAAATTCGCGCGGGCTTGCGCCGGTCCAGCTGCGGAAGGCGCGGGAGAAGCTCTTCTCGTTGCGGAAGCCGGCGATCTCCGCGATGCGCTTGATCGGAGTGCGGCCGCGCATCAGCTCCTGCTTGGCGAGCTCGAACTTCGCCTCTTCCTTGAGATCGCGCAGCGAGGTGGACTCCTCCCGGAGGCGGCGGTGCATGGTGCGGGTGGAGAGCGCGAGCTCGCTTGCGACATCCTCGGCGCCGAGGACGCGTCCGCGCGCATGGCGCAGCACGCGGCGGACACGCTCGACCAGCAGCCGGTCGCGGCGGTAGGGCAGCACGGTCAGCCTTAGCGCGCCCTTGAGCATGTTGTCGAGATCGGCCGCGCTGCGCGTCAGCGGCAGCGAAAGATAGTGCTTGTCGAAGACGATTGCCGCACGGTCCGCATCGAAGCGGACAGTCCTGCAAAATATGGTCGGATAGACCGAGACGTGGCTGGGCTCGGCGAAGGGGAACTCGGCCGCCCGGAGCGCGATCCGGGAGTCGACGGCCCAGCACGAGAAGCCGAGTACGTAGCGAAGTAGCGTGACCAGGCAGAACTCGCGGAAAGACCCGAGGTCGCGCAGCTCACGGATCGACACGATTGCGGTCTCTTTGCCAACCGCGAGATCGAGCAACACATCTTCGGTAACGAGACGGTGGTGCCGGCACCAGCGCTTGAGCGCGACCTCCAGCGTCGGCGCGGTGATCGAGGCCCGGCACAACATGCCATAGGTGCCCCAAGGCAGCCGCCGCGAGAACCAGCCGAGCGCCTCGTCGTCGAGCTCGCGCATGGCATGGTCTGCCAGCGCCTCGAACTGGGTGGCGGTGACCCGCCCATCCGGAGAATTGACGAGGTCTGGCGCGACCTGGGCCCGGCTCAATGCCTCCGCGGGATCGAGGCCGTATCGCTCATAAGCGGCAACCACGCCGCGGACGAAGGCCGCGGGGGTCACGGCGCGGCGCGGGATTGCGGTGGCGGCTTGAAAAGGCATCGGAGTTCCTTTCGAAAATCCTCGCCAAGTTTGGCGGAAAATGCAACCTTTTCGACCGCAAGAGGGCCGGCACCGGGCTAGGTTCGGACCCCAAAATAGGGAGGAATCGCCTTGAACATCCCGAGCATCGACTTCGATCTGGGCGAAGACATCAGCCTGCTGCGCGACACGCTCCGCGCCTTCGTCGAGGCGGAGATCACCCCGCGCGCCGCCGAGATCGAGAAAGCAAACCTGTTCCCCGCGGACCTCTGGAAGCGCTTCGGCGACCTTGGGCTGCTCGGCATGACCGCGCCGGACCAATATGGCGGCTCCAACATGGGCTATCTCGCCCACATCGTCGCCATGGAGGAGATTTCGCGCGGCTCGGCGGCGGTGGGGCTGTCCTACGGCGCCCATTCAAATCTTTGCGTCAACCAGATCCGCCGCAACGGCAACGATGCGCAACGGCAGCGTTATCTGCCCAAGCTGATCTCAGGCGAATATGTCGGCGCGCTCGCGATGTCCGAGCCCGGGGCCGGCTCCGACGTGGTCTCCATGAAACTGCGCGCCGACAAGCGCGGCGACCGTTATGTGCTCAACGGCTCCAAGATGTGGATCACCAACGGCGGCGACGCCGACGTGCTCGTGGTCTACGCCAAGACCGATCCGGAGGCCGGCCCGCGCGGCATGACGGCGTTCCTGATCGAGAAGGGCTTCAAGGGCTTCACCCACGGCCAGCATCTCGACAAGCTCGGCATGCGCGGCTCCAACACCTATCCGCTGTTCTTCGACGAATGCGAGGTGCCGGAGGAGAACGTGCTCGGCAAGGTGGGCGAGGGTGTCAAGGTGCTGATGTCCGGCCTCGACTATGAGCGCGCGGTGCTCTCAGGCGGCCCCCTCGGGATCATGGCGGCCTGCATGGACGCGGTGGTTCCCTACATGCACGAGCGCAAGCAGTTCGGCCAGCCGATCGGCGACTTCCAGCTGATGCAGGGCAAGCTCGCCGACATGTATTCGACCTGGCAAGCCACGCGCGCCTATGTCTATGCGGTTGGGCGCGCTTGCGATCGCGCCGACCATGCGCGTACCTTGCGCAAGGATGCGGCGGCCGCAATCCTCTATTCCGCGGAGAAGGCGACATGGATGGCCGGCGAGGCGATTCAGGCGCTCGGCGGCGTCGGCTACACCAACGAATTCCCTGTGGGGCGTCTGTGGCGGGACGCCAAGCTCTACGAGATCGGCGCCGGCACCTCGGAGGTCCGCCGCATGCTGATCGGCCGCGAGCTGATGGCCGAGACGGCCTAAACGTTTCACTTCATTGGAATCACCATGCCGCTCCATTCCAGCATCGATCCGTCTTCATCAGACTTTGCGCGCAATTCCGAGGCCATGCGCGCGCTCGTCGCCGACTTGCGCGAGAAGCTCAGCCAGGTCGCCGGCGGCGGCGGCGAGGTCTCGCGCAACCGCCACACCGCGCGTGGCAAGATGCTGGCGCGCCAGCGCGTCGATCTGCTGGTCGACCCGGGAACGTCGTTCCTGGAGCTGTCGCCGCTCGCGGCCTATGGCCTTTATGGTGGCGATGTGCATTCGGCGAGCGTCGTCACCGGGGTGGGGCGCATTGCGGGCCGCGAATGCGTGATCGTCGCCAACGACGCCACCATCAAGGGCGGCACTTATTATCCGATGACCGTGAAGAAACATCTGCGCGCGCAGGACGTCGCGCGGCAGAACAATCTTCCTTGCGTCTACATGGTCGATTCCGGCGGCGCCTTCCTGCCGCTGCAGGACGAGATCTTTCCCGACGAGCGGCATTTCGGTCGCATCTTCTACAACCAGGCGCAGATGTCATCGCAAGGCATTCCGCAGATCGCGATCGTGATGGGCTCCTGCACCGCGGGCGGCGCCTATGTGCCGGCGATGTCGGATGAGAGCATCATCGTCCGCAATCAAGGCACCATCTTCCTTGGCGGGCCGCCGCTGGTGAAGGCTGCGACCGGCGAGGTCGTCAGCGCGGAGGAGCTTGGCGGCGCCGACGTGCATTCGCGCCAGTCCGGGGTGACCGACCACTATGCCCAGAACGATGCCCATGCGATCGGCATTGCGCGGCGCATCGTCGGCACGCTGAAGCCACCCGCGCGGCCGAACCTCAACATGCATCCGCCCCGCGAGCCGCTGTTTGCGGCGGAGGAAATCTATGGCGTGGTGCCGGTCGACGGCCGCAAGCCGTTCGACGTGCGCGACATCATCGCGCGTGTGGTCGATGGCTCCGAGTTCGACGAGTTCAAGAAGCTCTATGGCACGACCCTGGTGTGCGGCTTCGCCCACATCTGGGGTTATCCGGTCGGCATCATCGCCAACAACGGCATCCTGTTCAGCGAGAGCTCGCTGAAGGGGGCGCATTTCATCGAGCTGTGCTGCCAGCGTGGCATTCCGCTGGTCTTCTTGCAGAACATCACCGGCTTCATGGTGGGCAAGAAGTATGAGGCCGGCGGCATCGCCCGCGACGGCGCCAAGCTGGTGACGGCGGTCGCGACGGCCTCGGTGCCCAAATTCACGGTGGTGATCGGCGGCTCCTACGGCGCGGGCAATTACGGCATGTGCGGCCGCGCCTACTCGCCGCGCTTCCTCTGGATGTGGCCGAACGCGCGCATCTCTGTCATGGGCGGCGAGCAGGCCTCGATGGTGCTGAGCCAGGTCCGCCGGGACAATATCGAGGCCAAGGGCGACAGCTGGTCGAAGGAAGAGGAAGACAAATTCCGCGAGCCGATTCGGGCGCAATATGAGAGCCAGGGGCATCCATATTATGCGACCGCGCGGCTGTGGGACGACGGCGTGATCGATCCGGCCGACACGCGCCTCGTGCTCGGCCTCGGCCTCTCGGCGGCGTCGAATGCGCCGATCGAGCCGACGAAGTTCGGCCTGTTCAGGATGTGATGCGATGGACAGCTCAAAGCTCTACCGGCGTTTTCGCACGCTCCTGATCGCCAACCGGGGCGAGATCGCCTGCCGCGTCATCCGCACGGCGCGCGCCATGGGCCTGCGCACGGTCGCGGTCTATTCGGAGGCCGACCGCGACGCGATGCATGTCGCGCTCGCGGACGAGGCCGTGCTGCTCGGGCCGGCACGCGCCCGCGACAGCTATCTCAACATCGATCGGCTGATCGAGGCCGCCCGCAAGACCGGCGCCGAGGCCGTGCATCCCGGCTACGGATTCCTCTCGGAAAATGCCGGGTTCGCGCAGGCCTGCCTTGACGCCGGGCTGGTGTTCGTCGGCCCGACCGCCGGGATGATGAATGCGATGGGCTCGAAGTCCGGCTCGAAAGAGCTGATGGAGAAGGCCGGCGTGCCGCTGGTGCCCGGCTATCACGGCGAGGCCCAGGACGAGGCGACGCTTGCGAAGGCCGCGGACAGGATCGGCTTCCCCATCCTGGTGAAAGCCTCCGCCGGCGGCGGCGGCCGGGGCATGCGCATCGTCCGGTCGGCCGATGAGCTTGGGCCTGCGGTCGTCAGTGCCAAGCGCGAGGCCAAGGCCGCGTTCGGCGACGACCGCATGTTGATCGAGAAATATGTCGACAATCCCCGGCACATCGAAGTGCAGGTCATCGGCGATAGCCACGGAAATCTGCTCTCGCTGTTCGAGCGCGAATGCACGTTGCAGCGCCGGCACCAGAAGGTGATCGAGGAGGCGCCGTCACCGACGCTGAACGCCGCCCAGCGCGAGACCGTCTGCGCCGCCGCACGCAAGGCAGCGGGTGCCGTCAACTATGTCGGCGCCGGCACGATCGAGTTCGTCTCCGACGGCAAGGACGTGTTCTTCATCGAGATGAACACGCGCCTCCAGGTCGAGCATCCCGTGACCGAGCTGATCACGGGCATCGACCTCGTCGAATGGCAGCTTCGCGTCGCCTTCGGCGAGGCGCTGCCGCTCAGGCAGGACGAGATCAGGCTCAACGGCCATGCGGTGGAGGCGCGCGTCTACGCCGAGAATCCGACCAAGAACTTCATGCCGTCGGTCGGCAGGATATCGACCTGGCGGCTGCCGGCGGAAGCCGGGGGCTTGCGCATCGATGCCGGCTATCGCGAAGGTGATAGCGTCTCGCCGTATTACGACGCCATGCTGGCCAAGATGATCGCCTGGGCGCCGACGCGGGACGTCGCGATCGAGCGGCTCAATCGCGGGCTGGAAGAGTCCGACGTCCGCGGCATCGTAACGAACATCCCGTTCCTGTCGGCGCTGATGACGCATCCCAAGGTGCGCATGAATGCGATCGACACCGGCTTCATCGAGCGTGAGCTGGCGGTTCTCACACAGGCCGCGCCGGTACCCGGCGAGCTCGAGCTTTGCGCCGCGGTGGCGGCGATCCTCAAGGACGAGCAGCAGGCGGCCCGTGCGCAGGCAAATTCGCCATGGCAGACCTTCGGCTGGCAGCCGGTCGGCCGCCGCCAGCGCAGCTTTGCCTTCCGCGTCGGTCACGGACCGGAGCAGAAGATCGTGCTGAACTACGGCAGCGGACCGTCGACGCTGCTGATCGGCGAGCGCGAGCTGGCTTTCGCGATTGCGCCGCGTGACGGCGGCTTCGATCTGACGCTGGACGGCGTCAAATCGTCCGTCGCGGCCGTGATCGACGGCCATGAGCTCTACTTGCGCACGCGCAACGGCCGCTTCGATTTGCACTGGGTCGATCCGTTCGGCGGCGAAACCGAGGAGCAGACGGGCGAGGACAAGATCGCCGCGCCGTTGCCGGGAACGGTCGTCGCGGTGCTGGCCGAGGAGGGCGCCAAGCTCGACAAGGGCGCTCCGATCCTGACCCTGGAAGTGATGAAGATGGAGCAGACGCTGCGCGCGCCCTTTGCCGGCGTGCTGAAGTCGGTCAAGTGCAAGGTCGGCGACATCGTCCAGGAGGGTGTCGAACTCGCCGTCGTCGAGCCGTCCGGGGAGTGACATGAGCGACCGAGTCCGCATCATCGAAATGGGCCCCCGCGACGGCCTCCAGAACGAGAAGACTCCCGTCAGCGTCGAGGCGCGCATCGCCTTCATCGAGGCGCTGGTTGAGGCCGGCCTCGATACGGTCGAGGTCGGCGCCTTCGTCTCGCCCAAGGCGATCCCGCAGATGGCAAGCTCGGACGCCGTGCTGCGCGGCGTCAGCCACGTCAAGGACGCCGAATTTCACGTGCTGGTGCCGAACGAGAAGGGCTATGACGCCGCGCGCGCCGCGGGCGCCAGGGTCGTCTCCGTGTTTGCAGCGGCCTCGGAAGGCTTTTCGCGAGCGAACATCAACTGCACGATTGCGGAGTCGATCGAGCGGTTCAAGCCGGTGCTGGCGCGTGCCAAGGCCGACGGCGTGCCGGTGCGCGGCTATGTCTCCTGCGTGCTCGGCTGCCCGTTCGACGGCGAGATCAAGCCGAAGGCGGTCGCAGACCTTGCGAGTACGCTGTTCGAACTCGGCTGCTACGAGATCTCTCTCGGCGACACTATCGGCGTCGGCACGCCCACCAGGGCCAAGGAGATGCTGCGCGCGGTGGCGGCCAACATTCCGCCGGCCAGACTCGCGATGCATTTCCACGACACCTACGGCCAGGCGCTCGCCAACCTCTATGCCGGGATGGAGGAGGGCGTGAGCGTCATCGACGCCGCCGCCGGCGGCCTTGGCGGCTGCCCCTACGCGCCAGGTGCCACGGGCAACGTCGCGACTGAAGACGTCGTCTACATGCTCGAAGGCATGGGCATCAGGACGGGCATCGACATGGAAAAGCTGCTCGCGGCCACGAACGCGATGAGTGGCCTCCTGGGCAAGCCGCCCGTCAGCCGCGTGGCGTCGGCGCTGAACGCGAAGAAGAAGCGGGCCGCCTCATAGGACGGCAGGGAGGCGTAGCGCGGTACCCGCCTGACCGTTCAACGTCTGCCATGGATCGCGAACAGCAGCTCCCAGCGCGGCAGGTGCAGCGAGCATGGCGGGATGTCCTTGGGCATTATTGTTGTGCTGTGATTTGGGCTTGGGCATCGAGACCGGCACTTGCGCCCGTCCTGGCCGGTCCTTCAGTCGAACTTCTTTCAACTGACAGCTTGAGACCGGATGTTCCGGCAGGTACCGGTCGTGCTGCGCTGCACACTTCCGACTCCTCGCAAGCTCGAAGATCCTCGAGGTCGGTCGCGCCAATTTTATCGGCGGGGGCGTAACAAGGCGGGCTCGCGATCCGTCGACATCAAATAGCGGCGTCTGTCGCTGACAACCACCACTCGAAGGGAACATGAACCATGACCATTCGCACCCGCATCGTGCTCGGCGTCTCGGCTGCCGCTCTCTCGCTCGGCCTCGCGTTTGCCCCGGCCGCCTTTGCCCAAGACAAGATGGGCAAGGATGACGGCATGATGAAAAAGGACACGATGTCCAAGGACGGCATGATGAAGAAGGACACAATGTCCAAGGAAGGCGGCATGAAGAAGGACCACATGTCCAAGGACGGCATGAAGAAGGAAGACGGGATGATGAAGAAGAACTGATCCTTCGCCTTCGGAGCAGAGCCTACATTGAGGCGGCCGCACTCTCTCGACTTCCGGTGGCAGCCGTTGGAAGCCTCCGGAAGGTTCTTCAATTCTGGTTCAATTGAACGCGACCAGAAGCCTTACTTGCGCTTGGCCTTGCGGGCGGCATAGCGCGCGTCGCGCTTGGCCTTCTGCTCGGCTTCCAGCGCAGCGCGCTGAGCTTCGGCCTCCTCAGCCTCGCGCGCGATCCGCGCGGCCTCGGCGGCCTTGGCCTCTTCCTCGCGTCGCTTCTGCTCCGCCTTTTCGGCCTCGCGCGCAGCCTTCGCCTCGGCGCGCTTGGCCGCGAGAGCCTCGCGTTCGGCACGCTTCGCCGCCACCGCGGGATCATCGGGACCCGGCTGCGACTTGAACTTGTTCAAAAGATTCTTGCGCGCCTCTTGCGCCGCTTTTTGCCGGTCTGCGAAACCTGGTTCCCTGAATCCACTCATCGACGAGCCTTGTCTTCCTCGCTTTCGATCCTACATCCGTGCCTGTTGGTACGTCGGCTGGGCATAGCAGGCGCCACGCGACGCAGAAGCGTGTACATCGCCGCGCGTCGCGAAGCCACCCAAATCGCAGCCGATCAGGTCAACGAAATCGCCCCGACGATCTCTCGTAGCCCGAAAAAACTGCCGAATTGTGATCTCCCTCATAAGGGAGCACGAGGGCGACGCCTAGCGTCCGCCCGCTACGAGACGGAGCACAGCCATGACGTTCTCCAGACCCAACCTGAAGGCGCTCTCAATCGCCTTCGTCCTGGCAAGCCTGACCGGCGCCGCGGTGCTGCTAGCCCGTCCGCAGCCCATTGAAAGTGCCGTACTTGGGGCGGATTGGGAATGCACCCAGACCGCTTTCGTGCTCACGAGCTGCGCACCGCGGGATCTGCAGGCGATCCCGGCGGTCGAGACCTCGGGTAAGGAAGCTATTCCGTCCCGGCGCGGCTGAATGAGGGCGCGGATTGGGATGTGACGCGACGCCGCACAGGTGATAGAGCCCCTTGCGCGATCAGGTGGCCATGTCCAAGCCCGAACTGGGCCAGAAGCCCAAACCAGCTGGAAGACCTCGACCCGTCGGCAATCGGCGCGGCGCCATTGCCGGCTTGATCATTACGCTTGTCATCCTCGCCGTCGGCTGGTGGCTTGCTCGCCACCTCACCTCGGCAAGCAAGATGCAGGACTGCCTGATGTCGGGCCGCACCAATTGTAATGTGATTGAACCGGCCCGCTAGAGTCCGGCTCCGCCGCAGCGGTTGGGGCCAAAAATTGCCGTGATCTTAATCATTTGTAACGGGACTTAGCCGATCAAGCAGGGCAGTTGTTTCGGCCGGCATCAGCCCGGCGCGCGGCGATTCGCCGATCGCGCCGGGCACCACGGCCATCGACAGAGCAGGGGGCGAGCACGCATGAGTGCGTCCAAACGCATCAAGATCATCATTCCCGTGGCTTCGGCCATGTCGTTCCTCGCGCTTTCGGCGCAGGCTCAGGACTCAAGGCCGAGGGATGCCGGCCCGGCAGCGGCCCGCCCCAGCGCTGGTGCGCCGGCCCCGACCGATCAGAACATGCGTAAAGGCCTTCCGCCGCAGCAGCAGGCGGTCCGGCCGGCGCAGCGCCCTGCCGATCGGCCCCATGCGGGTCCTGGTGCGCACCATGCCGGGGGGCCGCCGCCGGGACGGCACGTCGCCCGCGGTCCTGCGCCGGAGCGCCATTGGGGCGGTCACATCTATCGCGGCAACCGCGCCTGGGATGGGGGACGGTGGCGGCACGAAGTCCGCAACGGACGGTCCGGCTGGTGGTGGGACGTCGGCGGCGTCTGGTATTATTATCCGCAGCGCATGGCGGGCCCGCCCGCTTACATCTCCGAGGATTACATCGACGACGTGCCGGTGGCCTACGCCCCACCTCCGGTCGCCTATGCGCCGCCGCCTCCGCCTCCTGCACCGGCGGATCCCGGTGCCAGCGCGCTCGGCGGGGCGCTCGTCGGCGGCTTGCTGGGCGGCCTGATCTCGGGCAATGCAACGGGGGCTGCCGCAGGCGCGGTTCTCGGCGGCGCGACGGGCGCGATTGCGGGGGCCACCGCTGCATCCCAGCCCGGCTATTACTGGGCGCAGGGCACCTGCTACTACCGTTATCCGAATGGCCAGTATGTGCAGGCCGATCCTCGCGCGTGCTATTGAGTTTTCCAATCCGGATCGAAGAAGAGGCGGGCTTAGGTCCGCCTTTTTTGTTTTGCGCCGCAGCGATTGCTTCAAATCAGCAAATTAGCGCTGGCGCTCGTCGCCGCCTCACGCAAGTCTCAAAAGAAAACGTCGGGATGATTCGCGGGGATGTGGGACATGCTGGATGCCATCCAGATCAGCTTGGCGCTTTGGGCCATGATCGTCTGTGGCGGGATCAAACTCTCGCAGGCGTTACCATATCTGTTCTAGCGCACGATTCGCCACGGCAACCCATGCGTGTGGCACCTGAACCAATCTGCTCGCGCATCAAGACACGAGCCAGCTGAAGAACGCGATCGCCCCCCCAGACGAGGCTGGCGATCCAGGCCAGCATCACGATCGCAATGGTGCCGAGATATGCGACGCCGAGCAGATCCGAGCTATGCCGCCGCGGCGGGACGATGGCTTCCGTTGCTGCCTTGCGTGTCATGACGGGACATCATCCATAGAGCCATGAAGCGCTGTTTAGCGAAGATTTCCGGCGCGAGTTGTGACGCAGTTCACAGAGCCTTGCCGGTTACCCCGCAATCATACGGACGAAATTGCCACGCGCTTGTCCAGATGGTCGGTTAGGGTCTGCCTCATGTGCACCGAGTACGATCCGCAGCATGAAGCCGAGCTCGCAATGAAGCGCGCTGCGGAGGCCGAAGGTGCGGACAGGCAACGGCTCATCCAGCTGGCCCTGGCATGGCACCAGCTCGCCCGCGATCCGCGTGGCGAGCGAACCGGCCTCTCTCATCCAGCCGGGCACACAGCCGCGGTCCGATAACGCGGACATGAGAAAACCCCGTGCTCGGGGGACAAGCACGGGGCTCTGCAAAGCCGACCGGGGTTGGCGGTCGGCACCACTCAAGTCGGTCATTCAACGCTCTGCTTGCGCGTTCGTTCCAGGTCTATCGGCGCGGCTGAGATCCTGCACTCCTGGAGTGACGCCTGCGCTTGGCAGGAAGGAACGTCCGTTCCGCGGCGACGTTGTGCGGCTATGACCGATCCCGAGCTACGAGCACAGTCTTTCGAGATCGCCTGGCGATATCTCGACCAGTCCGGCCTGCTCACGGGTGAGCACAAGGATTCCGCCCGTTTCATCTTGAGCCGGATCGACCGCATGATGCAGCGCGGAGAGCGGCGCAGATTGCTGCTCTCGAATGCCGCGATCGACGCCTATCGGCTGCGGCCCGCGCTCGTGACTGCCTGATCCATGCATTGAACCAGTTCTTAACAATTGCTCGACGCTTCGATTTGCGATCGCGATTCGTGCCGTGCGAACGAAGCAGAGTCGGATCGTGAACAAACAAAAAGCCCCCGAAGGGGCTCAGTGATTCATGCGGCTTCCGTCTTCGGTACCGCGTCGGCATTCATCGACAGCTTCACGACGTCGCCCTCGACGGCTCCTACATATTTCGTGTCGATGTAGTGATGATGGTCCTTGTGACCTTCCGGGCTGTCCTTGCGCGTCAGCTTGATGCGGTTGCCCTCGACGCGATCGACGGTGCCGACATGTGCGCCGTCCTTGCCGATGATCTTCATGTGCTCTCTGATTTCAGACATGCTGTCCTCCTTGCACGGATTCAACTGCGAAAACGCATGTTCGTTGCACGGGCCTTGGACCCAAGGCGCTTTCTATACGTTGACGCCTGATCAGATCTGTCAGAAGCGCATGGAGACCATTCAAGCCTATCTGCAACGAAAGCATGAGGAACTCAGGCTGTTGAATGGCTGCCTGAGAAACCGGATTGACTTAGTGCGTCCGCAATCCGTCGATGACGTGGTCGGGTCCAAGTTCCGGATCACTGCGGCGCTGAGGGCGGAGCACGAACTGCATGAGTGGAAGGCGACGGAGACGGCCTGGTCGCACACCGCCAATCCCGCCAGCGGACCGTTCGAGTTCGGCTACGATTATCAGCGGGCCGATCTTACGGTACGCGGGCCGCCGTTCTATGAAGTCGACTGCGCCTCCACGAGCACCGCAATCTATACCGCCTCGGGTATGGCCGCGATCTCTGCCGCGCTGCTCGCCTCCGCGCAGATCGCGCCGAAGGCCGATATCCTGGTGCTGCCGGGCTCCTATGGCGAGACGCTGGAACTGATCCGGAGCTACGTCGCTCATTTGCGGCTCGAGGCTTTGAAGCTGCCGCTGGGCGATGCGTTTGCCCGGGCGGGCCGGCCGCGCATCTTGCTGCTGGATTCCTGCTCCTTGGCCGGCGCTTTCGAGGCGGCGCTGCGCTGCGACGGCTCTGGCCTCGACCTCCTGGTGTTCGATACGACATGCTTCGCCGGCCGGTCAGGCCGGATCAGGCGGGTCCTGAGCTGGGCCCGGCGACACGGCATTCCGCTGGTGCTGGTGCGCAGCCACAACAAGCTCGACTCGCTCGGAGCGGAGTATGGCCGGCTTGGCTCGGCCGTCTTCGTGCATGAAAATGAGCGTCAGCAGCGGGCAGGGGGGCTCGAATGGGCGCGTCTCGCGTCCGAAACGCGAAACGCGGTGCGGCTGCTCGGGGGCGCGGCGCTGCCGGCCCACTTCCCGCCCTTTGCGGGCAGCGCCGCGTACTGGGCTCTCACGAAAAGGCGCGTTGCGGCGATCTTGCGCAACGGCCGAAGCACCGCTCGGTATTTTGCCGCAAAGCTCCCGGCGCTCTCGGCCGAACTGCATTTCGCCCACGGCCTGTACGTGACCCTCCGGGGAAGGCGCCCGCTCGACGAGGCGGCAGCGCGCCAGGCTGCCGAAGACATGAGCAGCGAACTGCGGCGTGAGGGCTTTCCCATCCGCCACGCCGGCAGCTTCGGCTTTGATTTCGCCGCGACGGAGTGGTTTCACGACGCGACCACGGACCAGTATAGCGTCCGGGTGGCGGTCCCGGATCTTCCGACCGAGCTTTGGAATGATCTGGCCGCCGCAATCGCGCGATGGTGGCTGGCACATCAGGCGTGAGGTGGTGGGTGAATGCGATGTCCGTTCGACAGCTCCGCGAGCGCGCTTCGCATCAATCGGTCGCCAGGCACTGCTCCAAGGCCGGCTTCTCTTGGCCGCCACGCGCCCACTCCTGAACGGCGAAGGCAAGGTGATGCTGACCCATCGCGGCGCCGACGATCGATGCCTGCGCCACTTCGATAGGCTTCTTGACAACGTTCGTATTCACGACGCCTGCGTCGATCGCCAAGTATGACATCGCGACGATCGCCACCGCAGATGCGATCGCCATTCTGGTCCACTCGGGTTGAGGCATTGGGATCCTGTTCGGGTGCACTTCGCCCGGCGCATAGATAGGGCTGATGTGGAAGCTTCAAAGCCCGGAGCGAAGCGACCCACGCGTTCGTGAACGAGGTCCATCAGCGCAAGAATTGGCGATGCAAGAATTGGCGATCCCGGCAGGACTCGAACCTGCAACCCGCGGAGTAGAAATCCGCTACTCTATCCAGTTGAGCTACGGGACCGTCTCGAGCCGGCCGGTCTGGACGGCTGGCCGTTCATCTAGCATGCCAATATGAAAAATCTGGTGTTTCGCCAAGCCTGAACCGAACCCTTTTCCTCAATGCGGCGACAAAGCGGAACGGCGGGGTGTGGGGTCGAGCGGCAGCGGAACGGACGATCGGTTAAATCGCCAGGGCCGCTGAACAGCTTCCGGGACACGGTTGCCGGTCGACCGGCCATGTCAGGCTGCGCCAACCGGAAGGGCGCGCGCGCCGCTACCTTGACCGGTTTGGTTAGGACTTGTCATGGCGCAATGCGGCGTTTTGTTCTTGTGGTTCCATCGCCTTGAGTCCGTCACCTTTCCGCGCATTTCATCTGACGCGGCGTTTGCCGCGATTTCCGGGAGTCCATCATGATCGCTTTGCTTCGCGCCGTCACACTCTGCGCCACGCTGGCGTTCGGCCTAAGCGCCGCGCAAGCCGCGGACAAGGCGTTCAAGCGCGACGATCTCGCTGATTCCGCGATCAAGCTGGAGGCGCAGATCAAGAGCGAGGCGGGGCCGGTCGCCAAGACCAGCGCGACGCTCAAGACGGACGCCGACGCCGCGTTCCGGCGCAATGATTACCGCACCGGCCTCTCGGTGCTCGGCCAGATCGCCGCCACCACGCCTGAAGATGCCGGCAATTGGCTGCGCCTCGCCAAGGTCATCTTCCAGATCACCCCCAAGAGCTCGAGCGAGCAGACGTTCCTCCTGGAGCGGGCCTCGACTGCGGCCTACATCGCCTATCAGCGTGCAGGAAATCCGGGCGTGGAGGCCGACGCACTCGCCGTGCTCGGCAAGTCGTTCGCCGAGCGCAAGCTGTGGCGGCCGGCCCTGGACGCATTGCGGCTATCGCTGGACATGCGCGAGGTCGCCGACGTCCGCGGCCAGTACGAGAAGATGCGGGACGAGCACGGCTTCCGGCTGCTCGACTATACCGTAGACTCGGATTCGGCGAGCCCGCGCGCCTGCTTCCAGTTCTCGGAGGAGCTCGCCAAGCGCACCGATTTCGCACCGTTCCTGGCGCTGGCGGGCCAGGACAAGCCGGCGTTGTCGGCCGAGGGCAAGCAGCTCTGCGTCGACGGGTTGAAGCACGGCGAGCGGTACAACGTCAATCTGCGTGCCGGCCTGCCGTCCACGGTGAAGGAGGGCCTGCCGAAATCGGCCGAGTTCAACATCTATGTGCGCGACCGCAAGCCCTTCGTGCGCTTCACCAGCCGCGCCTATGTGCTGCCGCGGAGCGGCCAGCGCGGCATTCCCGTCGTCAGCGTCAATACGCCCGCCGTCAACATCAACGTCTTCCGGATCGGCGACCGCAACCTGATCAACACGGTGGTCGACAGCGATTTCCAGAAGACCCTGTCCAAATACCAGCTCAGCGATCTCGGCGACGAGCGCGGCGTCAAGGTCTGGTCCGGCGAGCTCGCAACCGCGATGACGCTGAACCAGGACGTCACCACGGCATTCCCGGTCGACGAGGCGATTGGCGAGCTTCAGCCCGGCGTCTACGTGATGACAGCCGCCGCCAAGGGCCCGGGCTCGGACGACGACTACCAGATCGCCACGCAATGGTTCATCGTCTCCGATCTCGGCGTCTCCGCCTATTCCGGCAATGACGGCATCCACGTCTTCGTCAACTCGCTGGCTTCGACCGATCCGGTTGGCAAGGCCGAGGTGCGGCTGGTCGCGCGCAACAACGAGATCTTGGCGACGCGCAAGACCGACGAGTCCGGTCACGTGTTGTTCGAGGCCGGCCTTGCGCGAGGCGAGGGCGGGCTGTCGCCAGCGCTGCTGACCGTCACCGGCGAGAAGGCCGACTACGCCTTCCTCAGCCTGAAGAGCTCGGCCTTCGACCTGTCCGACCGCGGCGTCTCGGGGCGCACCGTCCCGGCGGGTGCCGATGCCTTCGTCTATGCCGAGCGCGGCGTCTACCGTTCCAGCGAGACCGTCTATCTGACCGCGCTGTTGCGCGACGGGCAGGGCAATGCCGTCACCGGGGGACCGATGACGCTGGTGATCGAGCGTCCTGACGGCGTCGAATTCCGCCGTGCCGTGCTGGCAGACCAAGGCGCCGGCGGCCGCACGCTGGCCGTGCCGCTCAACTCGGCTGTCCCGACCGGCACCTGGCGGGTGCGCGCCTTCACCGACCCGAAGGGATCGTCGGTCGGGGAAACCACCTTCATGGTCGAGGACTACGTCCCCGATCGGATCGAATTCGACCTGTCCGCCAAGGACAAGCTTATCAAAGCTAACGTTCCAGTGGAGCTGAAGGCGGACGGCCATTTCCTCTACGGCGCACCGGCCTCAGGCCTTGCGCTTGAAGGCGACATGCTGGTCGCGCCTGCGAGCGAGCGGCCGGGCTTTGCCGGCTACCAGTTCGGCGTCGACGACGAGGAGACCACCTCGAACGAGCGCACGCCGCTGGAGAACCTGCCCGAAGCTGACGCCAACGGCGTCGCGACCTTCCCGGTGACGCTGGACAGTCAGCCGGCATCGACCCGGCCGCAGGAGGCGCAGATCTTCGTTCGCATGGTCGAGACCGGCGGGCGCGCCGTCGAGCGCAAGCTCGTGCTGCCGGTCGCGCCGGCCGCTGCGCAGATCGGCGTCAAGCCGCTGTTTGGCGAGAAGAACGTCGCCGAGGGCGACAAGGCCGAGTTCGACGTCGTGTTCGTCTCGCCGGAGGGCAAGCAGCTCGCTCGCGACGGTCTGCGGTACGAGCTCCTGAAGATCGAGTCGCGCTACCAATGGTATCGCCAGAACAATTACTGGGAGTACGAGCCGGTCAAATCGACCTCGCGCGTCGCCGACGGCGATGTCGCAATCGCGGCCGACAGGCCGACGCGGATCTCGCTCAGCCCGCAGCCCGGCCGTTATCGGCTCGATGTGAAATCGAACGAGGCCGACGGCCCGGTAACCTCCGTGCAGTTCGACGTCGGCTGGTATTCGGATGGAAGCGCCGACACGCCTGACCTCCTGGAGACATCGATCGACAAGCCGCAATACGCCTCCGGCGATACCATGACGGTGTCCGTCAATGTCCGTAGCGCCGGCAAGCTGACCGTCAATGTGCTCGGCGACCGTCTCCTGACGACTCAGACCATCGACGTCAAGGAAGGCACCGCCCAGGTGAAGCTCCCGGTCGGCAAGGACTGGGGCACGGGGGCCTATGTGGTGGCGACGCTGCGCCGTCCCCTCGATGCGGCCGCCCAGCGCATGCCGGGCCGGGCGATCGGCCTGAAATGGTTCGGCATCGACAAGCAGACCCGCACGCTCCAGGTGAAGCTGACGCCGCCGGCGCTGATCCGGCCGAACGCCGCGCTGAAGATCCCGGTCAAGCTCGACGGGCTCAATCCGGGCGAGGACGCCAAGGTGGTGATCGCCGCGGTCGATGTAGGCATCCTCAATCTCACCAATTACAAGCCGCCGGCGCCTGATGATTTCTATCTCGGCCAGCGCCGCCTGACCGCGGAGATCCGCGACCTCTACGGGCAACTGATCGACGGCATGTCGGGCACGCGCGGCCAGATCAAATCCGGCGGCGATGCCGGTGCGGGCGAGCTCCAGGGTTCGCCGCCCACGCAGAAGCCGCTCGCGCTCTATTCGGGCATCGTCACCGTCGCCGCCGATGGGACCGCCGAAGTCAGCTTTGACATTCCCGAGTTCGCCGGCACCGCGCGCGTAATGGCAGTGGCATGGACCGCAACCAAGGTCGGCCGCGCCAACACCGACGTTGTGATCCGCGATCCCGTGGTGCTGACCACGACCCTGCCGCGCTTCCTGCTCAATGGCGACCACGGCACGGTCAACCTGGAGATCGACAACGTCGAGGGCCAGGCCGGCGATTACGCCATCAACGTGAAGACAGGCGGCCCGGTGAAGATGACGGGCAATCCCGCCACGACCGTCAAGCTTGCCGCCAAGCAGCGCAACTCCTTCTCGCTCGCGCTTGACGCAACGGCGGCGGGGCAGGCGACGCTCGATGTCGACATCAAGGGGCCGAATGGCCTTGCCCTGGCGCGCCATTATGCGTTCGACGTCAAGCCGGCGACCCAGGTGCTCGCGCGGCGCTCGGTCCGGACGCTGGCCAAGGGCGAGAGCCTGACGCTGACCTCGGACATGTTCTCCGATCTCGTGCCGGGCACCGGCAGCGTCTCGGTTTCGGCGAGCCTGTCGACCGCGCTCGATGCGGCGACGATCCTCAAAGCGCTCGACCGCTATCCCTACGGCTGCTCGGAGCAGATCACGAGCCGGGCCATGCCGCTGCTCTACGTCAATGACCTCGCAGCCGGTGCGCATCTGGCCATGGACACGGAGGTCGACCAGCGCATCCGCGACGCGATCGAGCGGCTGCTGGCGCGCCAGGGCTCGAACGGCTCGTTCGGGCTCTGGTCGGCGGGCGGCGACGATGCCTGGCTGGATGCCTATGTGACGGACTTCCTGACCCGCGCCCGCGAAAAGGGCTTTGCGGTGCCGGACGTGCTGTTCAAGAACGCGCTCGACCGTATCCGCAACTCCGTCGTCAATGCCGACGAGCCGGAGAAGGATGGCGGCCGCGAACTCGCCTACGGCCTCTACGTGCTCGCACGGAACGGCGCAGCCCCGATCGGTGACCTCCGCTATCTCGCCGACACCAAGCTGAACAACCTCGCGACCCCGATCGCGAAGTCCCAGCTTGCGGCGGCGCTGGCGCTGGTTGGCGATCGCAACCGCGCCGAGCGGGTCTATGGTGCCGCTCTCGACAGCCTCGCGCCGAAGCCGGCGCTGGAGTTCGGCCGCACCGACTACGGCTCGCAGCTTCGCGACGCCGCAGCGCTGGTGTCGCTCGCCAGCGAAGGCAACGCGCCGAAGGCGACCTTGACGAAGGCGGTAGTGCGGGTCGAGACCGCGCGCGGGCTGACACCCTACACCTCCACGCAGGAGAATGCTTGGCTCGTGCTGGCGGCGCGCGCGCTCGCCAAGGAGAACCTTTCCATGGAGGTGGACGGCCAGCCGGTGAAAACCGCGCTGTACCGCAGCTACAAGGCTGCGACACTGGAAGGCAAGCCGATGAAGATCACCAACACCGGCGACGCACCGGTGCAGGCGGTGGTCTCGGTGTCGGGCTCGCCGGTGACGCCGGAGCCGGCGGCATCGAACGGCTTCAAGATCGAGCGCACTTACTTCACGCTCGACGGCAAGCCCGCCGACATCAGCAAGGTCAAGCAGAACCAGCGCTTTGCGGTGGTGCTGAAGATCACCGAGGCAAAGCCCGAGTACGGCCACATCATGGTCTCCGATTATCTCCCGGCCGGTCTCGAGATCGACAATCCGAACCTGGTGTCGTCCGGTGACAGCGGCACTTTGGACTGGATCGAGGATGGCGAGGAGCCCGAGCATACCGAGTTCCGCGATGACCGTTTCACTGCGGCGGTCGACCGCGCCTCGGACTCCAAGTCCGTGTTCACCGTCGCTTATGTCGTGCGCGCGGTCTCGCCCGGCAAATACGTCCTGCCGCAGGCCTATGTCGAGGACATGTACAATCCATCGCGTTATGGGCGGACCGGCACGGGCACTGTCGAGGTACGCGCCGCGAAGTGAGACGAGCTCGAATCTGAGTTGAACTGGATGAGCGCAGCGGAGCCACACAACCAGTCGTCATGCCCGGGCTTGACCCGGGCATCCACGGCCGCAGCGGCGGTGGATGACGGCGTGGATGGCCGGGTCAAGCCGGGCCATGACGGGCGGCGAGGGCGGATAGCCTTTCGTCTGCTGTCAGCCGCTGCGTTCACGCTCATCCTCGCCCTCGTCGGTTTCGTCGGCTGGGTCTACTCTCTCGGTCCTCTCCCGCTCGACGAGGCCCGCCGGGTCTCCACCACCATTGTCGATCGCAACGGCAAGCTGCTGCGCGCCTATGCCATGGCCGACGGGCGCTGGCGGTTGCCGGTCGATGCCAAGACCAGCGTCGATCCCACGTATCTGAAGCTGCTGTTCGCCTACGAGGATCAGCGCTTCTACGCCCACAACGGCCTCGACCCGCTTGCGCTCGGGCGCGCGGCGTTGCAGCTCGGAACGCGCGGCCACATCGTCTCGGGCGGCTCGACCATCTCCATGCAGCTCGCGCGGCTGATGGAGCCGCGGCGCCAGCGTTCGCTCTATGCCAAGCTGAGGCAGATCGTGCGCGCGATCGAGCTCGAGCGAACGTTGAGCAAAGAGCAGATCCTCGATCTCTATCTCGCGCTGGCGCCTTACGGGGGCAACCTTGAGGGCATCCGCGCCGCGTCGATTGCCTATCTCGGCAAGGAGCCGAAGCGGCTGTCGCTGGCCGAGGCCGCCCTGCTGGTGGCTCTGCCGCAATCGCCGGAGACGCGCCGGCTCGATCGCCATCCCGAGGCTGCCCGCATCGCGCGCGACCGTGTGCTCGACCGCATGGTCGGGGAGCATCAGGTCAGTGCGGAGGAGGCGAAGCAGGCCAAGGCCGTTCCCATTCCGAAGCTGCGCAAGCCGATGCCGATCCTGGCGCCGCACGCCTCGGACGCCGCGCTGTCGATGATCAAGGATAAGCCGGTAGTCAAGCTGACGCTGGATGCGAACCTGCAAAAGGTGCTGGAGCCGCTGGCGCGCGACCGCGCCATCGCGCTCGGGCCCAACATCTCGGTCGGCATCATCGTGGTCGACAATGAGAGCGGGAACGTGCTCGCCCGCGTCGGCTCGGCCGATTATTTTGACGAAAGCCGGGCAGGGCAGGTCGACATGACACGTGCGATCCGCTCCCCGGGCTCGACGCTCAAACCCTTCATCTACGGGCTCGCCTTCGAGGACGGCTTCGTCCATCCCGACAGTCTGATCGACGACCGTCCGGCCCGCTTCGGCTCCTACGCGCCGGAGAACTTTGACATGACCTTCCAGGGCACGGTGCCCGTGAAGAAGGCGCTGCAATTGTCGCTGAACGTGCCGGCCATCGTGCTGCTCGACCGCGTCGGCTCCAGCCGGCTGGCGTCGCGACTGCGCCAGGCCGGCGGCAACCTGGTCCTGCCCAAGGACGAGGCGCCAGGGCTCGCCATGGGCCTCGGCGGGGTGGGCGTCACCCTTCAGGATCTCGCCCAGCTGTATGCGGGCTTCGCCCGGCTCGGCACCACGAGGCCCATTCGGGAGATCATGTCTGACAAGGACGACCGCGAGCCGATGCGGTTGCTGGATCAGGTCGCAGCCTGGCAGGTCGGCAACGTGCTCCTGGGTACGCCGCCCCCGGAGAACGCCGCTCATAACCGCATCGCGTTCAAAACCGGAACGTCCTATGGCTACCGCGATGCCTGGTCGGTCGGCTTCGATGGCCGCATGACCATCGGCGTCTGGGTCGGCCGGCCCGACGGCGCCCCAGTTCCCGGCCTGATTGGCCGCGTCGCCGCGGCGCCGATCCTGTTCGACGCTTTCGCGCGGAGCGGCAAGACGCTTGTCCCGCTGCCCAAGGCGCCCAAGGGAACCCTGGTTGCCAGCAACGCCAAGCTGCCGCTGCCGCTGAAGCGGTTCCGCCCAGTCGGAGAATTGGTGCGCGCCGGAAGCGAGCAGCCGCTGCACATTCAGTTTCCGCTCAACGGCTCGCGGATCGACGTCGACCGATCGGGTGGTCGGGAAAGCGCAGCCATGCCGGTCAAAGTCGCCGGCGGCGTGTTGCCGATGACCGTCATGGTTAATGGCACCGCGCTCGGCGAGATCGACGGTCGCCGTCAGCGGCTGATCGATCCGCCCGGTCCCGGCTTTGCCCGGCTCACCGTGATCGATGCCACGGGCGCCGCGGACACAGTCGTCATTCGAATTCAATGATCCCTGCCTCAAGCGGTTGTGGCGATGGCGGTTTCGGCGTAAGCGGAACCAATGGCCGAGACCTACCCAAGCCCCCGTTTTGGAGCACCCCGAGAGTCGAAATCGCCCGCAAATCCGGGCAGCGGTCTCGTGCGCATGCTCGACATCGTCACGACCAGCCATGCGCGCGCCGTCGGCTTCCTGGTTCTGTGCGCGCTACTGCTCTTCCTGCCGGGCTTCTTCACCATCCCGCCGATCGACCGCGATGAGGCGCGGTTCGCCCAGGCCACCAAGCAGATGGTCGAGAGCGGCGACTACGTCGACATCCGCTTCCAGGAGGACGTCCGCTACAAGAAGCCCGTCGGCATCTACTGGTTGCAATCGGCGACCGTGGAGGCGGCGTCGCTGCTCAAGCTGCCGAGGGCGGAATTGCGCATCTGGGTCTATCGGCTGCCGTCGCTGATGGGCGCGATCGGCGCCGTGCTCATGACCTATTGGGCCGCGCTCGGCTTCGTCACGCGGCGTGCCGCCGTGCTTGCCGCACTGATGATGTGCGCTTCCGTGCTGCTCGGCGTCGAAGCACGGCTCGCCAAGACCGACGCCATGCTGCTGTTCTGCGTCGTGGCCGCAATGGGCGCGATGGCGCGGGCCTATGTGTCCTGGCAACGAGCCGAGGACGAGACGCATCCGCCCTGGAGCTGGCCCGCGATCTTCTGGACTGCGCTCGCTGTCGGAATCCTGATCAAGGGCCCGCTGATCCTGATGTTCGCGGGCCTGACCATCGTTGCGCTCGCGATTCAGGATCGCGATGCTTCCTGGCTGTGGAAGCTGCGCCCGGTGTGGGGCCTGATGTGGATGCTGGTGCTGGTGCTGCCCTGGTTTGTCGCGATCTTCTGGCGCGCGGGCGACACCTTCTTCACCACCTCCGTCGGCGGCGACATGCTGAGCAAGCTGGGTGCCCAGGAATCCCACGGTGCACCGCCCGGACTCTACCTCGTGCTGTTCTGGATCACCTTCTGGCCCGGTGCGCCGCTTGCAGCGATGGCGGCTCCCGCAGTCTGGCGGGCCCGGCGCGAGCCCGGCGCGCAATTTCTGCTGGCCTGGCTGATCCCGTCCTGGATCGTATTCGAGGCGGTGCTGACCAAGTTGCCGCATTACGTGCTGCCGCTCTATCCGGCGATCGCGATCCTGACCGCAGGCGCGGTGGAGCAGCGCGTGCTGTCGCGTTCCTGGCTGGCGCGCGGTTCGGCCTGGTGGTTCGCGATCCCCGCGGGCGCCTCGATCATCGCGGTCGTGGGCGCGGTGATCCTGACGCGGCAGCCGGCATTCGTGGCCTGGCCGTTCTTCGCCGCCGCGCTGATCTTTGGCCTGTTCGCCTGGTGGCTCTACGACAACAATCGCGCCGAGCGCTCTTTCCTCAACGCGCTGGTCGCCGCGCTGATGCTGGCGGTGGCGGTCTACGGCATCGTGCTGCCGTCACTGACGCCGCTGTTTCCGAGCATCGAGATCGCGCGCGCGCTGCGCAACGTCACCTGTGTCGGGCCGAAAGCGGCTGCGGCCGGTTATCACGAGCCCAGCCTCGTCTTTCTGGTAGGCACGCGAACCTTGCTCACTGACGGTTCCGGTGCCGCCGATTTCCTCGGGCAGGGCAGCTGCCGCTTCGCGCTGATCGAGCAGCGCTCCGAGCGTAGCTTCGTGCAGCGCGCGGAGGCGATCGGGCTGCGCTACAAGGTCGGCGCCCGCATCGAGGGCTACAACTTC
This sequence comes from Bradyrhizobium sp. Leaf396, assembly GCF_001424605.1. Classification (NCBI taxonomy): domain Bacteria; kingdom Pseudomonadati; phylum Pseudomonadota; class Alphaproteobacteria; order Hyphomicrobiales; family Nitrobacteraceae; genus Bradyrhizobium; species Bradyrhizobium sp. Leaf396. The sequence continues at coordinate 378,226 of NZ_LMQJ01000001.1, forward strand.
TCGCAAGGACGCGCGATCTCGATCTCGATCTTCCGCTCGGAAGGCACCGAGTAGGATGCGGGCCCCGGCCGACAGTGCGCCGCGCGCCGGCTATCCCGCGCAAGTGCTCGCCGTGACCAGGCGCGGGCTGGCGCAGCTCGTGCGCTCGCCCTCGCATTCGCGCCGGGCCGAGGCAGCCCGCAAGCTGGCGCGGCATTCGCTGTGGCTTGCCGTGGCCGGCTCGATCGCGATCATTGCGCTCATGGTCACCTTCGACCAGACCGAGATCCAGCTGATGCCGCCCCGCGGGACACCCAGCCTCTGGCCGATCCGTATCCTCACCGACTTCGGGAAGGACGAGTATCTGCTCTCGGTGCTGGGGGCTGCGCTGGTGGTCCTCGCCTTCGTTGCGGCGGGACTACATGGGACTCGCCGCGCGCTGCTGCTCGGCTTCGGCACGCGCCTGCAATTCCTGTTTCTGTCGGTTGCCGTCTCGGCATTGGTGACCGAGATCCTGAAATACGTCATCGGTCGTGGACGTCCGTTCGTCGGCGGCACGCCCAATCCGTTCAACTTCGTTCCATTCGAAGGGACTGGCGCTTATGCCAGCCTGCCCTCGGGGCATGCCGTGGCCGCATTCGCCCTCGCGTTTGCCGTGTCGTCGCTGTGGCCGCGCCTGCGCGCCTTCATGTTCACTTACGCGATCGTGATTCTCCTGACGCGCCTCGTGCTGCTTGCCCATCATCCGAGCGACGTCGTTGCCGGCGCCCTGGTGGGCACGGCCGGCGCCATGGCGGTCCGCTACTGGTTCGCGGCCAGACGGCTCGGTTTTGCGATCCGCTCTGACGGCACCATCGTGCCGCTTCCGGGGAGGGTTTCGAACCGCCTCAAAAAGGTTGCCCGCGGGGCATCTGCCACATAAAAGCGGCTGCCTGCGGGGGGCGCCGGTTCCCTTTGAGGCGGCCAATTCCAACCACGAGCCTTGATTTGTCGACGTCCCAGCCCTCGGTTTCCATCGTCGTTCCCGTGCGCAACGAAGCCGACAATATCGCGCCGCTGATCGCGGAGATCGGCGCGGCGCTCGATGGCCGGTGGCCGTACGAGATCATCTACGTCAACGACGGCTCCACCGACGCGACGGGCGAGCGTCTCGCCGCCATCATGAAGCAGCGGAGCAATCTGCGTCAGCTTCGCCATGCGCGATCGGGCGGCCAATCCGCCGCCGTGCGCAGCGGCGTGCGTGCGGCGCGCGGAGAGATCGTGGCGACGCTCGACGGCGACGGCCAGAACAACCCGGCCTTCCTGCCCGACCTGATCGCGGCGGTCGAGAAAGGAGCAGGGCGCGTGGGGCTCGCTGCCGGCCAACGCGTTGGCCGCAAGGACACCGGCTTCAAGAAGTTCCAGTCGCGCGTGGCGAACGGGGTACGCAACGCGATCCTGAAGGACGGGACGCGCGATACCGGCTGTGGCCTGAAGGCGTTTCGGCGCGACGTGTTCCTGATGCTACCCTATTTCGACGGGCTGCATCGCTTCCTGCCGGCGCTGGTCCGCCGGGAAGGTTACGACATCGCCTATGTCGACGTGATCGACAGGCCGCGCCATTCCGGCGTGTCGAACTATGGCTTCTTCGACCGGCTGTGGATCGGCATCATGGATCTCGCGGGCGTATGGTGGCTGATCCGCCGCAAGAAGCCGACGCCGGAAGTGACCGAGGTGCATGCATGATCATCCAATACGGTCAGGCGCTCAGCAACTATCTCTACGACGTCTTCGTCGCCAAGTTCGACTTCTGGCTCGCGTTCGGGCTCGTCGCGCAACTGTTCTTCACCGCGCGCTTCCTGGTGCAGTGGATCGCGAGCGAACGCGCCGGCAACAGCGTAGTCCCGATGGCGTTCTGGTTCTGCTCGATGGGCGGCGGGCTGATGACGCTGGTCTACGGCGTCGTGAAGCGCGAGCCCGTGATCATCCTCGGACAGTCCCTTGCGACCGTCATCTACATCAGAAACATCATGCTGATCTGGAAGAACCGCGGCACCGCCTCGAAGACACTGGACCGCTGATCCAAGGCGTCATCGCGGCAATGCCGACGCTGCGCCTGATGCGGGCAGGGTGACGGTGTCCACCTCGGCTCTGCGGTAAGGCTCGCCGGCCGCATCGAGCACGGGATAGGCGACCGAGCAGATGTGCGAGTGGATGCGCCTGAGGTCGCGCAGCACGTCCAGATGCAGCGAGGTGGTCTCGATGGTCTCCGGGCGGCCCTCGCGAAGGCGATCGAGATGCCGCTCGACCGCGGCAAGCTCGGTGTTGCGCAGCGCCGTCTTCTCTACCAGCAACTTGCGCGCCTCGGTGGCGTCCCCCGACATGAAAACGCCGAACGCGATGCGCAGGGAGTCCATCGTGCGCTTGTGAAACGCGGCGAGTTCCTCGGCCCCTTCCGCCGAGAACTGGAAGCGCCGCTTGATCTTCTTGGTGGCGAGCTCGCTCAGGCTCTTGTCGATGATGTCGCCGATATGTTCGAGGTTGATGGCGAAGGAGATGATCTCCATCGCGCGGCGCCCTTCGCTCTCGTCGAGGCTGCCCCGCATCAGCTTGGTCACGTAGAGCTTGATGGCCTCGTCGAGACCATCGACGAGATTGTCCATCTTGGAGACCTGGTCGACCAGCGCACGGTCGCCGGACATCATCGCGGTCATGACCTTGCGCAGCATCACCTCGACGAAATCGCCCATGCGGAGCGTCTCGCGGGCGGCGTCGGCGAGTGCCAGGGACGGCGTTTCCAGCGCGGTCTCGTCGAGATAGCGCGGGCCGGCGGGATCGGCCTCCTGGACGCGATCTGGCAGGAGGCGGGTGAGCAGGCGCGACATGGTGTCGAGCAGGCCGATGAAGAGGATGGCCGTGCCGACATTGAAAGCGATGTGGAAGGCCGCGGTCATCCTCGCAAGATCGGGCTGCCAGGCGTGCATGTGCCCGGCGACGTCACCCAGGAAGGGCAGGACGAGACCGATCCCGACCACGCGGTTGACGAGATTGCCGACCGGCAGGCGATAACTCGCCGGGTCGTCGCGCCTGGCGCCCTCGAAAACTGGATTGATGGCGCTGCCAAGATTGGCCCCGAGCACCAGCGCCAGTGCCGCTTCGGGCGAGATGAACTGCGAATAGGCGAGGGACATGATCAGCAGCACGCTGGCGACGCTCGAATGCACCGCCCAGGTGACGAGAGCGGCGATGACGACGCACAGGATGGGATCGCCTGTGATGGCCGACATGACGATGCGGACGCCGGGCGCGTTCTCCGCCGGCGCCAGCGTATCGAGCAGGATGTGCAGCGAGAGCAGCATCAGGCCGAGGCCGATGCAGACGCGGCCGATGTCCTTGATCCGGGATCGCGGGCCGGAGCGGAAGGCGACGAGCCCGAGCACGAACAGCACCGGCGCGACGGCCGCAATGTTGAACGACAGCACCTGCACGATCAGCGTGGTGCCGACATTGGCGCCCAACATGATGGCGAGCGCCGCGGCGAGGCTGACGAGCCCCTCGGCTGCGAACGAAGAAGTGATCAGGGCCGTCGCCGTGCTGCTCTGGAGCAGCGCGGTCAGCCCGAGGCCGGCGGCGAACGCGCTGGCGCGGTTGCCTAGCGCCTTGCCGAGCAGGCGTCTGAGGTCGGGACCGAAGGCGCGCAGGATCCCGCTGTGGACCATGTGCAGGCCCCACAATAGCAGCGCAACGCCGCCCATGAGATCGAGCAGAACCAACGTTCCCATGCTCCGTGTCCGGATTGGAGTCGATCGGTGAGGCTAGCGCCAAACGTCCGGCGTTCAAACCGTTTGTTGGGCAACGGGCGTTAACGCCTGCGGCGAATGCGCGTTCCTATGGCGCTGTGCCTTGTGAGCAGGCTCACGTTGCCGCCTTCAGGGCAGCGAAGCCGCGATCGAGATCGGCCTTCAGATCGTCAGTGTTTTCGAGCCCGATGTGGAGGCGCAATGTCGGGCCGCCGGGCGCCCATTTCGTCGCCGTGCGATAGCTGTCGCAGTCGAAGGGAATCGCAAGACTCTCGAATCCGCCCCACGAGAAGCCCATGCCGAACAGCTTCAGGGTATTGAGCATCGTGTCGACCGCCTTCTGCGGCGCCGGCTTCAGCACGATGCTGAACAGGCCTGATGCACCGGTGAAGTCACGCTTCCAGATCGCATGGCCGGGATCGGTCTCCAGGCCCGGATGCAGCACGCGCGCGACCTCGGGCCGGCCCGCGAGCCAGCGCGCCATGTCGAGTCCGGAGCGATGATGCTGCGCCAGCCGCACCGACAGCGTGCGCAGACCGCGCAGCGCGAGGAACACGTCGTCGGGACCGGCGCAGACACCGAGCAGGCGGATGCCCTCGTTGATCTGTGGCCAGGCCTTGGCATTGGCCGAGATGGTGCCGAACATGATGTCGGAATGGCCGCCGATATATTTGGTGGCGGCCTGCATGCTGATGTCGACGCCCTGCTCGAGCGAGCGGTGATAGAGCGGCGTCGCCCAGGTGTTGTCGTCGATGACGAGCGCGCCGCGCGCATGCGCGACCTCGGCCATGGCGCGGATGTCGGGCATCTCGAACGATTGCGAGCCGGGGGCCTCCACCAGCACCGCGCGGGTGTTCGGCTTGAACAGCTTGTCGACGCCGGCGCCGATCAGCGGATCGAAATAGGTGGTCTCGACGCCGTAGCGCGCCAGCATGCCGTTGCAGAAATTGCGCGAGGGCCGATAGATGTTGTCGACGACCAGGATGTGGTCGCCGGCCCTCAGCACCGAGAGCAGGGTGGTGGAGATTGCCGACAGCCCCGACGGCACGATGCCCACGCCGGCGCATTGCGGCCCCTCCAGCGCCATCAGCGTCTCCTGGAACGCCTTGGTGGTCGGGGAACCGTGGCGGCCATAGGTGAACTCGCCGCGATGGGCATGCAGGTCCTCGGCGGTCGGATAGAGCACGGTCGAGCCGTGGAAGACAGGTGGATTGACGAACCCCCTTTGGGCCTTGGTGTCGCGGCCGGAGGTGACCAGCCGGGTCTCGGCGTGCTGCTCTTGAGGGTGCGAGGAGTCCATGCGCCTGCTTTCAAAATTTCCACCGGACGCATCGCGCCCGCGGTTAGGCCCGAAGGCCACTGTCGTTAATAACAGAACACAGAAGAGTCCCGTCAACCCCTTGACCGGGCAGGCCAGTCGTTCTGTGATGCGCAGGTGCTATTCAGTCGCCGCATGTTGAGGGGCCTGCCGCGACCTTCGATCCGATGTCTGACCGGGCCAGACGCCATAGCCACCAGGGCGGGCGCCGGGACAGGGATTAAGGTATGGATATGGCCTCCCTGCATCGGCGAGTGTTCGGCTAGGTTTGCCAGCATGACTCTTGCAGGGCTCTCCCCGGCACAGATGATCCCAGAGACAACGTTCCTGACCTTGAGACGACCTTTGAAAGGCCCAAAGCCCATGAAACGCGTAACCCTGGCTCTCACCCTTGCTCTCGCCGCAGGCCTGTCTACCCAAGCCGCCGATGCGCAAACGCTCAAGACGGTCAAGGACCGCGGCATGCTCTCCTGCGGCGTCAGCCAGGGCTTGCCCGGCTTCTCCTCACCCGACGACAAGGGCAACTGGACCGGCATCGACGTCGACGTCTGCCGTGCCATTGCGGGCGCGATCTTCAATGACCCGGCCAAGGTCAAGTTCGTGCCGCTGTCGGCCAAGGACCGGTTCACGGCGCTGCAATCGGGCGAGATCGACGTGCTCTCGCGCAACACCACCTGGACCATCTCGCGCGACACCTCGCTCGGCGCCAATTTCACCGGCGTGACCTACTATGACGGGCAGGGCTTCATGGTGAAGAAGTCGCTCAAGGTGAATTCGGCGCTCGAGCTCAACAGCGCATCGGTCTGCGTGCAGACCGGTACCACCACCGAGCAGAATCTCGCCGACTACTTCAAGGCGAACAACATGAAATACGAGGTGATCGCGTTCGCCACCAACGACGAAACCGTCAAGGCCTATGAAGCCGGGCGGTGCGACGTCTTTACCACCGACCAGTCGGGCCTCTACGCCAATCGCCTCAAGCTCGCCAATCCCAACGACCACATGGTGCTCCCGGAGATCATCTCGAAGGAGCCGCTCGGGCCGATGGTGCGCCACGGCGATGACCAGTGGTTCGACATCGTGAAGTGGACCCTGTTCGCGATGATCACCGCCGAAGAGCTCGGCGTGACCTCGAAGAACGTCGACGAGAAGGCGAAGCTGGAAAATCCGGAGCTGAAGCGCGTGCTCGGCAGCGACGGCAATTTCGGGGAACAACTCGGCCTGACCAAGGACTGGGTGGTGCGGATCGTGAAGACCGTCGGCAATTACGGCGAAGTTTTCGATCGCAACGTCGGCGCAGGCTCGCCACTCGCCATCAACCGCGGCCTAAACAATCTCTGGAACAAGGGCGGTCTTCAGTACGCGCCGCCGATCCGCTGATCACCCGGTCGGCCAGCAGCGGCATGAGCACCGAGGCCCGAAAGCCGCCGCCCCAGATCGCGCTGAAGATCCGGCGCATTCTGGGCGGCAGGGCAGGCTGGAACGGCGTTGCCGTCCAGTTTGCCTTCGCGGCGATCCTCGGCTGGATCGGCTATGAGATCATCTCCAATGCTCGTGCCAACCTGGAGAACCAGCATATCGCCGCCGGCTTCGGCTTCCTCAGGAACAATGCCGGCTTCGACGTCAACCAGACCCTGATCTCCTATTCCGGATCGGACACTTTCCTGCGCGTGTTCGTGGTCGGGCTTTTGAACACGCTGGTGGTCTCGGCGGTGGGTATCGTCTTTGCCACCGTGATCGGGTTCATCGTCGCGCTGTGTCGGCTGTCGCCCAACTGGCTCTTGTCGCGCGTCAGCGAGATCTATGTCGAGGTCATTCGCAACCTGCCGCTATTGTTCCAGATCCTGTTCTGGTACCTCGCGGTGCTCGCGGCCCTGCCCAATCCACGACAGAGCATTTCGCTGCTCGGCATTGCCTTCATCAGTAATCGCGGACTCGTCATTCCGAGCGCGATCGGCGAGCGCGGACTCGAACCGTTTTTGGCAATGCTGGCCTTCGGCGTCGTTGCGTCACTGGCCCTGCACTTCCATGCGCGGCGTGCGCTGTTTCGGCAGGGGCGGGTGATCCGGATCTGGCCCTATGTGCTGGGTCTGCTGTTCGGGTTGCCGCTCGCTACCGTCCTGATGTTCGGTCTGCCTTTAACCTTCGAGCTGCCGCAGCTCAGGGGGTTCAACTTCGCCGGCGGCTCGCGGATCATTCCCGAATTCGTGGCGCTGACGCTGGCGCTGTCGACCTATACCGCCGCCTTCATCGCCGAGATCGTGCGTGCCGGCATCCTGTCCGTTCACAAGGGGCAGATGGAGGCGGGGTCCTCGCTCGGTCTCAGCCGCGGCGCCACGCTCCGCCTCATCGTCGTGCCGCAGGCCATGCGCGTCATCGTGCCGCCGCTGACCAACCAGTATCTCAATCTCACCAAGAACTCGTCGCTGGCGGTCGCGATCGGCTATCCTGACCTGGTCTCGGTGTTCGCCGGCACCTCGCTAAGCCAGACCGGACAGGCGATCGAGATCATTGCGATGACGATGGGCATGTACCTCCTGATCTCGCTGTTCACCAGCGCTGTCATGAGCGTCTACGGTTGGCGCGTCAATCGGGGCCTCGGCGCATGAGCGATGTCACTTCGCTCAGCTTCGTGCGGCGGGATCTGCTCGCCGAGCGTCCCGCGCCGGTGAAGACCACCGGCTTCATCGGCCTGATGCGCACGCGCCTGTTCAACTCGCCGACCAACATCCTACTCACGGTCGTAGGTGCCTTGCTGCTCTGGTTCACCATCGTTCCCTCGGTCAAGTTCCTGATGGTCGATGCGGTCTGGACCGGCCAGGACCGCACCGCGTGTCTCCCCGAGAACGCAGGCTTTGTGGTCGGCGCCTGCTGGCCCTACATCCAGGCCAAGCTGCCCCAGCTGATCTACGGCTTCTATCCCGAGGCCGAGCGCTGGCGCGTCAACGTCACATTCCTCCTTTCAGCCGTCCTTCTCGTGCCGCTGCTCGTCCCGCGGCTGCCGGCGAAGGGCATCAACGCCAGCCTCTTCTTCGTCGCATTTCCGGTGGTCGCATTTTTCCTGCTGTACGGTGGCGGCATCAAGGGATTTGGCTTGAGCTGGACGGCCGGGCTGCTTCAGCTGTTCGACGAGAGCATTATCGGCGCCGGGCAGGCGCTGCTCAATCTGAGCAAGACATCCGCAATCGGCCCTCTGCTGTGGAGTCTCGGAAGCTTGATCATGCTGGTCGGCACGGCGATCTCCTGGTTGATCTTTCCGCTCACCTGGCTGAGCGATCATATCCAGGGGACGGCGCAACCGGTCTGGATCGATTTTGCCGTTACCGCCGCGATTGTCTCCCTCGTCGCCTTCGTACTGGGGGGCGGCGTTCGTGCTGGAGGGCGCGCTCTGGTGACCAGCGTCGCCGTTTTCATCGGCATCGCGGTCGTCATCCAGCTGATGGGCCTCGATCGCGGCGGATTACCGGTCGTGTCGACGAATCTGTGGGGCGGCCTTCTGGTGACCCTGGTGGTCTCTGTCACCGGCATCGTCACCTCGCTGCCGATCGGCATCGCATTGGCCCTTGGCCGCCGCTCCACGATTCCGTTGATCCGCATCTTTTCGATCACGTTCATCGAGTTCTGGCGCGGTGTGCCGCTGATCACCGTGCTGTTCTTCGCCACCTATATGTTGCCTCTGTTCCTGCCCGGCAATTTCAGCGTCGACGGGCTCGTCCGCGCGCTGATCGGCATTGCGCTGTTTACCGGGGCCTATCAGGCCGAGAACGTCCGCGGCGGGCTCGCTGCGATCCCGCGCGGGCAAAGCGAGGCGGCGGCCGCCCTCGGCCTGTCCTGGTGGAAAACGACCTCGCTGATCGTGTTGCCGCAGGCGCTGCGCCACGTCATTCCGAACCTCGTGAACAGCTTCATCTCGCTGTTCAAGGACACCTCGCTGGTCTCGATCGTAGCGCTGTTCGATCTTCTCGGCTCCCTTCGTGCCTCGTTCTCGGATCCGAAATGGTCGACGCCGTCGACGGCGTTCACGGGTTTCGCCTTCGCCGGGATCATCTACTTCGTCTTCTGCTTTGGCATGTCGCGCTACTCGCTGTTCGTCGAGCACCGCCTCAACGCCCACCGGCGCAACTGATCGAGGTCACCATGTCCGACCCCATCGTCAAGATCTCGGGCCTCAACAAGTGGTACGGCGAATTCCACGTCCTGCGTGACATCGATCTGGCGGTCAACAAGGGCGAGCGCATCGTGATCTGCGGCCCCTCGGGCTCGGGCAAGTCGACGTTGATCCGCTGTATCAATGCGCTGGAGGAGTTCCAGGAGGGCGAGATCGTCGTCGACGGTATCGAGCTTGGTCCCAACCTCAAGCATGTCGATGCCGTGCGCCGTGAAGTCGGCATGGTATTCCAGAGCTTCAATCTGTTTCCGCATCTGACCGTGCTCGACAATTGCACGTTGGCGCCGATCTGGGTCCGCAACATCCCCAAGAAGGATGCGGAGGCGGCGGCGATGAAGTTCCTGGAGCGGGTCAAGATCCCGCACCAGGCCAACAAATTTCCGGGGCAGATGTCCGGCGGCCAGCAGCAGCGCGTCGCAATCGCCCGCGCGCTGACCATGAATCCGAAGGTGATGCTGTTCGACGAGCCGACCTCGGCGCTCGATCCCGAGATGGTCAAGGAGGTTCTCGACACCATGGTCGATCTGGCCGAGGAGGGCATGACCATGCTGGTCGTCACCCACGAGATGGGCTTTGCCCGCGAGGTCGCCAACCGCGTCGTGTTCATGGACGCTGGCCAGATCATCGAGGCCAACACTCCGAACGAGTTCTTCGCCGCTCCGCAGCACGCCCGCACGAAGCTGTTCCTCAGCCAGATTCTGCGGTGAACCTTGCGATCCGGCCTCGCGGTCTGACCGACCGCAAGCCTGGCACCATGCGAATCAGCTGGCCTCTTTCCGAGCAATACTCGGGAGAGAGATCTTGCAGAGAAGCGCCGGCGCGCGCGCATATCACAATGCGCGACTGGAAAAGAAGCTGAAGAAGCAAGCCGATGCCGTCATGGCATTCGCGGTCGAGGCACTCGGGCAGGGCAGACTTGACGAAGCCGAGATGCTCTGCCGCGAGATCTTGAAGGAGGTGCCGGATCATTTCCACGCCACGCACCTGCTCGGCCTGCGCGCGTTCGATGGCAGGCGGCTCGAGGAAGCGGAAATCCTGCTTGAGCGTGCGATTGCGCTCGATCCGCGTTCGCCCGATGCCCACGGCAATCTCGGAGCCGTGTATTTCGACCTCCAGAAATTTCAGGAAGCCCGCGCATGCCAGGAGAAGGCCATTGCGCTGAAGCCGAATTGCCCGATCACCCTGACCAATCTCGGCAACACCCTGCTGCATATCGGCCTCGCCGAGGAGGCGATCGGGCTGCACGAACGCGCGATCAGGCTCAAGCCGGATTATGCCGACGCACTTTGCAACAGGGGCATGGCGGAACTGATGACCGGCCGGTTAGAACGCGCCAAAGAGAGCTTCGATCGCGCGCTGGCGTTTCAGCCGCGTCATGCGGAGGCGATCGCCGGCAAGGGCATGGTGAGCCTCGAGCTCCGACACTTCGAGGAGGCAGTCGTCGCCTTTGACGCAGCACTCGCGCTCAAGCCCGGTTCACCGCAGCTTCTGCTGCAGCGCGGGCGTCTCAATCTAACCCGGTCCCGGCTGGAGCAGGCGGCCGCGGACCTCGATGCGGCGCTGGTGCAATCGCCGCGGCTCGAGCTCGCACTGTGCTGGAGAGCGCAGATCGACCTCCTCGTGGGGAATACCGCGCGGGCTCTGGCGGGCGTCAAGCGACTTCTCGAGGTCAATCCGCAATCTGAGATGGGGATGGCGCTTCTGGCGGCTTGCCATGTGAACCAGGGAGACATCGCGACCGCACTCGAGCACCTGGACGCGGCGCTCAGGATCGCTCCGGATTTTCCGGAAGCTATCGGATACAAGATTTTCGTGTTGGACTATCTGCCGGAGGCCGACTTCGTGGCCCAGCAGGCTGCGCGAAGATATTGGTGGGACGCGATCGGGGCCAAGCTTCCGCAAAGGACGCTGCTGCCGCGCGAGGTCGATCCGGACAGGCGGATCGTGATCGGATATGTCGCCTCCGAATTCAGGCGCCACTCGGCAGCGTATTCGCTGCTGCCGGTGCTGCGCCATCACGATCACGCCAAATTCAAGATCGTCTGCTATTCCTGCTGGCCATCTCAGGACGAGATGACTGAGCGCTTCAAGCCTCTCGCCGATGTCTGGGTCGATGCTGCGCAGCTTTCGGACGACGAGCTGGCCGATCGCATCCAGGCGGACGGGATCGACATTCTGATCGACGTATCCGGGCATACGACCGGCAGCAGGCTCCATGTGTTCGCACGGAAGCCGGCGCCTATCCAGGTCACCGGCTTCGGGCATGCCACGGGGACCGGCCTTCAGACCATGGACTACGTGCTTGCGGACCCGATCTTCATTCCGCAATCGGCGCGCCATCTGCTGGCTGAAAAGGTCCACGATCTGCCGTGCCTGATCACGATCGATCCGATCCTGGACGTGCCGCCGTCCGAGCTTCCCATGCTCCGCAACGGCTATGTGACATTCGGCGTGTTCAACCGCATCTTCAAGATATCGGACGAGGCCATCCGGGTGTGGTCGAAGGTGATGCGGGCGGTGACAGGGTCGAAGATCATCGTCAAGAACGGGCTGCTCGACGACCCAATGCTGCGCGATCGCCTGATCGCGAGGTTCGTGGCCCAGGGCATCGCCGCGGAGAACGTCGTCTGCATGGGCTCGACCCCGCGTGAGGAGCATCTGCGGGTGTTTGCGCACGTCGATATTTCGCTTGATACGTTCCCGCAGAACGGCGGCATCAGCACCTGGGAATCGCTCTATGCCGGCGTTCCCGTCGTCGCCAAGCTCGGCAACGGCGCCTCGTCGCGCGCTGGCGGCTCCATCGTGGCCGCCGTGGGTCTCCAGGACTGGGTCGCCGAAGATGATGGCGGCTACGCCGCGATCGCGATCAAACATGCATCGGAGCCTGTTCATCTGGCGAAGTTGCGCAACGAGTTGCCGGCTCGGATCGCCGCATCCCCCGCCGGCAATGTCGAGATCTATACGCGCAGGGTCGAGGCGGGATATCGCCAGTTCTGGCGAGACTATTGTGCCGTGGCCTCAAAGGGCGGGAGGTAGCTTGGGCCCGGCCGGATGTTGCCTTGAGCCCCCGGGAAATCCCGGAGGCTCGGCTGATCGGCGGCCCCGACGGCGAATCAGCTAGACTCTCCGTACGGCCATTCTCCGGAGAGACACATTGCAAAGCAGCGGCGCCGGCGCGCGCGCATTCCAGAACGCGCGATTGCAGAAGAAACTGATGAAGCAGGCGGACGCCGTCATCTCCGCTGCCGGGGCCGCCTATGGCCAGGGCAGGTATGGAGAAGCCGAGGCGCTCTGCCGGGAGATCCTGAAGGCGCTTCCGGAGCATTTCGACGCGACGCATCTGCTCGGCTTGTGTGCACATGAAGGCCGGCGCCTGGAGGAGGCCCGGCAGTTGCTTGAACGGGCGATTGCGCTCGATCCACGCTCGCATGAGGCCTACAGCAATCTCGCGACGGTCTATTTCGACCTGAAGAAGTTCGAGGATGCGCGCAGGTGTCAGGAGAAGGCTATCGCGCTGAAGCCGAACTTTCCGCTTGCGCTGACCAACCTCGGGAACACGCTGCTGCACATGAAGCAGGCCGAGCAGGCAATCGAGCTGCACGAACGCGCTATCAGGCTGAAGCCTGACTATGCCGATGCATTCTGCAACCGCGGCATGGCGGAACTCATGATGGGCCAGATCGAGCGTGCCAGGGAGAGTTTCGATCGCGCCCTGGTATTTCAGCCGCGTCACGCCGAAGCGATCGCCGGCAAGGGAATGGTGAGCGTCGAACTCCGGCACTTTGACGAGGCCGAAGCCGCGCTCGCGGCCGGGCTTGCCATCAAGCCCAATTCGCCGAGGCTGCTGGCGCAGCGCGGACGGCTCAATTTTGATCTGTCGCGGCTGCCGCAGGCGGCTGCGGATTTCGAGGCCGCGCTGGCGCAAGCGCCGACCCTCGAGCTGGCATTGCGCGGGAAGGCACAAGTCAACATTCTCCTGGGGAACACGGCGCAGGCGATTGCGGCGGTCAAGACTCTGCTCGAGGAAAATCCGCGATCCGAGATCGGCATGGCACTGCTGGCGTCGTGTTACGCGAGTCAGGGCGACATCACGACGGCACTCGCGCATCTCGACGCGGCGTTGGAGCTCAGGCCGGACTACGCGGACGCCATCGAGCGCAAGATCTTCTTGCTGGACTATCTGTCCGAAGCCGGTTTCGCCATTCAACAAGCGGCGCGAAAATCGTGGTGGGATGCAGTCGGCGTCAAGCTGCCGCGAAGGACGTTGGCGCCGCGGGAGCTCGATCCGGACAAGCGGATCGTGATCGGCTATGTCGCGTCCGAGTTCAGGAACCACTCGGCGGCGCTCACTTTGTTGCCGGTTCTGCGCCATCATGATCACGCCAGGTTCGAGATCATCTGCTATTCCTGCTGTCCGTTGCCGGATGAGATGACCGAACGATTCAAGCCCTTGGCGGACGTCTGGGTCGACGCCGGGCAGCTTTCGGACGACGAGTTGGCCGACCGTATCCAGGCCGACAAGGTCGATGTCCTGATCGACGTATCCGGGCATACAACCGGCAACAGGCTCCATGTGTTCGCTCGCAAGCCCGCGCCAATCCAGGCGACGGGGTTCGGACACGCCACAGGCACGGGCCTTCAGACCATGGACTATGTGCTCGCGGACCCGACTTTCATCCCGCAATCGGCGCGCCACTTGCTGGCCGAGAAAGTCTATGATTTGCCGTGTCTGATCACGATCGAGCCCATCCTCGACGTGCCACCGTCGGAGCTTCCCATGCTCCGCAACGGCCATGTGACGTTCGGCGTGTTCAACCGCATCTACAAGATATCGGACGAGGCGATCCGCGTGTGGTCGAAGGTGATGCGCGGGGTGACCGGGTCGAAGATCATCATCAAGCACGGACTGCTCGACGATCCCTTGCTGCGGGACAGCCTGGTGGCGCGGTTCGTGGCGCAAGGTATCGCGGCGGAGAACATCACCTGCATGGGGTCGACGTCGCGCCACGAGCATTTGCTCGCCTTCGCGAAGGTCGACATTTCGCTCGATACATTCCCGCAGAACGGCGGCATCAGCACCTGGGAATCGCTTTACGCCGGCGTTCCCGTCGTCGCCAAGCTCGGCAACGGCGCTTCCTCGCGCGCCGGCGGGTCGATCGTCGCTGCCGTCGGTCTCGAGGACTGGGTGGCCGAGGACGATGAAGGCTATGCCGCGATCGCGATCAAACATGCATCGGAGCCTGTTCATCTGGCGAAGTTGCGCAGCGAGTTGCCGGCTCGGATCGCCGCATCCCCTGCCGGCAATGTCGAGATCTACACGCGCAGGGTCGAGGCGGGATATCGCCAGTTCTGGCGCGATTATTGCGCCTCGGCCTCGGAACGCGGCCCGGCGTAGGCGCTGAGCACCGGGACATTCCGGAGGCGAGGCCGGTCCCGCGGGCGGCCGGCGGGGCCTGCGAATCAGTTAGACTTTCTCCGGGCGATCCTCCGGAGAGAATACTTTGCAGAGCAGCGGCGCCGGCGCGCGCGCATTCCAGAACGCGCGATTGCAGAAGAAACTGAAGAAACAGGCAGACGCGGTCGTCGCCGCCGCGGCAAGCGCCTATGGCCAGGGCCGATATGCGGAGACCGAGGCGCTCTGCCGTCAGATCCTGCAAGCGCTTCCGGATCATTTCGACGCCACGCACCTGCTCGGCCTGTGTGCGCAGAACGGCCGACGCCTGGACGAGGCGCAACGGCTGCTGGAGCGTGCGACCGCGATCGATCCTCGTTCGCACGAGGCCCACAGCCATCTTGGGGCAGTGCATTTCGATCTCAGGAACTTCGATGAAGCGCGCCGCTGCCAGGAGAAGGCGATCGCACTGAAGCCGAATTTTCCGCAGGGTCTGGCCAATCTCGGCAATACACTGCTCCAGCTCAACTTCGCGGAGCAGGCGATCGAAATGTACGAACGCGCGATTAAGCTGAAGCCGGACCATGCCGATGCGCTCTGCAATCGCGGCCTGGCGGAGCTGGCGCTGCGCCAGTTTGACCGCGCCAAGCAGAGTTTCGATCGCGCTCTCGTGTTTCAGCCGCGGCACACGGAAGCGCTCGTCGGCAAAGGCGTGGTCTGTATTGAGCTCAAGCACTACGATGAAGCGAAAGCCGCGCTCGAAGCCGCGCTCGCGATCAGGCCTCATTGGGCCAAGGCCCTGGCGCACCGCGGACGGCTGCATTTCGAGCTGTCGCGACTGGACCAGGCGGCCGTGGATTTTGATGCAGCACTTGCGCTTTCGCCCAAGCTCGAGGTCGCCTTGCAGGGGAAGGCGCAAGTCAGCATCCAGCTTGGGAATACGGCCGAGGCGATTGAGGCCGTCAGGATCCTGCTCGTGGAAAATCCGCGCTCCGCGATTGCGGTGACGCTGCTGAGCGCCTGTTTCGCCAACCAGGGAGAGATCGCATCCACCATCGCGCATCTCGACGCCGCGCTGGCGCTCGCGCCTGACGATGCCGACCTGATTGCACGCAAGATCTTCTTTCTGGACTTTCTCTCCGACGCCGATTTCGCGCTCCAGCAGGCTGCGCGGAAATACTGGTGGGAGGCGATCGGGTCCAGATTGCCGCAACGGACGTTGGCGCCGCGGGAGCGCGATCCGGACAGGCGGATCGTGATCGGATATGTCGCGGCCGAGTTCTGGTACCACTCGGCTGCGTTCGCCCTGTTGCCGGTGCTACGCCACCATGATCACGCCAGGTTCAAGATCGTCTGCTATTCGTGCTCGCCGCGACGCGATGAGATGACGGCCGAATTCAACTCCTATGCGGACGTCTGGGTCGATGCCTGGCAGCTTTCGGACGACGAACTGGCCGATCGTATCCAGGCCGACAAGGTGGATATCCTGATCGATGTGTCGGGTCACTCCTCGGGCAACAGGCTTCCAGTCTTCGCACGGAAGCCGGCGCCCATCCAGGTCACAGGCTTCGGGCACGCCACCGGCACCGGCCTTCAGACCATGGATTATGTGCTCGCAGATCCGATTTTCATTCCCAAGTCGGCGCGCCATCTGCTGGCAGAAAAAGTCTACGATCTGCCATGCCTGATCACGATCGATCCCATCCTGGACGTGCCGTCGTCGGAGCTTCCCATGCTTCGCAACGGCTATGTGACGTTCGGCGTGTTCAACCGCATCTTCAAGATATCGGACGAGGCCATCCGGGTGTGGTCGAAGGTGATGCGCGCGGTGACAGGGTCGAAGATCATCATCAAGCATACTTTGCTTGACGATCCCTTGCTGCGCGACAGCCTGGTCGCGCGGTTCGTGGGGCAGGGTATCGGCGAAGACAATGTCATCTGCATGGGCTCGACCCCGCGCGATGAGCATCTGCGGGCGTTTGCGAATGTCGACATTTCGCTCGATACGTTCCCGCAGAACGGCGGCATCAGCACCTGGGAATCGCTCTATGCCGGCGTTCCCGTCGTCGCCAAGCTGGGCAACGGCGCTTCCTCGCGCGCCGGCGGGTCGATTGTGGCGGCAGTCGGTCTCGAGGACTGGGTCGCCGAAGATGATGAGGGCTATGCCGCGATCGCGTACAAATACGCGACGCAGCCGGCTTGTCTGGCGAAGTTGCGCAACGAATTGCCGGCTCGGATCGCCGCATCCCCCGCCGGCAATGTCGAGATCTACACGCGCAAGGTCGAGGCGGGATATCGCCAGTTCTGGCGTGACTATTGTGCGGCGGGGTCGGAACACGGCGCGATGGTATAGGGCATCCTGCCGTGCGCGAGCTCGGGCGGTGTCTCCGACGTGAGCCTTCCCTCCGCGATCACACGAACGGCGGCTTGATGTTGCTGCGCTTCTCCAGCCACTCCGGCACCGGCAGGTTCTTGGCGCGCATGAAGTCGGCGTTGAACAGCTTGGATTGGTAGCGGCTGCCGGAATCGCAGAGCATGGTCACGACTGTCTTGCCAGGCCCGAGCTGTTTCGCAAGGCGCATCGCGCCGACAATGTTGACGCCGGTCGAGCCGCCGAGGCACAGGCCCTCGTGCTGCAGCAGCTCGTAGATGGCGCTCACGGCCTCAGCATCGGGTATGAGATAGGCGTCATCGACTTTGGCTGTTTCGACGATCGCCGTGGCGCGGTTGAGGCCAATGCCTTCGGTGATCGAGCTCCCGGGCGTCGCCTTGGCTTCGCCGGTCCTGAAATATTCGTACATGCCGGCGCCGTGCGGATCGGCGCAGGCGATGCGAATGGTCTTGCTCTTCTCTTTCAGATAACGGCTGACGCCGGCCAGCGTGCCGCCGCTGCCGACCGAGCAGACGAAGCCGTCGACCTTGCCTGCGGTCTGTTCCCAGATCTCCGGCCCCGTGGATTCGTAATGCGCCTTGGCATTATCGAGATTGTTCCACTGATCGGCGAATAGCACGCCATTCGGCTCGGTCTTGCGCAACTCGTCGGCGAGTCGCCGGCCGACATGCTGGTAGTTGTTGGGGTTGGCGTAAGGAAGGGCGGGCACTTCGATCAGCTCGGCACCGCACAGCTTCAGAAAGTCCTTCTTCTCCTGGCTTTGCGTTTCCGGGATCACGATCAAGGTGCGGTAGCCGCGCGCGCTCGCCACGACCGCCAGTCCGATGCCGGTATTGCCGGCGGTCGCTTCCACCACGAGACCGCCAGGCTTGAGCTCGCCGCGCTTCTCCGCCTCCAGGATCATCCATTTGCCGGCGCGGTCCTTGACCGACTGGCCCGGATTCATGAACTCGGCCTTGCCGAGGATGGTGCATCCGGTCAATTCCGAGGCGCGCTTCAGCTTGATCAGCGGGGTGTTGCCGATGGCTTCGACAACGTCGTTTCGAATGGGCATGTCGGGGAAAATCGCTACCAGGGGGTTGATCAGGTCTGGCGAGAACGTAGTGCTTGGCAGGCCAAAGGGGAAGGCCTTTGCGGTGCGGCGAACCGGAGCGAAACGTCCGCTCAAACACTGATATTCTCGAGGGACGAAACCGGCGGAAGATGCGCGTGGCCGCGAGGCGGGGATATCGGTAGGAGGAAATCATCGAGCTTGGTCAGGGAGCGAAATGATACGCGCTTCATGAGCAGTCTTGCGACCAATTCTTGCTACGGGCGACACCGGTCGAGTTCGAGAGGCGTGGGAAGGCCGGAGCGACATCGGCACGAAAGAGCCACGGGGGTCGGCAGTTGACGGTCTTGTGAGTTGCCGGAGGGCGTGATTGAGCTGAAGCCGCAGGGTGTGGTCGTATTGAAGGGCTCAGCAGCCCGTGTTGCAGCAATATCACATGAAATCTTGGTAAGCTTGATCGCGCTTCCAATGTACCGCAATCCAAGAAGCCGCTGCGAGACAGGCACATTCGGCATTCTTGCGCGCTCCCTGCCGGCGCATTGACATGGGCATCTCGCAACTGCGGCACTGTCCCGCCATTCCGCGCCCGGCTAGTATGGTTCGAGGTTCCGCAGAAAGCATCACGCCTGTGAACGCGTCGTTCAAAGCCTCCCGACTGCCCCGCCGCGAATCGGTTAATCCGGCTGTGCGGCAGCGGCTCGTTCTGCCCGGCGGGGGCTGGATGTGACACTGGAAGTTCCTGCGATCGCCGCGCGGCGGTTTCTCGGTTCTCCGTCATGGACGCTGCGCGCGGCGCGCTGGATTGCGGTGCTGTGCCTCGGTGCCGGTTCCGGTGCGTGTGTGCTGACCCAGGATCTTCCAGATCCCGCCCTCGACGTTCCCGCGCAGTACAAATATGCGGGCAAAGGCGATGCGCCGCCGTCACTGGATTGGTGGCGCGGCTTCCGCTCTGCGGAGCTGACGCAGCTGATGCAGGAGGCGCAGACCGTCAATCTCGACATCGCAGCCGCCGTTGCGCGCATCGTCCAGGCCGATGCCCAGGCGCGGCAGGCGGGCGCCGCGCTGCTGCCCAGCGTCTCCTCTGGCGGCTCGGAAACCTATTCGCGCACCTCGGGCTCGAGCGCTTCGGGCCTGTCCATCGGCGGGCGCGAGGTCGTCAATTATTCGGCCTCGCTCAGCGCGAGCTACCAGCTCGACTTCTGGGGCCAGAACCGCGCCGCGCTGCAGACCGCAGAGGAGACGGCCAACGCCAACCGCTTC
Organism: Bradyrhizobium sp. Leaf396; assembly: GCF_001424605.1. Taxonomy (NCBI): domain Bacteria; kingdom Pseudomonadati; phylum Pseudomonadota; class Alphaproteobacteria; order Hyphomicrobiales; family Nitrobacteraceae; genus Bradyrhizobium; species Bradyrhizobium sp. Leaf396. Next base: position 397,565 of record NZ_LMQJ01000001.1, read on the forward strand.
GATCGCGACACGGTGGCACTGACGACGCTGGCAGCCGTCGCCAACGCCTATTTCCAGGTGCTGGCCTCGCAGGACCGCATCAGGACCTCGCAGCGTAACATCGCGAGCGCGCAGCGCATTCTCGACGCCGTCAGGGAACGGCGCAACGCCGGCACCGGCACCGATCTCGACGTCGCCCAGCAGGAGAGCGTGCTCGCAAACCAGAAGGCGCTTGTGCCACCACTGCGCCAGACGCTCGACCAGAATGTCAATGCCCTCGCGGTGCTGGTTTCCCGCCCGCCGGAAAGCGTGCGCGTGCACGGCGGCTCCCTGGACCGGATCGCGATCCCGCGCGTGACACCCGGCCTGCCGTCGGAACTGCTGACGCAGCGGCCCGACATTCGCCGACAGGAGGCGCAGCTCGCCTCCGCCACCGCAAACATCGGCAATGCCCGCGCGCAGTTCTTTCCGACCATCCAGCTCACCGGCAATGGAGGCTATCAGAGTTCGGCGCTGGTCTCGCTGTTCCAGCCGCATGCGGCCTTCTTCCAGCTCGTCGGCAGCGCGACGCAGCCGATCTTCGACGGGGGCAGGATCCTCGGCAATTTCGAGCTTGCCAAGGCACGGCAGGACGAGCTGCTTCAGATCTACCGCAAGACCATCATCCAGGCCTTTGCCGACGTCGACAACGCACTGTTCTCGATCAAGCAAACCACGATCAGGCTGCAATTGCAGCGCGACGTCGTTGCCGCCTCGCGCCGAGCATTCGACTTGTCCGAGCAGCAGCTGCGCGCCGGCACTGCCGATATCGTGACCGTGCTCAACACCCAGCTGACCCTGTTCCAGGCGGAAGATGCGCTGTTGCAGGCGCAACTGGCCCGCCTGCTCGCCATCGTCAGCCTGTATCAGGCGCTCGGCGGCGGCTGGGAGCCGCGAATGGAGAAACCGGTCAATGCTCTTTAAGCCGGATGCGAAGCAAGGCGCGGGAGAGGGGAGGGCGAAAAGATCGCGTGCACGCGGCTTCGTCGTGACTCTTATCACGCTCGCGATCCTCGGTGGCCTTGGTTACCTCGGCTGGATTGCGATGCACCAGCAGCAGGCCAACAATCGCAACCAGCGCCCCGATCTGCCGGTGCCGGTGCTGGCGGCGACCCCGCGCATTCAGGACGTGCCGGTCTTTCTCGACGGCGTCGGCGCGGTCCGCGCGCTCAACACCGTGACCGTGCGCTCGCAGGTCGATGGCAAGCTGATCTCGGTCAATTTCACGGAAGGCCAGGACGTCAAGAAAGGCGACGTGCTCGGCGAGATTGATCCGGCGATCTACCAGGCCCAGTACGACCAGGCCGTCGCCAAGAAGGCGCAGGACCAGGCGCAGCTCGCCAACCAGCGCATCGACCTTGCGCGCTACGAGCAGCTCGCCGCCTCCAATGCCGGCTCCAAGCAGCAGGCCGACACGCAGCGCGCGCTGGTGGCGCAGACCGAGGCGCTGGTGAAAGCCGATCAGGCCGCAATCGACAATGCGGCGGCAACGCTCAGCTACACCAAGATCGTGGCGCCGATCTCGGGGCGGGCCGGCCTGCGCCAGGTCGACCAGGGCAACATCATCCGCGCGTCCGATACCACGGGCCTCGTGGTGATCACGCAATTGCAGCCGATCGCGGTGTGGTTCAGCCTGCCTCAGCAGCAGATCATGCGCGTCAACGCGGCCGCGGCAAGAGGGCCCCTCGCGGTCGACGTGTTCGGCAATGACGGCGTGACCGTGATCGACACCGGCAAGCTGACCGGCATCGACAACCTGGTCGACCAGACAACGGGCACGCTCAAGCTCAAGGCCGAATTCCCCAATGCCAATTACCAGCTCTGGCCGGGCCAGTTCGTCAATGTCCGCCTCAAGGTAGAGACCTTGACGCAGGCGCTGGTGGTGCCGACCTCGGCAGTGCAACGAGGGCCGGTCGGGACGTTCAGCTATGTCATCGGTGAGGACAACATCGTCTCGGCCAAGCCCGTTACCGTGACGCAGCAGAACGAGCATGATGCCGTGATAGCCGGCGGCTTGTCCGCGAGCGACAAGGTCGTCACCACGGGCTTTGCCAATCTGGCCGACGGCTCCAAGGTGATCATCGGCCGCGATGACCAGACCCCGTCAGCGGATCTTGCGCCGCGCAAGCGCTCGCGCGGGCCGGACGCCCAGAAGAAGGATGGTGCGAGAGACGGCCAGAAGAACGGCCAAGTCAAGGAGGGCGAGTTCCGCGCCAAGCGCAAGAGCAGCGAAGGCGACCAGAAGGGGCAGACCGGGCCGGCACCGGGGCCGGGGGCATCGGGACCAGGAGCCAAGCAGCCATGATCCCGACAACAGCCGCCTGAGCGGCAGGCAGATCCCATGGGCGTCTCCGAACCCTTCATCCGTCGACCCATCGCGACCTCGCTGCTCGGCATCGCTCTCATGATCGGCGGGCTGCTGGGCTATTTCGCGCTCCCGGTCTCGGCGCTGCCCCAGGTCGATTTCCCGACGGTTCAGGTGACGACGCAGCTTCCTGGCGCCAGCCCCGACGTGGTCGCCTCGCTGATCACCGCGCCGCTGGAGCGGCAGCTCGGCCAGATCCCGTCGCTGACGTCGATGAACTCGACCAGCTCGTTCGGCGTCAGCCAGATCTCGCTCCAGTTCGACCTCAACCGCGACATCGACGGCGCCACCCAGGACGTGCAGGCCGCGATCAACGCGGCGGCCGGCGTGCTGCCCAAGACGCTGCCCTATCCGCCGACCTACGCCAAGGTGAACCCGGCGGATGCGCCGGTGATGACGCTGGCGCTGCGCTCGGACACGATCTCGCTGCGAGCGATGAGCGACATCGCTGATACCATTTTGGCGCAGCGTTTGAGCCAGATCTCTGGCGTCGGGCGCGTCTCGGTGCTGGGCGGGCTGAAGCCGGCCGTGCGCATCCAGGCCGATCTGGCGCGCCTCGCCGCCTACGGCATCGCCATGGAGGATCTGCGCACCGCGATCGCCAGCGCCAATGTCTCGGGGCCGAAGGGCTCGCTCGACGGCGCGCAACAATCCTACATCATCGCTGCCAACGACCAGATCGCGGCCGCCGACGCCTACAAACCCATCATCATCACGTATCGCAACGGCTCGCCCGTCACCATCGGCGATGTCGCACAGATTATCGATGGTCTCGAGAACGATCGCACCGGCGGCTGGTACCAGGGCGCGCCGGCCGTCATCATCGACATCCAGCGCCAGCCCGGCGCCAACGTCATCGACGTCGTCAGCCAGATCCGCGCGGAAATCCCCAAGGTGCAGCGCGCGATCCCGGCCGGCGTGAACCTCACTATCGTGTCCGACCGCACCGTCACCATCCGCGCTTCGGTGCGCGATGTGCAGTTCACGCTGGTCCTCGCCGTCGTGCTGGTAACGCTGGTCGTGCTGCTGTTCCTGCGCTCGCTGCGCGCAACGGTGATCGCCGGCGTCGCGCTGCCGCTGTCGCTGATCACGAGCTTTGGCATCATGTATTTTGCCGGCTTCAGTCTCGATAATCTCTCGCTGATGGCGCTCACGATCGGCACGGGATTCGTGGTCGACGATGCCATCGTCATGATCGAGAACATCGTGCGGCACATGGAGAACGGCGACGGTCCGATGGAGGCCTCGCTGAAGGGCGCCAGCGAGATCGGCTTCACCGTGATCTCGCTGACGGTGTCGCTGATCGCGGTGTTCATTCCGCTCTTGTTCATGTCGGGTCTCGTCGGGCGCATGTTCCGCGAATTCGCGCTGACCCTGACGATCGCGGTCGTGACGTCGGCGGTGGTCTCGCTGACGCTGACGCCGATGATGTGCTCGCGCCTGCTCAAGCATTCCCACGAAGAGCTGGCGGTGCCGGGCTTGGCCGCGATCAGCCGCTTCATCGACCGCACGGTCGAGGCCTATCACAGATCGCTGCTGTGGGTGCTGGAACGCCAGCGCGCCACGTTGGTCGTGACATTCGTTACGCTGATCGCGACCCTCGTGCTCTATGTCGTCGCGCCCAAGGGTTTCCTCCCGCTGCAGGACACCGCCTCGATCACGGCGGTAACCGAGGCTGGGCCCGACGTATCGTTCGCGGAGATGAAGAGACGGCAGGCCGAGGTGGCGGAGGCCATCAGGGCCGACCCTGATGTGCTCGGCGTGGTCTCGGTGATCGGTGCGGGTTCGGTCAATCCGACCACCAATGTCGGCCGGCTCGTCATGGGCTTGAAGCCGCGCGGCGAGCGACGGGACGACATCACAGTCGTCGTGGCCCGGCTGAAGGAGCGGGTGTCGGGCATCCCCGGCATGACCGTCTATTTCCAGCCGGTGCAGGACGTGCAGATATCGACGCAGTCGAGCCGCTCGCAATATCAGTACACGCTGACCGGTACCGATGCGACGCTGGTCTCGGAATGGGCGCGCAAGCTGGTTGCCGAGATGCGGCGCGATCCCTTGTTCCGGGACGTCTCCTCGGAGGCGCAGGAGGGAGGCCTGCGGGCTCAGCTTGATGTCGACAGGACGCGCGCAGGCCAGCTCGGCGTCAGCCTCCAGGCCATCACCGACACGCTCAACGACGCCTTCGCGCAGCGACAGATCTCGACCATTTACGGCCAGGCCAACCAATACCGCGTCGTGCTGGAGGCGCTGCCGATGTACCAGCGCGATCCCTCGATCCTGTCAAAGCTCTATCTCCCGGGCGCTGCGAGCGTGACCGCGGGCGCGCCCGCCGCCCAAGTGCCTCTGTCGGCGGTGGCGACGCTGAAGCGCACCACGGCGCCGCTCGCGATCTCGCACCAGGCGCAGTTCCCGTCCGTCTCGCTCAGCTTCAACCTCGCGCCGGGCGCGGCACTCGGCGATGCCGTCGAGGCGGTCAAGACCATCGAGACCCGCATCGGCATGCCCAACAGCATCGTCGGCGTCTACGCCGGCGACGCCGCCGAATTCGCCAAGGCGCTCGCCGGTCAGCCCTGGCTGCTGCTCGCCGCCGTTATCACGATCTACATCGTGCTCGGTGTGCTCTATGAGAGCTACATCCATCCGATCACGATCCTCTCGACGCTGCCTTCGGCCGGCGTCGGTGCGATCCTGGCCCTGATGCTATGCGGTCAGGATCTTTCGGTGATCGGCCTGATCGGCATCATCCTCTTGATGGGTATCGTCAAGAAGAACGCGATCATGATGATCGACTTTGCGCTCGAGGCCGAGCGCGGGCGGGGCATGTCGCCGAACGAGGCGATCGTGCAGGCGTGTCTCTTGCGCTTCCGCCCCATCATGATGACGACGCTGGCGGCGCTGTTCGGGGCGCTGCCGCTCGCGATCGAAAGCGGCACGGGCGCCGAGCTGCGCTTTCCGCTCGGCATCTCCATCATTGGCGGCCTGCTGCTGAGCCAGCTCCTGACCCTCTATACCACGCCCGTGATCTATCTCGCGCTCGACCGCATCAACCGGCGCCTCGAACAGGCACTGCCGCCTGCCGAATCCGGCGGGCCGCCGGTCGCCGGTGCGACCGAGGGTATGCAGTGATGGCTTCGATCTCGGAGCCCTTCATCCGCCGGCCGGTCGCGACCACGCTGCTGTCGATCGGGTTGTTCCTGCTGGGCGTCGTCGCCTACCAATTTCTGCCCGTCGCCTCAGTCCCCAATGTCGATTTCCCCGCCATCTTCGTCTCGGCCAGCCGCCCCGGCGCGGACCCGTCCGTGATGGCGGCCACGGTGGCCTCGCCCCTGGAGCGGCGGTTAGGCGAGATTGCCGGCATCAACCAGATCACCTCGACTTCGACCCTCGGGACCACCAGCATCCAGCTTCAGTTCGACATCGGCCGCAACATCGACAAGGCCGCACGCGACGTGCAGGCGGCCATCAACGCGTCGATGGTCGACCTGCCGACCGACCTGCCGACGCTGCCGCGCTTCCGGAAAGCCAATACGGCCGGCGCGCCCGTCTTCGTGCTGGCGCTGACCTCGAAAACTCTGTCGGCCAGTGCAATCTACGACGTTGCGGATACGGTCATCGCGCAGCGCATCTCGCAAGTGCCCGGCGTCGGCGATGTCACGGTATCCGGCGCCGACCAGCCGGCCGTACGGGTGCAGCTCAACCCCGTCGCGCTCTCGAGTGCTGGCATCGCCACCGACGACGTCAGGACCGCGATCGTCAATGCCAATCCGCTCGGTCCGGTCGGCATCTTCGAAGGCGAACGCCAGGCCGAGACGCTGGCGCTCAATCGGCAGATGCGCACCGCCAAAGAGTTCCGCGACATCGTCATCAAGAGCTCCAACGGCAATTTCGTGCGGCTCTCGGACGTCGCCGACATCGAGGATTCCGTCCGGAACGCCCGCTCGATCGCCTGGTTCAACAAACAGCCGGCGGTGCTGATCCAGATCACCAAGCAGGGTGATGCCAACGTCATCGACACCGTCGACAGGGTGAAGGCCCTGATCCCCGCGCTGAAGCAGTGGATCCCGGCCGGCGTCGAGATATCCACTCTGGTCGACCGTACCAGCACGATCCGCGCCAGCGTCCTGGACATGCAATGGACCCTGCTGGCGACGTCGTTCCTGGTGATGGTCGTGGTGTTCGTGTTCCTCCGCCGCCTGACCCCGACGATCGCGGCCGGGATATCGGTGCCGCTGGCGCTGGCCGGCACCTGCGCCGGGATGTGGGTCGCAGGTTTCTCGATCGACAATCTGTCGCTCATGGCGCTCGCGATCTCCGTCGGCTTCGTCGTCGACGATGCGATCGTCATGATCGAGAACATGTATCGCAATCTCGAGCATGGCATGCGGCCGTTCCAGGCCGCGCGGGAGGGTGCGAAGCAGATCGGCTTCACCGTCGTCTCGATCAGCCTGTCGCTGATCGCCGCCTTCACCCCGCTGATCTTCATGGACGGCATCGTCGGCCGTCTGCTGCGCGAATTCTCGCTGACGCTGACCTTCGCCATCCTGGTCTCGACGCTGGTGTCACTGACGGTCACGCCGATGATCTGCGCTCACTACATCCGCCAGACCACGTCCGGTACGGCGACCCTTTTCGATCGCATCATAGAGGGTTCGCTGTCGCGCATCGTGGCTTTCTACGCCAGAAGCTTGCGTGCCGTGCTGGATTATCCGTTGGCGACATTGCTGGTGTTCTTCGCCACGATCGGCCTCACCGTGACGCTCTACATCAAGGTGCCCAAGGGCTATTTCCCGACCGACGATTCCGGTTTCATCATCGGCGCGACGCGCGCCTCGGCCGACATCTCGTTCCAGTCGATGCTCAGCCTCCAGCAGCGGCTCGCCGACATCGTGATGCAGGATCCCGCCGTTGCCGGTATCGGATCGACCGTCGGCAGCGGAGGCGGGCCGGGAGCGGCGACCTCGAATCGCGGCACCATGTTCATCAGCCTGAAGCCGCCGGAGGAGCGCGACCACGTCTCGACGCAAGTTGTCATCGATCGCCTCAGGCGCGCGCTGTACCCCGTGCCCGGCATCCGTCTTTTCATGTTCGCAGCCCAGGACGTGCGCGCTGGCGGGCGCCAGAGCGATTCCGATTACCAGTACACGCTCACCAGCACCGATCTCGGGCTGCTGCAGAAATGGGCTCCGATCGTGGCCAAGCGCATGGAGAGCGTCGAAGGCATCACCGACATCTCCAGCAATCGCGACCCCGGCGGGCTCCAGCTCACGCTCTCCATCGACCGCCAGAAAGCCTCGGCGCTCGGCGTCCGGGTTCAGGATATCGACACCGCGCTCAACAATGCATTCGCGCAACGGCAGATCTCGATCATCTACACCCAGCGCAACCAGTACATGATCGTGCTGGAGATCGACCCGAAGTTCCAGGTCGATCCCTCCAACCTCGATCGCATCTATGTCGCCGGTGCGGGCGACGCCCAGGTGCCGCTATCGGCGGTGGTGCATGCTACACGCGGGCTCGCCCCGCTTGCGGTCTATCACTCGCAGTCTTTCCCTTCGACCACCGTGTCGTTCAACCTGCTGCCGGACGTACCGCTGCAGGCGGCGACGCAGAACATCCAGCGCGCGGTCGAAGAGTTGCACATGCCGGAGGGCATTCGCGGCAGCTTCGATGGCAATGCCGGCGACTTCGCCAGGACCGCCGGCCGTCAACCGCTTCTGATCCTCGGTGCGCTGGTCGCGATGTATATCGTGTTGGGTGTGCTCTATGAGAGCCTCGCTCATCCGCTCACGATCATCTCGACGCTGCCCTCGGCCGGGCTCGGCGCGCTGCTCGCGCTTCAGCTCACCAACACGCCGCTGACGGTGATCGCCTTCGTCGGAATCATCCTGTTGATCGGCATCGTCAAGAAGAACGGCATCATGATGGTGGATTTCGCGCTCGATGCCGAGCGCCAGCGAGGTCTATCGTCGGCCGAGGCGATCTTTGAAGCCTGCCAGGCGCGCTTCCGCCCCATTCTGATGACGACCATGGCGGCGCTGTTCGCCGGCATTCCGCTCGTGGTCGCGACCGGCCCCGGCACGGAGCTGCGCCGCCCGCTCGGCATCACCATCATCGGCGGCCTGTTCGTCTCCCAGATCCTGACGCTCTACACCACGCCGGTGATCTACCTCCTGATCGACCGCCTGCGGCGGCGGTCCGAGCCGCGTCCGCTGGCAGTGCCGGCGGAATAGGTTGTTGAAGTGCAGCTTCAAGCGTATAGCGCGCCCATGTCCAACCCGCCCCAGACCACCGCCGCGCCGCCCGAGACGATTCCCGAATGCCCGCACTGTCAGAAGCCGATGCCGCTCTGCATCTGCGACAGCGTCGTGCCGATCGAGAACCGTCTTTCGCTGCTGATCCTCCAGCACCCGCAGGAGCAGGACAGGGCGCTCGGCACCGCGCGGCTGCTGGCGAAGCATTTTGCCGACGCCACAGTGCGGGTCGGCCTGTCCTGGCCGAGCCTGTCCAAAGCAATGGGCCGGCCGATCGAGAACGCCTCGCACTGGGCCGTGCTCTACCTCGGCTCGGCGCGCGCGGCCGATCTGGAAGCCGAAGGCGAGATCGTCGCGCTCAACCGCAAGGGCGAGGTCGCGGAGAATCAGCGCGCGATCCTCAGCAAGCTCGAAGGCATCGTGCTGCTCGACGGAACCTGGAGCCAGGCGAAGGCGCTGTGGTGGCGCAATCCCTGGATGCTCAAGTGCCAGCGCGTGATCCTCAACCCGGCGCACCCCTCGCGATACGGGCGGTTGCGCAGGGAGCCGCGGAGCGACGGGCTTTCGACCATCGAGGCCGCGGCGACGATCCTCGCCGGGCTCGAGCGGCGTCCCGACATCGCCGAGACGCTGCACGCGAGTTTTGAAAGGCTGCTTGCACGTTACCGCGAGGTCCAGGCAGAGATGCCGGAATTGGCGCCCAGACCCGCCGCGAAAGGCCGCAGGCGCGACTTCCGACGCCGCAAACGCGCCTGACGGCATGGCACTCTGGGTCTTTCAAGAGCCTGGAAGTCGGCGGGAAAGTGGGACGAAGGCGGTTGCCTAAACCCTTCATCCCCTATATTGCTCCGCCCTTACGGGGCCACGTGGCGGAGTGGTTACGCAACGGTCTGCAAAACCGTGTACACCAGTTCAATTCTGGTCGTGGCCTCCATTCATAAATCACTGATCTATCGTCGTAATTCGACTTCCGGCCGGGAGAGAGCGTCGAGGCTTGCCCCCGCTGTACCGACGGCTTTGCCCACGGTCAGACGCACTGCGCCCGTGAGGCGGGCGTGCATCCAGACTGCCGCGAAAAAACCCCTCAGCTGGCCGCGTACCACCCCTCGGGGAAGGGCAGGAGGGGCCAGGCGCCTTCGTTGTCATTGGCGGCTTTGGGCGTCGTCTCAAGACTCCACGAGCGGGGCACGAATTCCACCTCAGGCACGGGCGCGACATCTTCGAAGACCATGGCGTCCCGGACAGCATCCAGCATCAAGTTGAATTCGGCTTCGCTCATCACACCCTCGCAGAACGCGGATGGCGCAATGTCGCAAAGCCGGTTTGTTTCCGGATTGACCCGATCGCTCGCATTTTAACGATCCGGCGATCGGGATCCGATTGGTTAGCAATTCCTGAAAATTCCTCGGCGAAGCCTAGGTGCCTCCTGCGCGCCGCGGGTGTGAAAGAGATCACATTCCCAACGGTTTATTCTCCTATCTCTTCGTGCCACGCCAGCCGCGGTGGCTTCGGCGGGAGAGGCAGAGCAGGAGACTGGTCATGAAGGCAAGATTCCTGCGGTTTGCGGGCGTGAAGAGCCGAGCGCGCGGCGCATCCACCGTCGGGCTGTTCCTGACGCTGTTTGCCTCCTCGGCTCATGCACAGGGCACAGCGGTGCAGCGGCGGGCCTGGACGCCCGACGTGTACCGGCTCCACGCGGGCGAGATCTTGAACGTCCACGCCACCGGCGAGGCCTGCCGCGCGGTGCTCGATCAGGCGGGGGGCTGAGCGTGCCGCCTTGTGAGTTTGTGCGCAGCAAGTAGCTCGCATGGGCTGGCGAATCCGCCACGGTCAGCCTGTGGATATGCTGCGGACAGGCTGTGGACGACCGGACGGTATTCTGCAGATCCCAGTTTTTGTGCAGCCGCTTGCCCAAATGCCGGGCGCACTCCATCCAATTTTTTGTGCGCCCGCGGACAAGCTTTTCACGGCCCGGTTCCGCACGCTTCCTCCCCGATCACTGGACCATGGCAGGCGCCATGACATTCGGAGGAACTGGCGAAATGGAGAAATCGGTTTGGCCCCAGGCGCGGCGGGGAATGGCGCGCGCATCAACGCCATGGCGCAAGGCCACGCTTGGCGCCGCCGTCGTGTTCGGCCTCGTCGTCGCCGCACCGCTCGGTGCGCAGGCCGCTCCGCCCGCCGCCTGCGCCGCACTCCAGGAGAAATACCCGGACTGGAAGGGCAAGACACTCGTCAACGCCATCAACCCGCACACGCCGGGTTACGAGACGATCGATCCCAAGGACCCCAGCAAGTACATCGGTTTCGACATCGATCTCGGCGAAGCCATCGGCGAATGCCTCGGCTTCAAGCTGACCTACAAGCCCGTGGTGTTCGCAGCCCTCTTGACCACACTGGCCGCCGGGCAGGCCGACATCGTGATCTCCGACATCTACGCCACCAAGGAGCGCGCCAAGGCCGCCGACTTCATCACCTACTCGAAAGTGTTCGACGGCGTCCTGGTCGCCAAGGGCAATCCGAAGGGCATCAACGGCATCAACTTGTCGCTGTGCGGCGCCGCTGCCGCCGAAAACACCGGCTATGTCGAGGTGCCCCTGATCCAGGCGTTGATCCCGGAGTGCAAGAAGGCCGGCAAGCCCGAACCGACCATCCAGCTCTACGACAACAACGCCAACTGCATTCAGGCGATCCTCGCCGGCCGCGCCGACACCTACATCAACGACGTCAACACCGTCGACAGCGCCGTAAAGGCCTATCCGGACAAGCTGGAGAAGGCGATTGCGGTGACGATCCCGTATTCCGTCGGCATCGCCGTGCCCAAGAACAAGCCGAAATTCCGCGATGCCGTGCTCGCCGCGCTGATCGAGGTGCAGAAGGCCGGCACGCACATGGCGCTCCTTAAGAAGCATGGGCTCGATGTGAACAACTTCATGGAGCCGGGAATTCTCACGGCCGACTGAGCGCGGTTTACCTCTCCCCGACGGGGAGAGGCCGGCGCGAAGCGCCGGGTGAGGGGGCGGCGCGGCAAATGCGGTGCAGCGTAATCCCTCACCCGGCTCGCATCTGACGATGCGACCCCACCTCTCCCTATGGGAGAGGTGGATCGAGCCAGGCTCACTCGCATTCTGCCAATTTCATTCCGTTGATGACGGCTGACTGATGTCGCTGTTCCTTCACTACCTGAGCATGCCGTATCTGCTCGCGGGCATCGAGCTCACCCTGGAGGTGACCGCCCTCGGACTCGGCGGCGGATTGATCCTCGGATTGATCCTCGCCAGCATGCAGCTCTCCCGCTTCTGGCTGCTGGCGGCGATCGCCAGGGCCTACACCGTGATCTTTCGCGGCACGCCGCTGATCCTGCAGATGGTGTTCGCCTACGACGCGCTGCCGCATATCGGCATCAAGCTGCCGGCGGTGCTCGCCGCCGGTCTCGCGCTCGCCTGCAACGAGGCGCCGTTCATCGCGGAGATGCTGCGCGCCGGCGTCCTCGGCGTCGATCGCGGGCAGGTGACCGCAGGCCAGGCGCTCGGCATGACGCCCCGGATCCTGATGTGGCGGGTGATCGCGCCGCAGGCGATCCGCACGATGATCCCGGCTTTCGGAAACGAGGCGGTGAGCGCGCTCAAGAATTCCTCTCTCGCCTCCGTCGTCGCGGTGCAGGAACTGACGCTGCGCTCGACGCAGCTCGCTTCCTCAACTTTCGACTTCTTCTCGATCTTCTTCGCCTCAGGACTTCTCTATCTGGTGCTGACCACGGCCATCAGCGTCATCCAGCTCTTTGTCGAATGGCTGCTCGATCTCGACCGGACCACGCGCCGCCAGCGCAAGCTCGCCGATTATCTGCCGTGGCGCCGTGTCGATCTCGGCACCAAGCTCGAGCTTGCCGCTGCGACCGCCGCGAATCCTGAGCCCGCACCAGCGGAGCTGACCGACACGCCGCCATTGGCCTTGACGCGCGAGGAGCGCGCCCGCCGTGCTGCGACGATCGCGCGCAACAACATCGCGGTCGAGGTCAAGGACCTCACCAAGAGCTACGGCTCGCAGACCGTGCTCGACGGACTCGATCTCACGGTGCGGGTCGGCGAGGTCGTTGCGCTGCTTGGTCCCAGCGGCTCCGGCAAGAGCACGCTGCTTCGCTGCATCAATCACCTCGAAAGCTGGGACTCCGGCACGGTGCGCGTCGGCGGCCGGCGCCTCGGTTTTTCCGAACACGGCAAGCTGCTATCGCCCCGGGCGATTGCCAATGAGCGCGCCAGTGTCGGCGTCGGCATGGTGTTCCAGCAGTTCAACCTGTTCGCCCATCTGTCGGCGAAGGAGAATATCGCCGGCCCCTTGCGTTGGGTTCACGGCATGACCCGGATCGACGCCGATCGCCGCGCGGCCGAGTTGCTCGACCGCGTCGGGCTTTCGCATCGCGCCGACGCGCTGCCGCGGCATCTCTCCGGCGGCCAGCAGCAGCGCGTCGCCATCGCCCGTGCGCTGGCTCCGAACCCGAGCGTGCTGCTGCTGGACGAGCCGACCTCCGCGCTCGATCCCGAGCTCGTCAACGAGGTCCTGGAGGTCATCCGGCGCCTCGCCATCGACGACGGCCTCACCATGATCATCTCGACGCACCAGATCCGCTTCGCCGACGAGGTCGCCGACCGCGTCGCTTTCTTGAGCGGGGGGGCGATCATTGAAGAGGGCCCGGCGCATGAGGTGCTCTCCAACCCGCGTAGTCCGCTCACCGCGCGTTTCCTCAGCGTGATGGAAGCCGACAAGAGGCCGGAGGCGGTGCGATGAGCGCTGTCTCCGCACTGTTCAAGATTTTCCAGGAGGCCACCTGATGAAGCATTTCACGCTGCCGGTTTCGCCGAAGACCGTCCACTGGGGCTATTTCTCCAAGAAGGTCACGCCGGCCCTGACGCTGCGCTCCGGGGATCGCGCCACCATCGAGACGCTGACGCATCACGCCAACGACGATTACGAGCGGATGATTCAGGGCGATCCAGGCGCCGAGAGCGTTTTCCAGTGGACGCGCGAGCACAAGGCGGTGGCCCGCCGTGGCTCCGGTCCGGTCGAAGGTCCCTTTATTCGTGGCGCCGGGGAGGGGATCGGCGTGCATCTTCTCACCGGCCCGGTCGCGATCGAGGGCGCCGAGCCCGGCGATATTCTGGAAGTGCGCATCCTCGACGTCCGGCCGCGTCCGAGCTGCAGCGCCTGTCACGCCGGCCGTTGCTTCGGCTCCAACGTCGCCGCGAACTGGGGCTTTCACTATCACGATCTGATCGAGGAGCCGAAGCCGCGCGAGGTCATCACCATCTTCGAGCTCGATACCTCGGGCGAGCCCTATGCGAAGGCCATCTACAACTATGTCTGGACGCCGCAGACCGACCCTGACGGCATCGTGCATTCAACCATCGATTATCCCGGCGTCCCCGTCGACCACGCCACCATCAAGAAGCGCAAGAACATTCTCTCCAACGTCAAGGTGCCGGCGCGGCTGCATTTCGGCACAATGGGGCTCGCACCATCGGAGGCCGATTTCGTCAGCTCGATTCCGCCGAGCTATACCGGCGGCAATATCGACGACTGGCGCATCGGCAAGGGCGCGCGGATGTTCTATCCGGTCGCGGTGCCTGGCGCCTATTTTTCGGTCGGCGATCCTCATGCGGCGCAGGGCGACAGTGAGCTCGGCGGCACCGCGATCGAGACGTCGCTGACGGGTGATTTCGAATTCATCCTGCACAAGAAGGCCGACCTTGCCGGTACCAGCCTCGAGGGCCTCGACCATCCCATGCTCGAGACCGACCAGGCATGGTCGTTCTACGGTTTCACCTATCCAAACTACCTCGCTGCGCTCGGCCCCGAGGCGCAAACCGAGATTGCCAATCATTCCAGTCTCGACCGTGCGATGCGCGATGCGTTCAGGAAACTGCGCCGGTTTCTGATGACCGTACATGGACTCAGCGAGGACGAGGCGATCTCGCTGATGTCCGTCGGCGCCGATTTTGGTGTCACCCAGGTGGTCGATGCCAATTGGGGCGTCCACGGTACGATCCGTAAGAACATCTTCCGGTGCGACTAGTGCGCGGCCTGTCTTCGGGGTGAGCGTGTGACGAGCGGAGATCATTTGCGGCCCGTCGCCACGACGGACGATCGCGTGCTTCTGGCACGGAGGTTGCTTCGATCGACTGCAACTTGGGTCGATCCGATGAGCTTCCGCCCGTTCACGAGCGAATCCTACGCGCAAGACGACCGTCCGGAGGCCTGGCGGGACGTGCTGGCCGCTGTCGGCCTGCAACCGGCGGGTGGTCACGACGTCTTCGACGGACATGCGAGTGCATCGCACCGGCGCGCTGCAGGCATCGCGCTGACACGCATGGCCGCGGGTGCGCAGAGCGTCGGGCCGCTGTCGCGAGCCAGCGAAGACATTCCCATCGCACTGATGCCGGTGGAGGATGGGATGGTGCTGAAGAGCGCCGGTGATCACCGCATCGTTCCCGTCGGTCACCTTGTGCTGTTGCCGCGCAGCGGCGACTGGAGCATCGTGTTCCAGCGCGACATGCGCGCCATCGTGCTGTCGGTGACGTCGGAGGCGTTGCAGGGGCGCCTCTCGGGCAAGCCGCGGCTCGGCGAGCCCCGGGTCGTTCCGCCGAGCGGCTTTGCCGAATTGTTCTCGCGCCTGCTGGATGCAACCGCGCGCACGCTCGACACCCTGAGCGATGCCGAATGGGATCTGGTGGCACGATCGCTTGCAGACCTGCTGCTGACGCTTGCGCATCAGTTGGCGGCCTCGAACTCCGATGCCGGATCGAGTGCGGCGCAAGCCGCGCTCCTGCACCGGATCTGCCAGACCATCGAGCGTCGCCTCGAAGATCCCGATCTGGTGCCGGCGCGCGTTGCCCAGGCCGAAGGGATTTCCGAGCGCTACCTGCAAAGGCTGTTCGAGACGGTGGGAGACAATTTCACCCACTACGTCCGTGAACGCCGGCTTCAGCGCGCCTGGGCCGATCTGTCCAATCCGACCGCGGCGCATCGCTCGATCTCGGAGATCGCCTATGCCTACGGCTTTGGTGACTCCGCGCATTTCAGCCGAGCCTTCCGCCATCGCTTCGGCCTGCCGCCGCGAGAGTTTCGTCAACAGGAGGCAGAGCGGGCGGCCTCGCAGCTTGGCATCGCGGGCCAGCGCGGCTGGCCACAGGAGGCGCTGGCTCAATTGCGGGCGCATCAGAGCGTAGCGGCGCGCAGCAGCATCGCCCCGGGCGACGGCGAGAAGCGGGCCACCTCGGAGCGCAGGCATCACCATCTCCCGGTCGAGGCCAGCCGCGTGCATTGGGGCTATTTCAGCCGTTCGCTGCCACCGCAGATCGAGATCGCCTCCGGAGATACGATCACCATCGAGACGCTGACCCAGCACGCCTCCGACGATCCCGAGTTGATGATCGCGGGCGATGCCGCCGCTGAAAGCGTGTTCGGCTGGACGCGAAACAGGAAGAACGTGGACCGCCGCGGCGCAGGACCCATGGATGCCAGCGTGTTCGGTCGCGGCGCCGGCGAGGGGTTTGGCGTGCACATCTGCACCGGCCCGGTCGCGGTGAAGGACGCCCAGCCCGGCGACGTGCTGGAGGTGCGCATCCTCGACATCGTCCCGCGGGCGAGCCGCAATCCGAACCACGCGGGCCGGGTATTCGGCTCCTCGGTCGCGGCTTGGTGGGGCTATCATTACAACGAATTTCTTGGCGGCCCCAAGCCGCGCGAGGCCGTCACCATCTACGAGATCTTCGACGACGCTGAGGTGCCGCACGCCCGCGCCCTCTATTCCTACCGCTGGGAGCCGCAGACAGACCCTTTCGGTGTTGTGCACACCACCTACGACTATCCCGGCGTTCCCGTCGCACCCGCCACGATCAAGCGTCGCCATGCCGTGCTCGACGGCATCAAGATTCCCCTGCGCCCGCATTTCGGCGTGATCGCGTTGGCGCCGCGCGAGGTCGATTTCATCGATTCCGTGCCTCCGTCCTATTTCGGCGGGAATCTCGACAATTGGCGGCTGGGGAAGGGGGCGACCGTGTATCTACCGGTTTCGGTACCCGGCGCGCTGCTGTCAATCGGCGATCCCCATGCCGCGCAAGGCGACGGCGAGCTCAGCGGGACCGCGATCGAATGCTCGATGACCGGCACCTTCGAAGTGATCCTGCACAAGAAGGCGGACCTCGCCGGTCGTCCCTTCGCCGATCTCTCCTATCCCTTGATCGAGACCGCCACCGATTGGGTGCTGACCGGCTTCAGCCATCCTAATTATCTCGCCGAATTCGGCGCCCAGGGGCAGAGCGAGGTCTACGCAAAATCGTCGCTCGACCTCGCCATGAAAGATGCGTTCCGCAAGATGCGCCGCTTCCTGATGAACGTCAAAGGCCTGAGCGAGGACGAGGCCATCGCGCTGATGTCGGCCGCGGTCGATTTCGGCGTCACGCAGGTGGTCGACGGCAATTGGGGCGTGCACGCCATCCTCAGCAAGCGCCTGTTTGAAGACGCACCTTGACGAGGATACCGAAGTGAAATTCCACATGATCAGCGGCGGACCGAAGCCGGTCGCGCCATTCAGCCACGCGGTCGAGACCGATGGCTTCGTCTTCGTCACGGGCCAGATGCCGGACACGCCGCAGGCACCAGGAGTCTTGCCCGACGGCATCGTTGCGCAGACCCGTGCGGTGATGGAGAACTTGAAGGTCGTTCTGGCCGGCCTCGATCTGGGCCTCGAGCACGTCGTGATGGCGCGTGTATATCTGACGCGCTTCAATGAGGACTACACGGCCATGAACGAGACCTACCGCGCGTTCTTTCCGCCGGACCGGCTGCCCGCACGCACCTGCGTCGGCGTCACCGGGCTCGCTTATGAGGCGCTGATCGAGATCGACCTGGTGTGCCGGCGGCCCTAGGCGTCACAAGGCAAGGTCGATCGCCCCGGAACGTCTCGCGTGCTCATCGCTCCCTCATTGCGAGTTGAGATCAGCATCGAGAGTCCGCAGAAAGACTCTGGACTTCTCCGTCGCGAGGGGCTCCTCGCCAGATGGCGGTGAGAGCTTGCAGTTCGCTTCAAATTGCAACTTTTGCGTGCAGGAAGTCTTGATTGGCGGTGCGCTAGGGGTGATCGGCCGGCTTGAACGCGCGCCCGAACCACGGCGACTAACCAACAGAGTGCATTGGATCAGAGGAACGTGATCAGCTTCCTTCTTCCTAAAGCACCAAAATGGTGCTTTAGTGCTTTCCATGAAGCAGTCGCCCCGCAACGCTCCCTCTGCCCTGCGTTACAGGCTCGTTCCCGACGCGGCCGCCAAGGCTGCGCTGGAGGCAACGTTTCAGGCTTATGACCGGATGATGGAGATCCTCGACGAGGTGGCTCGTGCGCACAATGTCGGCTCCAATGTCGTCCTGCTCCATGCCCATGCCTACGAGCCCGTCCGCAAACAGACGGGGCTGCCGTCGCGGTTGGTGACGCTCGGCCTGCGCGATCGCGCCGAGTATCGCGCGGCGCAGGGCCGCCGGCTTCCGCTCGACGACAAGCTCGTCAAGATCAAGGGACCGGCCGCTGTGTCGATCGCGACCGTACAAGGGCGCTTCAGCGTGCCTTTCGACTATGCCGGCTATGTCGAGGGCTGGGGGCAGAGCGTGCCCGCGCACCTCATCCGCACCGACGACGGTTTTGAAATCCACTACGGCGTCACGCCGAACAGTTTGCCAGAGGAGGAGAATGCCATGGATACCATCGCTGCCGCTCCCGAAAATTTCCTGTCCCGGGTCGGGCGCCTGATCGCCGGCATCGCTTATGACGCGATCGAGCAGGCGGAAGGCAAGAACAAGCTGAAGGTGGTCGGACAGGCCATCCGCGAGATCGAGCGCGCCGAGACGGAGGCGCGCGATGCGCTCGCGGCCGCGCGTGCCGAGGAATATCGCCTCAACGCGCGCCGTACCGAGATCGAGCGCCAGATGGCCGATCTTGCGCCCAAGATCGAAGCCGCGGTCGCTGATAGCCGTGACGATCTCGCGCGTGCCGGCATCGCGCGACAGATGGATCTGGAGGCACAATTCGAGGTGCTCTCGCGGGCCATCGACGAGAACAACGAGAAGATCGAACAGTGCGTGACATCGCTTCGCGCCGTGCTCTCGGCGCTCCAGGACGCCGAGCAGCGCCGCGCCGATCTCGAAAAGAGCGAGGCGGCCGCGAACCATCAAACCTCGGCGTCGCCGCGGAAGCAGGGCGGCAGCTCGGCGGCCGCGAAGGCGCTGCGGGCAGGACGGGCAGTGGCACGCGCCACCGGCGTACCCCCTGGCATTTCCTATTCGAGCGACATCGACGAGCTCAGCACATTGCATCGAGACAAGGAAATTGCGGCAAGGCTGGCCCGGTTGAAGTCGGGCTCCTGAGTGCCGTGTCATGAGCGCTCTGCTCGAACACGTCATGGCGCCGGAGGTCAGGCCGTTCGCGATCGCGGCGGCCATGATCATCATCGTCGGCTCGATCGAGATCGTCTCGATTCTGGTGGGGGCTTCGCTCAGCGAAATACTCGGCACCAACATCGATTTCGCTCACCCCAGCGACAATGGCGTCGTCAATGCCATCTCCTGGATCAATGTCGGCGGCGTACCGCTCTTGATCTTCCTGCTGCTGCTGCTGGGCGTCTTCTCCATCACCGGATTCCTGATCCAGGACATCGCACGAATGGTTGCGGGTCCCTTGCCGGCGACAGCCGCCTCGGTGGGTGCGGTCGTGGTGTCGGTTCCGCTGGTCCGCGCCGCAAGCAGGACCATCGCGCGGCTCATTCCCAAGGATGAAAGCTATGCCGTCGGCCTCGGCGATCTCGTCGGCCGCATCGGCGAGGTCGTCATCGGCCCGCTCGACCACGGGCCGCCTGGCCGCGTCAGCGTCGCCGACGTCCACGGCAATCGCCACTTTGTCTCGGCGGTCGCCGCGCCGTCATCGGGACCTTTGCCGCAGGGAACCATGGTCCTTCTGGTCGACCGCGACGGCACCCGTTTCGTCGCGGTGAAAGCTGACGATGAACTCAAGCCGTCCAAGCCCAGTCTAAGCAGTTAGCAAGCCCCATCCAGCGGAGAGAGTCCATGTTCGACATTGCAGTCCCGGCCATGATCGGCGTCGCGCTGATCGTCGTTCTGGGGATCGTCTTCACCATCCTCTACAAGCGCGCCACCCGCGACGAAGCCTTCGTGCGCACCGGGCTTGGCGGCAAGAAGGTCGTGCTCGACGGGGGCGCCATGATCCTGCCGATCTTCCACTCCTATGCCTGTGTCAACCTGAAGACGCTGCGCCTCACCGTCGAGCGCAAGGAGCGGGAATCCCTCATCACCAAGGACCGTCTGCGCGTCGATATCGTTGCAGAGTTCTACGTGCGTGTCCGCCCCGACGAGGAGAGCATTGCGCTCGCCAGCCAGACGCTGGGTGCATTGACCAACGATGCCGAGGCGCTACGCAACCAGGTCGAGGCGAAATTCGTCGACGGCTTGCGGTCGGTGGCGGCGACCATGACCATCCTGGAGCTCCAGGAGAAGCGCTCGGATTTCGTCAAGCACGTGCAGTCGACGGTCGAGTCCGACGTGAAGTCGAACGGCCTCGAGCTGGAATCGGTGTCCCTGACGAAGCTCGACCAGACCGACGTGAAGTTCTTCAATCCGGAAAACTTCTTCGACGCCGAAGGTCTTACCCAGCTGAAGACCATCACCGAGACCCGTCGCCGCGACCGCAATGCGATCGTGCGCGACAACGAGGTGGCAATCGCGCAGAAGGACCTCGAGGCGCGGCAGCAGACGCTGACCATCGAGCGCACCAAGAAAGAAGCCGAGCTGTCGCAGGAGCGCGACATCGCCAACAAGACCGCCAGCACCCGCGCCGAGGTCGCAACAGCGACGCAAACCGCACGCCTGACCGAGGAGAACGCGCGCATCGATACCGACCGTGCGGTTGCCGAGAAGGAGGCGGGTGCCAAGCAGGTCAAGGAGACCGCAGTCATTGAATCGGATCTAGCGATCAACAAGCGCAGGACCGACGCCCAGCGCGAGATCCAGATCGCGACCCAGGAGAACGAGATCCAGATCGCGGCCAAGAGCAAGGAGACCTCGGAAGCCGTCGCCGAAGCCAAGACCGCAGAAGCGCTCGCCGTCTCGGCGGAAGAAAAGGTCGTGACCGCGCGCGCCGTCGAAGTCGCCGATCGCGCCCGCCTGACCCAGGTGCTCGCTGCGCGCACCGAGGCCGAGCGCAAGTCGACCGAGGTCATCGTGGCAGCCGAGGCGGAGAAGAGGGCGGCGCTCGACCGCGCCGAGGCCATCACCACACTGGCCACCGCCGAAGCCGAGTCCAACAAGATCAAGGCGGTCGGCGTCAGGAACATCGGTGAGGCGGAGGCCGCCGTCATCACGATGAAAAACGAGGCGCAGAACAAGCTCGGCAGCAACGTCATCGATTTCGAGATCGCCAAGAAGCGGATCGAGACGATGCCCTCGGCGCTGGCCGAAATGGTCAGGCCGATCGCCAATCTGAAGGATGTCCGCATCCTGCACACCGGCGGCGCGTTCGGCGGGAACGGCACCGGCGCGGGCGGCAATGTCGGCTTCGGCGAGGGTCTCGCGGGCGAGCTCCTGAAGGTGCATGCGCTGCGTCCGATGATCGACGAGATCCTGCGCCAGGGCGGCTTTGCGCCGGACGACGATCCCGTCAAGGCGCTGGTGGGTGCCGTTACTGGGAAGAGCAACGGCGCGGCCGTGCCGACGCCACTCCCGGAGAAAGCAAGCGCCGCGGATCTGTGAAGGTCAGTTCATTGCTGCCGAGAATGCGCAGCGCATCTCGCGTCGCGAATCGACAAGGTGCTGCAGACCCCGGCCAGCACGTTTGTCGGTTCGACGACGAAGGCTGCGTCTGGAACATCCGCGTTGATTGGCAAGACGAGGACGAGGCGGAAGAACGCCAACCTCTCCCAGTCGCCGCGCTGCGACGCCGGACCAAGCAATTCGTTCCTCGCGGCATAGTGCGTGGCCGGGGTTGGCTGGAGGAGGAGCCATTCCAGCCCCCTTTCTCAAGACGCATTGCGGACGATGACGAATTCGTCCTTTGCAAGCGCAAGCGGCTTTGTTATACGCAGCCGCGCGCGAACGAACGGTTCGCCTTTTCCTCGGTAGCTCAGCGGTAGAGCATCCGACTGTTAATCGGATGGTCGCTGGTTCGAATCCAGCCCGGGGAGCCAAATCCTTCAAGTATTTCTGTGGTTTAGGCTCGTGATCTAGCGTGGCGAGTGAACTCGCTCGCGTAGTGCTGGAGCATGTCCCAAGGGGTGGATCGCACGTCAAAAGGATGCGCGGGCGCGGTGACGCCATGCGGACGGCGCCAAATCGACCCAATCCGGATGCAGCATTGAGTTGCCGGACATTTACGGAGCCGATTCCCATGCCAGACATCCCGGTCGACCGCTCTCACATGGCCCCCTCGATTCTGCCGGCGGGCGTTCCCGAGCTCAGCGACGATGAATGCCTCGCCTGCCTGGCGCGCGCGGTCGAGACGCCGGATTCCGCCCGGCTGGGCGAGGTCGCCGCTCTGATCGGCCGCCTCGCGGTGGCGATCGAATAAGGCTGATCGGCCGGGCTCCGAGGGAGTGGCGTAGCCTGGTGTCTCAGGTCTACCGGCCATGTTGCGTTTTGACCGAGCATGCTCCAAAGATGCCGCGAATTCTCGTCCGCGGCATCGTCCGCATTGCAGGGTCCGCAAATGTCCGGTTTTTCGACCGCGCGCCAAAAAATGGTCGATGGCCAGGTGCGCACCAATGACGTCACCGATCGTCGTGTTCTCGATGCCATGCTCACGGTTCCGCGTGAGGCCTTCGTGCCGGCCGCCAGGCAGGCGCTATCGTACCTCGATCTCGATCTGGACGTCAGCGAAGGGGCGGCCAAGCGGTTCCTCATCAAGCCGGCGCTGACCGGCAAGCTGCTCCAGGCCGCTGAGATAGGCGAGGTTGACAACGTGCTGGTCGTCGGTTGCGCCACCGGCTACCTGGCCGCTCTGAGCGCCAAGCTCGCGCGGCAGATCACTGCGACCGAGTGCGATTCGGCCTTGGCTGCGAAGGCCAAGGCCGCCTTCACCTCTCTGGGACTTGCCAATATCGCCTGCAGGGCGGCGGCCTGCCCCGAGGGAGATCCCTCCGCCGCCCCCTATGACGTGATCATCCTCAACGGCGCTGCCGAGGTGTTGCCGGAAGCTCTGCTCGGGCAGCTCAAGGAAGGCGGACGTCTGGTGGGGGTCTCGGCCGAGTCCAAGCCGCCGCGCGCCATGCTCGTGACCCGTACCCACGGTGAATTCGGCCATCGGACGCTGTTCGACGCCGCAGCCCCGGTCCTTCCCGGGCTGGAACGGGCGCCTGCCTTCGTCTTCTGAGCCCACAGCCCGTTAAAATCCCGTTCCGAATCAGAAGTGTGGCCGGGATGCTGCACGTGAAGAGTTTCCACTGAGAACCCCTCCCGGGTAGTTCCGTCGCGCTTGACCGCGTCCTATGTTGCGGCGGGGCAGCGACTCCACTGGTAGACGGTACCTAGCTCGCGGGCACGAGCCGGGCGTTAGAATGAACGGAATTCAGGGATGCATGGGGTGAAGCTCTTCACCGGAGCTGCGGTTTCGGTCCTGCTGCTCGCGCTTGCCGGGCCGACGCCTGCCTTGGCGGAGACCATGGAAGGCGCGCTGGTGCGTGCCTATCAGGACAATCCGCAACTCAACGCGCAGCGCGCCCAGGTGCGCTCGACTGACGAAAACGTGCCTCAGGCCCTGTCCGGCTATCGTCCCAGGGTCTCGCTGTCCGCGAGCGCTGGTTATCAGTACTCGGACTTCAAGAGCAGCAGCACCAGCGTTCCGGCTAACGGGACCGGCATCCCCCGAAGCGTGGGACTGACTGCTTCCCAGACATTGTACAACGGCAACCAGACGGCCAATCGGACACGCGCCGCTGAGAGTCAGGTGTCCGGAGCCCGCGAAGCCCTGCGCAGTCTTGATCAAAATGTGCTGCTCCAGGCGGCCACGGTTTACATGGACTATCTGCGCGATGCCGCCACGCTCGAAGTCCAGCGCAGCAACGTGCGCGTGCTCGAGCAAACGCTGAAGCAGACTCGTGACCGTTTCAACGTCGGCGAAGTGACCCGCACCGACGTCGCCCAATCGGAAGCGCAACTGGCTGCCGGCAGGACTCAGGCGCTCACCGCCGAGGCGAATCTCACCACGACGCGCGCGAACTTCCGGCGCATCATCGGCAACGAGCCAACGAATCTGGCGCCAGGTTCGCCCGTCGATCGGTTCCTGCCTCCGACGCTCGCTTCGGCCATCGAGCTCAGTCTGGTCGAGCATCCCAATGTGACGGCCGCAATGTTCGGCATCGACGTCAACTTTCTGCAGGTGAAAGTCGCCGAAGGTGCCCTTCTGCCGACCGTCACTTTGCAGGCCAGCGCCACGCAGGCATACGAACAATCCCTGATCCAGTATAGGGCGTTCAACGCTGCCGCGATCGCGCAGGTCTCGGTGCCGATTTATCAGGGCGGTAGCGAATATTCGCTGATCCGCCAGTCCAAGGAGAATCTGGCGCAGCAGCGCCTCAACCTCGAAACCACGCGCGACCAGACTCGTGCGACCGTGGTGCAATGGTGGGGATCGTTGCAGGCCACCAAGGCGCAGGTGCAGTCAGCCCAGTCTCAGGTGGCTGCGTCCGAGATCGCGCTGAACGGCGTGCGCGAGGAAGCGAAAGCCGGGCAACGCACCACGCTCGACGTCCTCAACGCGCAACAGGCGCTGGTTAACGCACGCGTCGCGCTGGTCACGGCGCAGCATGATCGCGTGGTTGCGTCCTATAATGTTCTCGCGGCCGTCGGCCGCCTGTCGCCGCAGGTGCTTGGTCTGCGGACCACGACCTACGACGCAAGCGTTCACTACCATCAGGTCCGCGACAGCTGGGCGGGCGTACGCACGCCCGACGGGCGCTGATTCCCGTAGTCATCCGGTCGACCTCGCAAACAGCTGAGGTCGACCGGTGCTTTGCTTGCAATCGTCAAATTCCCTGACATAGCCTTGCCAAGATGATGCGGGTCGATTCGCCCGCGTTGATGTCGTGTGCGTAAGGCTTGAGTGCCCGGGGGCAGGGGCGCACCGCTGCACGTTGAGCCGTGATCTGGGGACAAGTCGGGCCGCCGCGACGAAAATGACGGGCCTCTCGTTGCGGAACCGGCCAATCCTGTCGTGCTTGGTGTAAAACAACGCATGCGAGGGCGTTGATGATGTGGAGTCGGAGATGACGCAGCCTGCAAAGGTTACAGAACCCTCGATGGAGGAGATTCTGGCCTCGATCCGGCGCATCATTGCCGACGATGAGGCCAAGCCACCGCCGGCCGAGGCCACCAAGCCCGAGAAGGCTGCAGCGCCGGCCGCTCCGCCGAAGCCGCAGGCCATGAACGAC
The DNA here is from genome assembly GCF_001424605.1 of Bradyrhizobium sp. Leaf396. NCBI lineage: Bacteria > Pseudomonadati > Pseudomonadota > Alphaproteobacteria > Hyphomicrobiales > Nitrobacteraceae > Bradyrhizobium > Bradyrhizobium sp. Leaf396. The sequence continues at coordinate 422,674 of NZ_LMQJ01000001.1, forward strand.
ATTCCACCATCCAAGGTCGCTCCTGCCAAACCGGCCGCTGAGAAGCCTGCGCCGCCAGCTGCGAAGCCGGCTCCAGCGGCGCCACCCGCGCCGGCGGCGGATGCCTCCAACAGCCAGGACGATATCGACGCGCTGCTGGCTGGGCTCGACGCAGCTACGCCTGCGCCCGAGGTCCGTGCCCCCGAGCCCGAGCCCGAGCCCGAGCCGGAACCCGACGTGCTCGAGCTGACGGACGAGATGGTGATGGATCCGACACCGCCTCCACCGCCGCCGAGCTTCCGCAAGGTCGAGCCGCGGGACGATCTTGAATTCGCCGAGTCGCCCCCCCGTCCGACGCCGCCACCTTCCTACGCGCCGGTGGATTTCGACGCGCCGCCACTGCCGCCGCAGCAGCCGATCCTGGCGCAATCGACGGTCTCGGCGGTCGAATCCGCGTTCAACTCCCTGGCCCATACGGTGCTCAGCAGCAATGCACGGACGCTGGAGGATCTGGTCAAGGAGATGCTGCGGCCGATGCTGAAGTCCTGGCTCGACGACAACCTGCCGGGCCTCGTTGAGCGCATCGTGAAGGCGGAAATCGAACGGGTCTCGCGCGGCGGCCGATAGGAAGGATATGCCCGGCCCTGATATGGCCCCGCTTGTGCGCCATACTGGCGTTTGAGCGGACCGGAGCGCCCGTCTGCGCTCACCTTTGTTGACTTGTCCGTTGACTTGGCCCCCTCGCGCGGCTTTCTAACAGCCCATGATCGAGAAAAATTACCAGCCCGCCGATATCGAAACCCGCATGTCCGTCGTGTGGGAGGACAGCCTCGCTTTCAAGGCCGGCCGCCCTGATCGCCGTGATGCCGTGCCCTTTACCATTGTGATCCCGCCACCGAACGTGACGGGCTCGCTGCACATGGGCCACGCACTGAACAATACGCTGCAGGACATCCTGTGCCGGTTCGAGCGCATGCGCGGCCGCGACGTGCTTTGGCAGCCCGGCACCGATCATGCCGGTATCGCCACGCAGATGGTGGTCGAGCGCCAGCTGATGGAGCGTCAGCAGCCCGGCCGCCGCGAGATGGGGCGCGCGAAGTTTCTCGAACGGGTCTGGCAGTGGAAGGCCGAGAGCGGCGATACCATCATCAACCAGCTCAAGCGGCTCGGCGCCTCCTGTGACTGGTCGCGCGAGCGGTTCACCATGGACGAGGGCCTCTCGAAGGCCGTCGTCAAGGTCTTCGTCGAACTGCACCGCGAGGGTCTGATCTACAAGGACAAGCGGCTGGTGAATTGGGACACCAAGCTGCTGACTGCAATCTCCGATCTCGAAGTGCAGCAGATCGAGGTCAAGGGCAACCTTTGGTATCTGCGCTACCCGATCGAGGGCAAGACATTCAGCCCAGATGATTCCTCCAGCTTCATCGTCGTCGCCACCACGCGCCCCGAGACCATGCTCGGCGACACGGGCGTGGCCGTGCATCCCGATGACGAGCGCTATGAGAACCTGATCGGCAAGAACGTCATCCTGCCCCTGGTCGGCCGCAAGATTCAGATCGTCGCGGACGAGTATTCCGATCCGGGGAAGGGCTCGGGCGCGGTGAAGATAACCCCGGCGCACGACTTCAACGACTTCGAGGTCGGCAATCGCCATGGCCTGCGTCGGATCAGCGTGCTCGACAGGGAGGGGTGTCTCGATCTCCTCGACAACGAAGACTATTTGCGGGACCTGCCCGAAGGGGCTTCGCAATTCGCCGAGGAGTTCCACAAGGTCGACCGCTTCGCCGCCCGCAAGCGCATCGTCGAGCGGCTGGAATCGTTCGGCTTCGTCGAGCGAATCGAGCCGCACACCCACATGGTGCCGCATGGAGACCGCTCCAACAGCGTGATCGAGCCGTATCTGACCGACCAATGGTATGTCGACGCCAAGACGCTGGCGAGGCCTGCGATCGCGGCGGTGCGCTCGGGCGAAACGACGTTCGTGCCGAAGAACTGGGAGAAGACCTATTTCGACTGGATGGAGAACATCCAGCCCTGGTGCATCTCGCGCCAGCTCTGGTGGGGCCACCAGATTCCGGCCTGGTATGGCCCTGACGGGAAGGTGTTTGTCGCCGAGACCGAGGAGGAGGCGATCAGCCACGCCCTTGGCTACTACGTCGAGCAGGAAGTCATCACCCCGGAGCAGGGGCGCGAGATGGCGCTCGACCGTAACAAGCGCGAAGGCTTCATCACCCGTGACGAGGACGTGCTCGACACCTGGTTCTCCTCGGCGCTGTGGCCGTTCTCCACGCTTGGCTGGCCCGACGATACACCCGAGGTGCAGCGCTATTATCCGACCAATGCGCTGGTGACCGGCTTCGACATCATCTTCTTCTGGGTCGCCCGCATGATGATGATGGGCCTGCACTTCATGAAGGAAGTGCCGTTCTCCACCGTCTACATCCACGCCCTCGTCCGCGACGAGAAGGGCGCCAAGATGTCGAAGTCGAAGGGCAACGTCATCGATCCCCTCAACCTGATCGACGAATACGGGGCGGACGCGCTGCGCTTCACCCTGGCCGCGATGGCGGCGCAGGGGCGAGACATCAAGCTCGCCACCAGCCGCGTCGAGGGTTACCGCAATTTCGCGACGAAGCTCTGGAACGCGTGCAGGTTCGCCGAGATGAACCACTGCGCAGTGCCAGAAGGTTTCGCGCCGGCGAAGGCGAAGGAGACACTCAACCGCTGGATCGCGCATGAGACCGCGCACACCACGCGTGAGGTCACCGAGGCCATCGAGGCCTATCGCTTCAATGACGCCGCAGGCAGCATCTACCGCTTCGTCTGGAACGTCTATTGCGATTGGTATGTCGAGCTCGCAAAGCCCATGCTGCTGGGTCCGGACAGCCCAGCCAAGGACGAGACCCGCGCCATGGTCGCCTGGGCGCGCGATGCGATCCTGAAGCTGCTGCACCCGTTTATGCCCTTCATCACCGAAGAGCTGTGGGAGGTGACGGCCAAGCGTGAGGGCCTGCTCGCGCTGGCGCCGTGGCCGCTCAAGCCGGTCGGGCCGACGCCGGAGCAACTCGCGATGCTCGCCGCGACGACGGGGCCGACCGATGCGCTGGTCTCGCCGGCCTGGGTGCTGCCGATCTTCGACCATGCCGACTTCACTGATCCTGCGGCGGAGGCCGAGATCGGCTGGGTGATCGACCTCATCACCCAGATCCGCTCGGTGCGCGCCGAGATGAATATCCCGCCCGCGACGCTGACGGCGCTGGTGCTTGCGGGCGCATCTGCGGAGACCAAGGAGCGCGCCCCTCGCTGGACCGATGTGATCAAGCGTATGGCCCGGTTGTCGGACATCTCCTTCGCCGACCGCGCGCCCGACGGCGCGGTTCAGCTTCTGGTGCGCGGTGAGGTCGCTGCGCTGCCGCTGAAGGGCGTGATCGACGTCGCCGCCGAGCGCACGCGTCTCGACAAGGAGATCGGCAAGGCCGACGCCGACATCAAGCGTGCCGAGTCCAAGCTGGCCAATGAGAAATTCGTCGCCAACGCGGCCGAGGAGGTCGTCGAGGAGGAGCGTGAAAAGCGCGAGGCGGCGCTGGCCCGCAAGGCCAAGCTGCTCGAGGCGCTGGAGCGGCTGAAACAGGCATCGTAAGCCTATTTCGGAAATGGCTTGCTCAAGAACTTCGAGCCCTTGATGCCATAGCGCCAGGGAAGTTCGACCGCCTTGGTGATGCCGATCCGAATCCCGGTTGCGACCTCCACATCCTCCGTCCGCGCATGCAGCGCGATCGGCGGGCGGTCCAGCGGCAGGGCGTTGTGCGCGATAGTGATGCCGAGCGCCTCGGTCAGCTTGCCTGGGCCCGAGCATAGCGCATGCAAGTCCTGCAGGTGCCGCCGGCGGCGCATCGCAGCCAGGCCATGCGTCGGCTCAATCGCGCGGATCAGTACGGCGCTGGCCGAGCCTTCCTCCTCGCAGACGAAGTTCACGCACCAGTGGATGCCGTAGGAGCGATAGACATAGGCAAAGCCCGGCGGGCCGAACATGACCTGGTTCCGCGGAGTCGGCCCGCGATAGGAGTGCGCAGCCGGATCGGTGTGATGATACGCCTCGACCTCGACGATGATGCCGCCGACGCCGTCGACCAGCATGGTCGCACCGATCAGGTCAGGAGCGACCTCGTGAACGCTGCGGCTGAAAAAGGCCCGCTTCAGCCGCTTGCCAAGAGGCGGGGATGAGATCTTCGAGATTGGAGCCATTCGAGGTGAGAATCGCCTGAGAACAGAGCAGGATATTGCCCATATCTGCCATGTTCCCTGAAGCGGGGCGAGGCGGGTTGCGATGCCTGGCCAGACCGACTAGGTAGGGTCTGAACAGACCGGACACCCCATGGTCGTTATTGTCGATACCATCTCGAACCCGTTGCGCCCGCGCCACCCTGAAAAGGTGAACCGGCCCGATTCCGCTTCGCCGCCGAAGCCGGACTGGATTCGCGTGCGTGCGCCGAGCACCCGCGGCTACGCCGACACCCGGAACATCGTGCGGTCCAACGGCCTGCACACGGTTTGCGAGGAGGCCGGCTGTCCGAACATCGGCGAGTGCTGGGACAAGAAGCACGCGACCTTCATGATCATGGGTGACACCTGCACCCGCGCCTGTGCCTTCTGCAACGTCAAGACCGGCCTGCCGAATGCGTTGGATGCGGCCGAGCCGCAGAACGTTGCCGAGGCGACCGCCAAGCTGGGCCTCGCCCATGTCGTCATCACCTCGGTCGATCGCGATGACCTCGCCGACGGCGGTGCCGAGCATTTCGCGCAGACCATCCGCGCGATCCGGGTCGCCTGTCCCTCGACCACGATCGAGATCCTCACGCCGGATTTCCTGCGCAAGGATAGCGCGCTCGAGGTTGTCGTTGCGGCGAAGCCCGACGTGTTCAACCACAATCTCGAGACCGTGCCGTCGCGCTATCTCACCGTGCGGCCAGGCGCGCGCTATTTCCACTCGATCCGGCTGCTGCAGCGGGTCAAGGAGCTCGATCCCACCATCTTCACCAAGTCCGGCATCATGGTCGGCCTCGGCGAGGAGCGCCACGAGGTGCTCCAGGTGATGGACGACCTGCGGTCGGCGGACGTCGACTTCCTGACCATTGGGCAATATCTCCAGCCGACGCGCAAGCATCACGCCGTGATGCGCTACGTGCCGCCGGACGAATTCAGTTCTTATGAGAAGGTCGCCTACACCAAGGGCTTTCTGATGGTGTCGGCGAGCCCGCTGACCCGCTCTTCGCATCATGCCGGCGAGGACTTTGCCCGACTGAAGGCCGCGCGGGCCGCTAACGCCCGCTGAACCGATATGCCCCGTTTTTCGAGCAAGCGCCGTGTCAATCACAGCGCACCCGAGATGTTCGATCTGGTCGCCGACGTCGAGCGCTACCCGGAATTCGTGCCGCTGTGCAGCGCGCTGAAAGTTCGTCAGCGCATGGCCAAGCCCGATGGCACCGAGGTGCTGGTGGCCGACATGACGGTGTCGTTCAAGCTGATCAAGGAGTCCTTCACCAGCCGGGTGACGCTAGATCGCGCCAACCTGAAGATCCTCGTCGAATACCTGCAAGGACCCTTCAGCAACCTCGAAAACCGCTGGACGTTCGAGCCCAAAGGCGAGGGCGTCTGCGATGTTGGTTTCTTCCTGTCCTACGAGTTCAGGAGCCGCATGCTCGCGATGCTGATGGGCTCGATGTTCGATGCCGCCTTCGCGCGCTTCTCCACAGCGTTCGAGAAACGGGCGGACGCGATCTACGGGCGGCCGAAGCTCGCGTCGACGTAGCTGCCGCAGGCACCGATCTTTCCACCGTCATTGCGAGGATCTCTTGCGACGAAGCAATCCAGATCTCTCCGCGGAAGGATTCGGATTGCTTTGTTGTGCTCGAAATGACGGTGGAGAAACCCATGCAATCCACCGCCTTCGCTATTGGGCCCCGGCGCACATGAGTGCGTAGCCTGGATGCAGTGCAAAGCAAATCAGGCCCGCCGACTCTGCGTGAGCGATTCCTGATTGCGCGACGCTCCGACACGTTACGAGCCTACGTTCCCTATCAACATCCGCCGGGATCATTTCGCGGTGCCACGAGTTCTCTCCGGATTGTCTCGGGTTGGAGTCACCATGACCATCAATTTCGATACGCTGAAAGCATCGCTCATCCTGTACGGCTTGAACGCGATCTATGCGATCCTGCTGTTGGCGGTCGGCTGGTATCTGTCCGGCGCGATGCACCGTTTCGTTGCTCGCGTCCTGAGCGTCGCGCACCGCGTCGATCCGCTGGTGACGTTGTTCGTGGGCAGCTTGGCGCGCTACGGCGTCCTCGCCGTCGTCGGCATTGCCGTGCTGCAGCTCTTCGGCATCCAGACCGCGAGCCTTGTCGCCGTATTGGGCGCGACATCGCTCGCCATTGGTCTGGCGTTGCAGGGCACGCTCTCCAATATCGCCGCCGGCGTGATGCTATTGTTGTTCCGGCCCTTTCACATCGGCGACGATGTCGAGGTTGCCGGCAAGGCAGGCAAGGTGAGATCTCTGTCGCTGTTCATGACCGAGCTGGTCGCGCCCGACAACACGCAGATCCTGCTGCCCAACGGACAGGTTTGGGGCGCGGCCATCATCAACCACAGCACCTATCCGGGCACAGGCGAGATCAAGGTGACGTTTCCGGTACCGGCGAGCGCCGCTTCGGCTCTCGCTGATCGCATCCTGAATGAGCTTCGCAGCGATTCCCGAATGGACGATCAGGCTGCGCCTTCGGTCAACATCTCCAGAGTCGTCGATGTTGCCAATCCGGCGTCGCCGATCCTGGAGCTGACTGTGAGTGCGAAGGCAAAGCCCTCGGAGGCGAACGCGGTCAGGCAGTGCGTGCTCGATCACGCCAGCGCGCTGCTCGCAGCGGCGTAGAGGCTTGGAAGGCGCAGTCGTTCAGCTCCGCGGCGAACGCGGCGACCTGCGCTTCACTGCATGCCGGCGCGGCGAGCGTGTCACGCGCGGGCGCAGGCGGCTGGCGGCGGCACGCTGCGGCTTGGCTGCGACTTGCGGCCCGCGGGCGAGATCCATCAGCATGCGCAGCGCCTCGACCACCGAGCGGGCGCGCACCGCGCTGCGGCCAATCGCGCCGAAACGATGCTCGCGGTGGATGATACGGCCGTCGCGTGCGGCGGCGGCAAAGTGCACGAGACCGACCGGTTTACCGGGCGTGGCGCCGCCGGGGCCCGCAATGCCGGTGATGGCGACCGCGAGATCGACATCGGCGCGCTCCAGTGCGCCGATCGCCATAGCGGTTGCGGTCTCCTTGCTGACTGCGCCGAAATTCGTCAGCGTGCTTGGCTCGACCCCGAGCATGACGCGCTTGGCGTCATTGGAATAGGTGACAAAGCCTCGGTCGATCACGTCGGAGGAGCCCGGGATGTCGGTCAGAGCGGCCGCGACCAGACCGCCGGTGCAGGATTCGGCAGTCGCGATCGTCAGCTTGCGCATCCGGCAAAGATCGAGCAGCGAGCGGGAGAGGGCGCGTGGGTCGCTGCCGCCCATGATCTTACACGCTCCAGGGAAGGCGGATGGTGGCGCTCGCGGTGGCCGCGATGCCTTCCTCGCGGCCGGTAAAGCCGAGCCGCTCGCTTGTCGTTGCCTTCACCGCGATGCGGGAGATGTCCACGCCTGATATCTCGGCGATGCGGGCGCGCATGGCGTCGCGCAAGGGGCCGATCTTGGGCCGCTCGCAGATCAGCGTCACCTCGAGGTTGGCGACGCGGCCGCCGCGCTGGGCGACGCGCTCGATGGCGTATTTCAGGAACTGATCGGAAGAGGCGCCCTTCCACTTCGCATCGCTCGGCGGGAAATGCGAGCCGATATCGCCGTCGGCGAGTGCGCCGAGGATCGCATCCACCAGCGCATGCAGGCCGACATCGCCGTCGGAATGGGCCAGGAAACCTTTGGTGTGCGGCACCCGCACGCCACAAATCATGACATGGTCGCCTTCACCGAAGGCGTGCACGTCATAGCCGGTGCCGGTCCTGATATCGCCGAGCTGGGCGGCCAAGCGCGCTTCCTCGCGCACGAAATCCTCGGGGGTGGTGAGCTTCATGTTGGCAACATCGCCTTCAAAGGTTGCGACCGTCAATCCCGCCCATTCGGCAATCGCCGCATCGTCGGTGAAATCGCTGCGCCCGTCCTTTGCCGCGCGACGATGCGCCTCAAGGATGACGTCGAAACGAAAGGATTGCGGCGTCTGCGCGATCCTGAGGCGCGCCCGGTCCGGTGTGTCCTCGACTTCGCCGTTCTCGCCGGTGAGCTTGATCGTGTCGGTGACGGGAACAACGGGGATCGCGGCGCCGGTGCGGCTCGCCGCCTCGATCGCGCGGGAGATCACGCCTGCCGAAACGAAAGGACGCGCAGCGTCGTGAATCAGGACGATGTCGGGCTCGTGCCTGGCGAGCGCCTCCAGGCCGGCGAGCACCGAGGCCTGCCGCGTGGCCCCACCCATGGTCGGCGGCTCGTGCATCAGCCCTGCGACCGCAGCCGTGAACATGGCGCTGTCGTCGGGATTAACGACGGGCTGCACCGCTGATACGTCCGGATGGCGGCTGAACGCCTCCATGGCGCGATAGATAACGGGCACACCGCCGATCGTCCGATACTGCTTCGGTCCGCCGGCGCCAGCGCGCAGGCCGCGTCCGGCAGCCACCAGGACGACCGCGGTGCGTTGTGATTTCGCCATAGGACTGAAGTACTCAGTTGCTGATGAAGGGCAGGATTTATTGCCGGCATGCCTCTAGCACGGCAGGCCCGCAAAAAAAGGGGGTTTCCCCGGATTGTGGGAAACAGCATTTTGCTGCACTGCACTTGAAAGATTTGCAGAACTGTCTAAACTGTAGGCATGACGCTTGACTGCACAAGAATTGTGCGCAAGATAGATCATGGCAGGCGCGATGAGGCCCTGCCTAGTCAACGAGACCCCTGTGACCGGCCCGGCAGTATTCGGCTCTAAGCCGTTGAAAATAGGCGATATTGATGTCGCCACCCCGGTCTTCCTGGCGCCGATGTCAGGTGTGACGGACTCGCCCGTCCGCCGGCTGGCCGCCGAGCTTGGGGCCGGTCTCGTCGTCTCCGAGATGACCGCGAGCGATGAGCTCGCCAGCGGCCACCGGATGTCGCGGTTGCGCTGCGAAGCCACGGGAATCGGTCCGCACGTGGTTCAGCTCGCCGGCTGCGAACGGCATTGGATGGCCGAAGGTGCCCGGATAGCCGAATCCGAAGGCGCCGACATCATCGACATCAACATGGGCTGCCCGGCCCGCCACGTCACCGGCGGGCAGTCGGGCTCGGCGTTGATGCGCGATCTCGACCATGCGGTCAGCCTGATCGACGCAACCATCGCGGCGGTGAAGGTGCCGGTGACGCTGAAGATGCGGCTTGGCTGGGACGACCGCACGCGCAATGCGCCGGAACTAGCGCGGCGCGCGGAGGCATCAGGCGTCAAGCTCGTCACTGTCCATGGCCGCACCCGTTGCCAGTTCTACAAGGGCGAGGCCGATTGGGATGCGATCCGCGCCGTGCGCGAGGCCATCTCCATTCCGCTCGTCGTCAATGGCGACATCACCACCTACGAGAAGGCGCTCGCAGCCTTGGAGGCCTCCGGCGCCGACGCCGTCATGATCGGCCGCGGCGCGCAGGGCCAGCCCTGGCTGCCCGGTCAGATCGGTCGCCGTCTCAACGGCGGGCCTGAGGAGGCCATGCCCTCACTCGAAGCGCAGCTGCAGTACGTCCGCACGCTCTATGACGGCGTTTGCGCGCTCTACGGTTTGCGCATCGGTCTCAGGCATGCCCGTAAGCACCTGGGCTGGGCGCTTGATGTCGCCGCGCAGGCGAGCCGTGCCCCCGCTGAGAAGCTGAAATCCTGGCGCCAGAAGATCCTGGTCTCGGAGGATCCGCGCCTCGTCCACCAATCGCTGCAAGACGCCTTCGACGATTTCGCATGGAGGGCTGCTGCATGAGCTTAGCCGCTGAACATCGTCGGCCGTCCGACAGCGACGCGATCCTCGATGCACTTCCCAATCCCGTTCTGATGATCGGGCCGGACGGCAAGATTGTCGCTGCCAATATCGCGACCGAAGCCTTCTTCGAGATCTCGACCCAGTTCCTGAAACGGCAGTCGCTGAAGGAACTGGTGCCGTTCGGCAGCCCGCTGCTGGCTTTGATCGACCAGGTGCGTTCGTCGAATTCGCCGGTCAACGAATACAAGGTGGACCTGGGCACGCCGCGGATGGGCGGCGACCGTCAGGTCGATCTGCATGTCGCCCCGCTGACGGAGCGGCCCGGCCACATCGTGGTGATGCTGCAGGAGCGCACCATCGCCGACAAGATGGACCGCCAGCTTACCCATCGCAGCGCCGCGCGCTCGGTGATCGCGCTCGCCGCGATGCTGGCACACGAGATCAAAAACCCGCTCTCAGGCATCCGCGGCGCGGCGCAGCTCCTGGAGCAGCAGGCCTCGTCCGAGGACCGCATGCTGACGCGGCTGATCTGCGACGAGGCCGATCGCATCGTGACGCTGGTCGACCGCATGGAGGTATTCGGAGACGAGCGTCCCGTGGTGCGCGGCCCCGTCAACATCCATTCGGTGCTCGATCACGTGAAGCGGCTGGCGCAGTCGGGCTTTGCCCGCAACATCCGCTTCGTCGAGGACTACGATCCCTCGCTGCCGCCGGTGCTGGCGAACCAGGACCAGCTCATCCAGGTGTTCCTCAACCTCGTGAAGAACGCCGCCGAAGCCCTGATCGACGTACCGGACGCCGAGATCCAGCTCACAACAGCGTTCCGCCCCGGCGTGCGGCTGTCGGTGCCCGGTCAGAAATCCAGGGTATCCCTGCCGCTGGAATTCTGCGTGAAGGACAACGGGCCGGGCGTGCCGGACGATCTTCTGCCCAACCTGTTCGATCCCTTCGTGACCACCAAGCAGACCGGCTCCGGTCTGGGCCTTGCATTGGTCGCCAAGATCGTCGGCGATCACGGGGGCATCATCGAATGCGAATCTCAGCCGCGCAAGACCACCTTCCGCGTGCTGATGCCGATGTATTCCACATCGGTGAAACATGCCGATCAAAGCAGTCGCGCCGACTCTGCCGGGACGTCGTCGCCTGCGTCACAGGGGGCAAAATGAGGATCAACGATGCCCGCAGGTAGCATTCTCGTAGCCGATGACGATACCGCCATCCGCACCGTTCTCAATCAGGCACTGTCCCGCGCCGGTTACGAAGTGCGGCTGACCGGCAATGCCGCAACGCTGTGGCGCTGGGTCAGCCAAGGGGAGGGCGATCTCGTCATCACCGACGTCGTGATGCCCGACGAAAACGCCTTCGACCTGTTGCCGCGGATCAAGAAGATGCGGCCGAATCTGCCCGTCATCGTCATGAGCGCGCAGAACACGTTCATGACCGCGATCCGCGCCTCCGAGCGCGGGGCCTATGAATATCTGCCGAAACCCTTCGACCTGAAGGAGCTGATCGCCATCGTCGGCCGCGCGCTCGCCGAGCCGAAGGAGCGGACCTCGACGCCGGACGAGGACGCCGAGATGGAGGCGATCCCGCTGGTCGGCCGCTCGCCGGCCATGCAGGAAATCTACCGCGTGCTCGCGCGGCTGATGCAGACCGACCTCACCGTGATGATCACGGGCGAGTCCGGTACCGGCAAGGAGCTGGTGGCGCGGGCACTGCACGATTACGGCAAGCGCCGCAACGGTCCGTTCGTCGCGGTCAATATGGCCGCAATCCCGCGCGACCTCATCGAGTCCGAATTGTTCGGCCACGAGCGTGGAGCCTTCACCGGTGCCAACACCCGCGCCTCCGGCCGCTTCGAGCAGGCCGAGGGGGGCACGCTGTTCCTTGACGAAATCGGCGACATGCCGATGGAGGCGCAGACCCGCCTGCTGCGGGTGCTGCAGCAGGGCGAGTACACCACTGTCGGCGGCCGCACCCCGATCAAGACCGACGTGCGCATCGTCGCAGCCTCCAACAAGGACCTACGCGTGCTGATACAGCAGGGCCTGTTCCGCGAGGATCTATTCTTCCGCCTCAACGTCGTCCCGCTGCGGCTGCCGCCCTTGCGCGAGCGCATCGAGGACCTGCCCGATCTCGTGCGGCACTTCTTCGCGCTGGCCGAGAAGGACGGCCTGCCGCCGAAGAAGCTCGACACGCTGGCGCTGGAGCGGATGAAACAGCACCGCTGGCCGGGCAACGTCCGCGAGCTCGAAAATCTCGCCCGGCGCCTCGCCGCGCTCTATCCGCAGGACGTGATCACGGCCTCTGTCATCGACGGCGAGCTCGCGCCGCCTTCGGTCAGCCCCGGCGCCGCGGTTCAGCAGGGCGTCGACAACCTCGGCGGTGCGGTGGAGGCGTATTTGTCCTCACACTTCCAGGGATTTCCAAATGGCGTGCCGCCGCCCGGCCTTTACCACCGCATCCTCAAGGAGATCGAGGTTCCGCTGCTCACGGCCGCTCTCGCTGCCACCCGCGGCAATCAAATCCGCGCGGCGGACCTGCTCGGTCTCAACCGCAATACGCTCCGGAAGAAGATCCGGGACCTCGATATCCAAGTCTATCGGAGCGGGGGCTAGTCTCTCGGAGCGGAAGGTGGCTCAGCTCCCCCTACAAAGGCAGAGCTGAGCCTGTCCGGATCGCGCTGGCCGTTGTGGCTGACGCGGTGAGCAGAAGTCCGGAGCGGACCGAAATGTTCCGCTCGCGCGTCCAAGCTGGCCGATTGGCCGCAACGTGTGACGTCGCATCGATTTGACAGGCCTTCCACTGACGCCGGCATCATGCTGGCGACATCCACCTCCGCCTGCTGACGGCCGAGGCCATTGACCATAAGGTCGGCGGCCACGATCAGCAGCAGAACGGCCGACACCATCGTTGCGAGAAAGATCCTATCCATGCCGGATCAAGCCGGGATGGTCGGAATCCGTTCCACCCTGACGGGCAAGATGTGCCTGTGGATTGCGCCGCTCCGCCGCGCGCGCAGCGCCGCGGAATTGTCGCAATTCAGCAACAATGTGGTACGAATACATCAGTATCCGCCCATCGCGGACCCGTTTTCAGCACCCACCATTGCCGGAATGACCAGCGCAGACACCTCGGCCGCACACTTTGACACGACCCCAGCGGAAGAGCCCCGGCGCTGGTCGGTGCGGCGCTGGCTGGCGCCGGTTGCGGTGGCGCTGGCGCTGCTGTCGGCCTTCCTGACTTTCCTGGTTCTCACCGGCCTCACCAGGATCGAGCCGACGCCGGAGGTTGTCCGCACGTTCTACCTCATCAATGCAGCCACGATCCTGCTGCTGGTCGGCATCATCATCCGCGAACTCTGGCAATTGATCCTGGCGCGAAGAAGGGGCAGGGCGGCGGCGCGCCTGCATGTCCAGATCGTCAGCCTGTTCTCGATCGTGGCGGTGCTGCCCGCGGTGCTCGTCGCCATCGTCGCCAACGTCACCATCTCGCGCGGCCTCGACCGGTTGTTCTCCGGTCCGACCAAGGAGGTGATCCAGAACTCGCTGACGATTGCGCGCGCCTATATGCAAGACCACGCGCAGCTGATCCGAGGCGACATTCTCGGCATGGCCAACGACATTGCGCACGCCCGGCCGCTCTATGACCAGGATCGCCGCTCCTTTCGCGAGATGCTGACGGCCAGCGCCAGCTCGCGCAATTTGCCGGGCGCGATGATCATCGACAAGAACACCAACATCCTGGAGTCGGCCGACACCGGCATGCGGCTCGCCTATTCGCCGCCGGCGCCGGACTTTCTCAGCAATGTCAACGAGAGCGAGCCCGAAATCGCGGTGCTCCCAGATGCGAGCTTCGTCGCCGCGGTGATCCGCCTGCGCGCTTTCAACGACACGTTCCTCTACGTCGCCCGCCCCCTTGATCCGAACGTCGTGAATCAGCTCAAGCAGACGGAGGTCAGCGTCGCCGAATACGCTCAGATCGAGTCGCGCCGGCTCGGCATTCAGGTCGCGTTCGCGCTGATGTTCGCGGTGATCGCGCTGACCATTCTGATGGCCTCGGTGCTGATCGGCCTCAACTTCGCCAATTCGCTGGTCTCGCCGATCCGGCGGCTGATGAACGCGGCGCAGACGGTTTCGACCGGTGACCTTCATGTCCAGGTGTCCGTGCACCAATCGGAAGGCGATCTCGCCCAGCTGGGTGAGACTTTCAACAAGATGACGCAGGAATTGCGCAGCCAGCGCGACGAGCTCGTCAATGCGAGCGACCTCATCGACAGTCGCCGCCGCTTCATCGAAGCCGTTCTGTCCTCGGCGAGCGCAGGCATCATCGGCGTCGATGCATCTGGCAGCGTCGGCATTCTCAACCGCTCCGCCGAGAAGTTGATCGGGCACTCCGAAGCGGAGACGCTGGGCCACCCGCTCTCCGACGTGCTGCCCGAACTCGACGACATGATGAAGACGGCGCGGGAAGGGACCCAGCGGCTGGTCCAGGGCCAGATCACCATCAACCGCGACGGGCAGGAACGTAATCTCTCCGTCCGCGTGAGTGCCGAGAAAAATCAGCCGCATGACAGCTACATCATCACCCTCGATGACATTACCGAATTGGTCTCGGCCCAACGCACATCAGCCTGGGGTGACGTGGCCCGCCGCATCGCTCACGAGATCAAGAATCCGTTGACGCCGATCCAGCTCTCGGCCGAACGCATCCGCCGCAAGTTCGGCAAGACGATCACCGAGGACAAGGACAAGCAGATCTTCGACCAGTGCACCGACACCATCGTGCGCCAGGTCGATGACATCAGGCGTATGGTCGACGAGTTCTCGCGCTTCGCGCGGATGCCGAAACCCGTCATGGAAGGCGAGGACGTCGCCGACACCGTGCGTCAGGCGGTATTCCTGATGAAGGTCGCTCATCCCGAGATCGATATCGAGGCCGAGTTCAAGCAGGATCCGCTCCGTGCCCAGTTTGACCGGCGGCTGATCTCCCAGGCGGTGACCAACATCGTCAAGAACGCCACCGAGGCGATTGAGCAGGTCCCAGCGGAGGAACTCGGCAAAGGCCGCATCGACGTCGTGGTGTCACGAGAGGGCGACGACGTGCTGATCGACGTGATCGACAATGGCATAGGCCTGCCCAAGGTCGCGCGTTCGCGCCTGCTCGAGCCGTATGTCACGACGCGCGCCAAAGGCACCGGCCTTGGCCTTGCGATCGTCGGTCGCGTGCTGGAAGACCATGGCGGGCGCATCGAACTGAAGGACGCCTCCGACTTCCGCGAAGGGCAGCGCGGCGCCTGGATGCGGATGCGCTTTGCGGTCTCCGGGCAACCGGCAAAATCCGGGGGATCCGAGCCAGCGGCGCCCGCCGGGCAAGCAACCAAGCCGGAAGGCAAGGAGACGGCCGCGGAATTCATCAAGGAGTCCAACAGGGATTTGGAAACAAAAGAGCCGGCCGCCGGAACCAAAGAGCCGGCTGAAAAGACCAATGATTCAACCAAAATCGAAGCCTCAACAGGCAGCTGACAAGACAGGCGCGATCCATGGCAAGTGAAATTCTGATTGTCGATGATGAGGCCGATATTCGGGATCTCGTTGCGGGCATTCTCGAAGACGAGGGGTTCGTCACGAGGACCGCGCGCGACAGCGACACGGCGCTGGCCGAGATCGCCAATCGTCGGCCGCATCTGGTGTTCCTCGACATATGGCTGCAGGGCTCCAAGCTCGACGGCCTGCAGCTCCTGGAGCAGGTCAAGAAGGACAACGCCGATCTGCCCGTCGTGATGATCTCCGGGCATGGCAACATCGAGACCGCGGTTGCCGCGATCAAGCGCGGCGCTTACGACTTCATCGAGAAGCCGTTCAAGGCCGATCGGCTGATCCTGGTCGCGACCAGAGCGCTGGAAAACTCCCGGCTCAAGCGCGAGGTCAAGGAGCTCAAGCAGCTCGCACCGAGCGCCAGCCAGCTCGTCGGCCGTTCGCCGAGCATGAACCAGCTGCGCCAGACCATCGAGCGCGCGGCCAAGGCGAACAGCCGCATCCTGATCGTCGGCCCTGCCGGCGCCGGCAAGGAATTGACGGCGCGTACGCTGCATGCGGCCTCGGGTCGCGCCGACGGTCCTTTCGTCGTCATCAACGCCGCCGCAATCACGCCAGAGCGGATGGAGCACGAGCTGTTCGGCATCGAGCAGTCCAACGGCGAGCAGCCGCGCAAGCCGGGCGCGCTCGAGGAAGCCCATGGCGGCACGTTGTTCATCGACGAAATCGCAGACATGCCGCGCGAGACCCAGAACAAGATCCTGCGCGTGCTGGTCGAGCAATCATTCCAGCGCGTCGGCGGCACCGCCAAGGTGCAGGTCGATGTGCGCATCATCTCCTCGACCGCGCGCAATCTCGAAGAGGAGATCTCGGCCGGCCGTTTCCGCGAAGATCTCTACCACCGGCTCTCGGTGGTGCCGATCCGCGTGCCCGCGCTGTCGGAGCGACGCGAGGACATTCCGGAACTGATCGACTACTTCATGGAGCAGATCTCCGCCGGCAGCGGCCTGCCCAAGCGTCAGATTGGGCAGGATGCGATGGCGGTGCTGCAATCCCATGTCTGGCCCGGCAACGTGCGTCAGCTCCGCAACAACGTCGAGAGAGTCATGATTTTGGCGGCTGGCGGACCTGAGGTGATCATCACGGCCGACATGTTGCCGCAGGATGTCGGCTCCATGGTGCCGGCAATGCCGACCAGCAACAACGGCGAGCACATCATGGGCTTGCCGCTGCGCGAGGCCCGCGAAGTGTTCGAGCGCGACTATCTGATCGCCCAGATCAGCCGTTTCTCAGGAAATATTTCTCGTACGGCTGAGTTCGTTGGCATGGAACGGTCGGCGCTCCACCGGAAATTGAAGGCCCTCGGTGTGGGCTAGGCGTTATTCCCGCCGGAGTGGAGGCCGGTCCCCGTCGAAGAAGGCGCGGTAAAACAATGGCCTAGCGCGCGACCCTGCTGCCGCGCGTCAGGGATGAGCGAGGAGAACCGTCGATTTCCGTAGTTTTCCGGGACAATAGGGGTGGCCTGCCGCGTGAAGCAGCTTGCCTAATATCCCGACCTGTCCTCTAATCGAAACGCTGTTCCTTCCGAGGGGGATCTCATGAGGGAGCGGCACCGGGAGAGGCCCCGACGTCACAAGAGGGCAGCAACCGGCGCAATAAAAAGAAACTCAAAGCGAGAAAAAAACAATGGCGGCAGACCGCGCACAAAACCTACAGGACACCTTCCTTAATCACGTTCGCAAAACCAAGACGCCACTGACGATCTTTCTGGTCAACGGAGTGAAGCTCCAGGGCATCGTGACCTGGTTCGACAATTTCTGCTTGCTGCTTCGGCGCGACGGTCACTCGCAGCTCGTCTACAAGCATGCGATCTCGACCATCATGCCGGGCGCTCCGATCCAGTTGTTCGAAGGCGGTGAGGATCAGCCGGCTTGAGAGTGATCTGATTGGAACCCCGGAATTTCGGCGGGGATGCCGACCGGCCGCGGTCGGCAGGGGCTCATACGGGACGGGTGCTTGTCATCGGCCCCTACCTGAGAGTGCGTGGGGGTGGTGCCGACGCGCAATCGGAAAGCCATGCGATGCGCGATGTGGAGGCGCGGCTTGACGAGGCTGCGGGCCTCGCCCGCGCGATCGATCTTGTCGTTGCAGATGCCATCATAGCGCCGGTCGGCCAGATCCGGCCCGCGACCTATATCGGCAAGGGCAAGGTCGAGGAAATCGCCGGGCTGATCAAGACGCTGGAGGTCGAGCTCGTGGTGATGGATTGCGCACTGTCGCCGATCCAGCAGCGCAACCTCGAGAAGGAATGGCAAGCCAAGGTGCTCGACCGTACCGGGCTCATTCTGGAAATCTTCGGCCGCCGCGCCAAGACCAGAGAAGGCTCGCTCCAGGTGGAGCTTGCGCACCTCAACTATCAGCGCTCGCGCCTGGTGCGCTCGTGGACCCATCTCGAACGCCAACGCGGCGGGTTCGGCTTCATGGGCGGCCCCGGCGAGACGCAGATCGAAGCGGACCGCCGCCTGATCCAGGAGCGCATCTCCAAGCTCGAGAGCGAACTGAAGAAGGTGCAGGCGACGCGGCGTCTGCATCGCGCCGGCCGCCAACGCGTGCCGTATCGCGTGGTCGCGCTGGTTGGCTACACCAATGCCGGCAAGTCGACGCTGTTCAACCGTCTGACCCGCGCCGACGTTCAGGCCGCCGACATGCTGTTCGCGACGCTCGATCCGACCTTGCGTGCGCTCAACCTGCCGCATGGCGGCAAGGCGATGCTGTCGGATACTGTGGGCTTCATCTCCAACCTGCCGACCCAGCTCGTCGCCGCTTTCCGTGCCACACTGGAAGAGGTGCTCGAAGCCGACGTCATCCTGCATGTGCGCGACATCTCTCATGAAGATGCCGAAGCCCAGCAGAGCGACGTCGATGCCGTGCTGCGCCAGCTCGGCATCAACCCCGACGATTCCGGCCGCATCATCGAGGTCTGGAACAAGATCGACCGTTTCGCCCCTGAGCAGCGCGAAGAATTGCTCAATATCGCCGCGCGCAGGCCGGAGGATCATCCGGCGATGCTGGTTTCGGCCGTGTCGGGCGAGGGCATCGACGCGCTGCTCGCCGCGATCGAGCAACGCCTCGCGGCCAAGCGTACGACGCTCGATCTGTCCATCGATGCCACCGACGGCGCCGGCATCAGCTGGCTGCATCGCAATGCCGAGGTGCTGTCGAAGGAGCTGCACGACGGCCGCTTCGACATGACGGTGCGGGTGGATGAGACCAAGCGGGACATCGTCGTGTCGCGGTTCGACGCCGTGCCGCACGCGACATAGGTCCCGCCGCGAGCTGCGCACTGCTGCTGAACGGTGCTGTCCTGCCGGGTCCTGCGCGCGACTGAGGCGCGCTTGGCGCAGACGCCGTGCCGTTAGCGGCGGGCCCGATTGCGCTCCTCTGACGCTGTCTCCTCACCCTTCGCCGCATTCCACAGCGCGTCCATCTCCTCAAGCGACGCCTGCTCGAGCGTCCGGCCCTGCGCCTCAAGCGCGCGTTCGATATAGGCAAAGCGCCGCTCGAATTTTGCGTTAGTGGCACGCAGCGCAGCTTCCGGATCGGCATCGACATGGCGGGCGAGGTTGACCAGGGCGAACATGAGGTCGCCAGTTTCCTCTGCCAGCTCCTGCTTGTCGTTGCGATCCAGCGCCGCTTCGATCTCGTTTGCCTCCTCGCGGATCTTTTGCAGCACCGCACGCGGATCGTTCCAGTCGAAGCCGACGGTGGAGGCTTTGCGCTGCAGCTCCATTGCGCGGGTGAGTGCCGGCTGGCCGGCCTTCACGCCCGACAGCAGCGATTTATGCCCGGCCGCGTCTTCCGGCGGTCGGCGCGCAGCGCGCTCGGCCTTCTCTTCGGCCTTGATGCGGTCCCAGACTTCCTTGACGTGGGAGGGCGCGAGATTGCCGTCCTTGTCGGCGAAGACGTGGGGATGACGCCGGATCATCTTGCGTGTGATGGCCTCGACGACGTCTCCAAAAGCAAATGCGTTCTGCTCGGACGCCATCTGGGCGTGAAACACGACCTGGAGCAGGAGGTCGCCGAGCTCCTCTCTGAGATCGTCGAGATCGCCGCGGGTGATGGCGTCCACCACCTCATAGGCTTCCTCGATCGTGTAGGGTGCGATGGTCGCAAAATCCTGCTCGAGGTCCCAGGGGCAGCCGGTCACCGGCGTGCGCAGCGCCGCCATGATCTCGATCAGGCGGGAAATGTCGCGGGAAGGGGTCATTGCGGGGTGGTCTCCTGGGTCCAGAGCCTTATGCCAAAAGCGGGCCGCCGTTCCCAGCGCAGGCGCGCGGAACGGGCCGATTTCCACGGATTGGCGGGCAAGTCGCGCAATGCTAAAGCGCGGGCATGAGTGACGCATTTTCCTCCGAAACCGCGCTGGTGCTGTTCTCCGGCGGCCAGGATTCCACCACCTGCCTCGCCTGGGCCTTGAGCCGCTTTGCGGGGGTCGAGACGCTGGGGTTCGAGTACGGCCAGCGCCACGCTATCGAGCTTGCCTGCCGTGACCGGCTGTTCGACGGCATCAAGGGGCTGCGGGCCGATTGGGCCGCAAAGCTGGGCGAGAGCCACACGCTGTCGATTCCGACGCTGGCGGCCGTGTCCGACACGGCGCTGACCCGCGACGTCGCGATCGCAATGGGCGCGGACGGCCTACCCAACACTTTCGTGCCCGGCCGCAACCTTGTGTTCCTGACGTTTGCGGCAGCGCTGGCCTACCGGCGCGGCATCACGCACATCGTCGGCGGCATGTGCGAGACCGATTATTCCGGTTATCCCGACTGCCGCGATGAGACCATCCGCGCCATGCAGGTCGCGCTCTCGCTCGGCATGGCGCGCAACTTCGAGCTGCATACGCCGTTAATGTGGATCGACAAGGCCGCGACTTGGCAGCTCGCGCAGGATCTTGGCGGCGACGGCCTCGTCGATCTCATCCGCGAGCACTCCCACACCTGCTATCTCGGCGAACGCGGCGCGCAGCACGACTGGGGCTATGGCTGCGGGGAGTGCCCGGCGTGCAGCCTGCGGGCGAAGGGATGGCGGGAGTTTGTGGCGGGCAGATGATGCCCGCTAGAAGGTGTGCTGCACTTTCACTGAGATGTTGCGGCCGGTCTCCACCAAAGGGTTTGTGAAGCTCCGCGGATAGGAGCGATTCACGAACGTCGATGCGTCGACATAAGCCGTATTGAAGATGTTCTCCACGCCGAGGATCAGCTTGGTATCGCCGAGTTGAGGGGATACCAGCTTGCCCAGTTGAAGCGTCGCATAGAGCTTGGGAATGGCGTAGCCCGAGGTCGTATATTCCTGCGCCGGATCGATCCGGGTCTTGCTGGCGGCCCAATCGATCACGCCAAGGATCGAGTAGGCGCCGCTCGGGTCCGCGTATTGTATCCCGACCCGCCCGCGATACGGGGCGAGAAAGGGCAGCGGCTTGTCCGTCACCGTGTTGGTGCCGCGCAGCTGGGCAAAATTCGTGAACAGGTTGACGGCCGGCGTCACTTGCCAGCGCGCTTCCACCTCGACGCCGGTCACCTCGGCCTTGCCGACGTTCTGTGACTGGGTGTATCCGCCGACGCCGTTGAGCGTTACTGCGACCGTTTGAAGAAAGTTCTCGTAGTGCGTATCGAACGCAGTGACCTTGAGCTCCGCATTGGTCGTATGAAAGCGTGCGCCTCCTTCATACGTCACGCCGCTCTCCGGCTTCAGGTTCGGATTGGGGAGCTGGGTGGCCGTCACCGCAAACAGCTCGGAATTCGTCGGCTGGCGGAACGAGGTCGCCACGTTGCCGAGCAGGTCGACGTTTGGCAGGACGGCGTAGACGAATCCGAGGCTGCCGGTCGGAGCCGTTTGATCCACGTTGGTCTTGCTTGCGTATACCGCTCTGACATTTGCAGGAATGGTCGAGGCGAGCGGCGAGGTATCAGTTGTCGTGTTGAACCAGTCGAAACGGCCGCCTGCCGAAAGCGTCAGCGGCTGAATCGGCTTCCATTCATGCAGGACGAACGCGCCGACGTTGGATTGCGTCGTGTCGGGGCCTTGCTTGGTGTAAGGAGAAATCACGTCGCTTGTCACGACCCCCGTCGTTCCGTTGCGGGTGATGGTCTCGGACGTCGACTCGCTGCCCGGCCGTGCTTCCCGGAAGCCATCGAGGCCGAGCGTCGTCTTTGTTGCGCCCCAAGGACCGAGCCAGGGAATTTCAGCCAGTGAGCGCCCGCCGATCACCAGCGGACCGATGACATGGCTGGTGGACCTGACAGTCTTCGTGGCGATGCCCGCGGCGTTGATCGTATTGTTGATCGTCGACAGCTTCGTATCGAAATAGTTGACGTAGAAGGATGTCTCGACGTGCTTCACCAGGCCGTCGAGCTCGCCGGTATAGGCGATGCGCGCCGAATGCACCTGATTGGGATCCTGTCGGACCTGCAGGTATGGCGCGCCCGGCGCTCCGCCGACACCGCCGGCGCGCCCGTCCACCTCGCTGTAGGAGCGCAACGAAAGCTCGAGCCTCTGGCCGATATCGGGCGTGTAGCCGAGCTTGATGTTGCCGCCGACACTCTGATAGTCGCTGTTCGGCACCGTTCCGAGCGCAGTCTGATAGTCGCTACCCCAGCGGCCGGCAAAACCGCCGATGAAATCGAAACCCTGTCCGGCGCCCTTGACCCAATCATAGGTGCTGAACGAGTTGGCGACGCTGCCGTAACCAGCTGACCAGCCGCCGCCCGTGAACCGGAACGGCCCCGACGTGTCGCCGCTGTACGATCGGGTCACGACGTTGACCAGCCCGGTCAGCGCCTCGCTGCCGTAGACGACGGAGCCTGGACCGCGGATGACCTCCACGCGCTCGACTTCATCAGGGGCAAGATAGTTGAGCTGCAGCGTATTGCGGCCGCGGAAGCGATCGCCGTCGATGAACAGGGGTGAGCGGAAGTTGTTTGACGAGAACCCTCGCAAGTAGATCTGGCCGCCGATGCCACCGGAGCGGGCGATCGATATCCCCGGGACAGAGGCAAGCACATCGAGCAGACCAGTTGGCGACGTCGCCTCGATCTGCGCTCGGTCGACAACCGAAATGCTCTGCGTCGGCGGATGAGGAATGCCCGGTTGCGGCAGCCTGCCGCCCATCGGCTTCAGGGAATCGCTGTTCGTGCCTTCGGGAGCCGCTGCCGTGGCTTGCCGGCCTTGCGCCGGCTGAACGGCGGGTGATTGAGTTTGCCGCGTCGCACGCGCCGTGCTCTGCCGTCTCGTGCGGCGCGGCGTCGCCGGCTTTCCAGCCTCGACTGTCACGGCCGGCAGCACGGATTGCTGAGATGAGCCGCTCGCGGTCTGGGCTTCGGCGATCACGCTCGATGCCGCGGTCACGACACAGGCAAATCCGAAGCTCAGTTTGCAGGTCGACGAAAAGATCCAGCTCCTTTTGCAATCAAGCGCGGTCCTCAACAACATCAGCGATATCCCTCAGCATTCCCTCAGCCTCGGGGTCCTTATCGTGTTGCAGGCGCGTGAGCCATGGTCCGCAGACGAGTTTCGAGTTATTCAAATTGCGGCGTCTGCGATGCTCATCGCGCAAGCGGTCGATGCACGCAATTCGATCACGCATCGTCGTGGTCGAGCGGCGCCTACTCGTTCTTTTGAATAATTCCAGTTCTGCAGATCGCCACTTGCAGCGCGGGACGAACATTTTGGTTTTGCGTTTTCCTCTCATGGCACTATGTAGCCATGTCGCGGCGCCGCGCAGATCCTCGCTGGCGCCCCCCGAGGTTCTCGAATTTCATGCTGCCGTCGTTGCGCTGGGGAAGATCATTGCTGGGCTTGGGGGGGAGCTTCGTGATTGCGCTCGGCGCATTCAGCTCGGCTCATGCGATTGATCTGACTGACCAGCGCAATCGCAGTATCTCATTCAGCCGACTGCCGGAACGTCTGGTCATCATCCCGATTCCGGCGCCCTCGACCTTCATGGCGATCGATGGCAGCGAGAGGAAGATCGTCGGCATGAACGAATACGCCGCACGCGCGATGCAGGAGGGCATTTCCGGAAAGCTGTTTCCAGGCTTCAAGCAAATTCAAACGGGCGTGACGACCGGGGGAGACGCCTCGAATTTCGCTCCAAATGTGGAGGCGATCCTCGCATTGCGACCGGATGCCATTTTCCAATGGGCCAACAGCAACGAAGTCATCGGGCCATTGGATCGAACCGGAATACCCGTCGTCGGAATGCGTGTGGGCTCGTTCGAGAATTACGTCGCGTACGTGAGGCTGATGGGGAAGATCGCGGGCAGGGAAGAAAGGGCCGCCGAACTTCTCGGCAAGCAGGAAGAGATACGTCAGTCCCTGGCATCGCGCTTTGCCGATCTATCATCGACCCAGCGGCCACGCGTACTCTACTTCAATCGCGCGACCAACATGCTGCGCGTCAGCGGCCAAGGCACGGCGCAGGATCTCGCCATCCAATTGGCCGGCGGACAGAACGCGATCGGTAGCACGCCTTCAATCAGCACCGTGACCATCGAACAGATCCTGGCGTGGAATCCGCAGGTCATCCTGCTCGGAAACTTCGATTCAGCGATGCCGTCCGATCTCTACAGCGACCCGCGCTGGCAGGGCGTCGATGCGGTTCGGGCTCGTCGCGTCTATCGCGTTCCGCTGGGCGGTTACCGCTGGGATCCGCCAAGTCACGAGTCGGCCCTTGGCTGGCTCTGGTTGGCGGGTCTGCTGCATCCTGAGCGTGGGCAGGTGGACATTCGTAGGTCGGTGAGGGACTGGTTTGGCTTTCTCTATGCCTACGATCCGACGGACGAGGAGTTGGACCGCATCCTATTTCTGCAGGAAAACGCGGGCTCGGCCGGCTACGAAGCATATCGGGCTCATTGATGGACAGCGCTGTCTCACGATCGGCGACACGGGCCCAATCGTCAGGTGAACGATCCTACGGCCTGCTCTGCGTTGGGCTCGTTGCGAGCTTGGTCCTCGTCTTGCTGTGGTCGGTCGCATCGGGACGGTATCAGGTCCCGTTCGACACGGTCCTGTCGATCATCCTGTCTCACCTGGTCGCCGTCAAAGTGACATGGACGACCACCGAGTCCGTGGTGGTCGAAACGGTGAGGCTGCCGCGCGTGCTCACCGCCGCCATCGCAGGCGCCGGTCTGTCACTCTGCGGCGCGGTGCTCCAGGCCATCTTCCGCAATCCGCTCGTCGGCCCGCAGACGATCGGGGCATCCTCCGGTGCCGCCCTCGGGGGCGTCACCGTCATCTATCTGGTCGGGTTCGGACCACTCGTCCAGGTCGGAGCGTTTGGCGGAGCCGCCCTGGCGCTCTTGGCGGTGCTTGCGTTTCATCGCAGCGACAATCTCTCGCCGATCCTTACGCTCGTTCTCGCGGGGGTGGTCGTCAGCGCGTTCTGCAGCGCGCTGGTCGGACTCGTGACTTACCTCGCCGATCCCGAGACGACATTGCAGGTGATCGTATTCTGGCTGTTAGGCAGCTTTGCATCTTCGACTTGGCCGCAATTCGGCTTGATTGCATTCTGCACCACGCTCGCAGCCATCGTTCTCATTGGGATGCGGTGGCGCGTGAACGTTCTTTCGCTTGGAGACGACGAGGCCCGAACCCTCGGCGTCAATCCGGCTCGGGACCGATTGATCCTGCTTGCCGCGGCGTGTCTTGCGATCTCGTCCCAGGTTGCGGTCAGCGGCACCATCGGCTGGGTGGGTCTCATCATTCCCAACCTGGCGCGCATGATGGTCGGGGCAGACAACCGCCGGCTTCTGCCGGTATCGACGGTTCTTGGCGCCATCTTTCTGGTTGTGGCGGACACGCTGGCGCGGTCGCTCACGCCGGCGGAGATTCCGGTCGGAATCATCACGGCCCTGGTCGGCACCCCGATTTTTGCGCTGCTTCTTCGGCGCACCACGAAGAGTGGCGCGGCATGATCCAAATCGAGAATGCAGGCCACAGCTACGGGTCCGGGCAGTGGCTCTTTCGTGGACTGTCGGCGACCTTTCCCGCCGGCAAGATCGCAGCGATCCTCGGGCCCAATGGCTGTGGCAAGACCACCCTGCTGAGGGCGATCAGCGGGACGCTGAGGCTCAAGGAAGGAATCGTCGCCATCGACGGCCACGTGGGTTTCGTTCCGCAGGCACTGACGGCGGATCAGTCCTATAGCGCGGCGGACATGGTTCTGCTCGGTCGAAGCCGCTACCTCGGCAGGTTCAGCTCACCGAACCGCAAGGACCGGGAGCGCGCCTATGCATGTCTCGAGGAGGTCGGCCTCACGGCGCTCGCGCAGCAGCGTTATGACCGGCTCAGCGGCGGGCAGCGACAGCTTGTCTTGCTGGCCCGCGCACTGGCTAGCGACTGCAAGGTGCTGGTGCTGGACGAGCCTGCGTCGGCGCTCGACATCGCCAACCAGGGCGTCGTTCTTCGTCTGCTCCTTCGCCTTGCAAGCTCATTAGGCTTGACCGTACTGTTCACGACGCATCACCCCGACCACGCGATCGGCATCGCCCATACGACGTTGCTGATGCAGCGGGATGCCACCCACATTGCGGGCCGCACCGAGGTGGTGCTGACGGAAGGCAATCTCGCCCGGATGTATGGCGTGCCGGTGCGCCGCGTGGATGTTCATGCGGACGAAGAGACGGCATCGGCGATCGTGCCGCTGCACGGCTTGCGAGGCAGAGTGCCGGATCTGGCGGCGCGTTGAGATCAGACGTCGCTGGAATAAGCTCGGAGAGCGGCCTTCGCCCTGGCCCAGGGCAGGAAGCCGTCGAGAAGCTTCGTGGCTGCGGGCATGAAGTTGCTGCCGTGATGATAGAATGGATCCAGCGTCGAGACGAGCATGCTGCCGGGCAGGGTGACGCGATCCTCGTAGAGCAACGCGCCGCCGCTGTCGCGGCCCTGCGGATCGGCCGGAACGTCGATCAACGCCCGGGCCCCCGCAGGCGGAGTTAGCACGCCGTGAAAGTGCCATATCGTATGTTCGAATGGCACCGCCTGGAAGAACTCGTGCTCGGACGCCAGCAGACGGTTCGGCGGACGCGCGTCTTTGTCGAGCCACCACCAGAAATTGGTTGGCCGTGGCGCCCACGTGACGCCCGGCAACCATGTGTCAGCACGATTTTCGCCGAACACGGCCAGCGTGTGCCCGGCTTTTGCAAAATCGATCAAAACGTCGCGCTTGGTGCGAAGAATATTCGGATTGACACGATCCGGAACGATCAGGAATGTGACGCCGACCAAGGCATCAGCCGTGAGCTCGGGGGCATAGATGGTCTTGTCGAACAGCTCTCGATAGCGCTGACCGTGGATTGCCGCGTGATGATAAAACGTGCCGCCGTCAAGGATCGCCAGGCTCATTGAACGTCTCGCTCTCCTGCGACCCATTGCATGATCCGGGAAGCCAGTTGCTTGTCCTCGCCGCCAAAGGTCCAGAGGTCGTTTCCCCCATGGAAAAGCACGTGACCGCGACCGACGGGATAGATGAAGTCCAGCGGCATGTCCGGCTTGCCAAGCGCATGGATGATTTGCGCATCCGGCGGCGCCTCGTGCCAGACCCGTCCATAGAACCCGGACACGCCGCGGCGGAAGGTCAGATCGCGCGGATCGATGCCGTGCCAGATGGGATGATCGGTGAGGCGCAGCACGGTGATGTCGCTGAGCCTGTAATGGTGAATGGTGTGAAAGCCTGCCATGCGCGGAAGATAGGAATAGGCATGATGACCGTTGGCGACGACGACGCCGCCGCGAACCAGGAATTGCTCGATCTGGAGCGCGCGAGCCGCCAGGAAGCGCTGATCGCTATGCATGCTCACGAAGAGGACGCTGAAATCGTTCAGGTCGATCCCGGGCAGCGAATAGATGTCGCGGAGCAGAATTTCCGGCGCCGTTCCTGCGCTGGTCAAAGCATGCAGCGACCCGTCCTCGTAGCCAAAGCTGAGCGCAAGTCCCGGCTTCATCTTTCAGCTCACCCGCATCGTGAAGAGGGTGTCTGGCTCCTTGGCGAGCACATCCTGCGCAACGGCACGCTTCAATGCGCTCAGCTCACGCTCCTGCTCTGTTGTGCGATCCCTGGTGAACACGAGCTCGAAAAACCGCCCGGGCAGAACGCCCGGCCGCAACGCCATCTCGACGGTGCGTTCACCCAGCGTAATTCGAAAGCTGTACGAAATGGCGTGGCCCGCTACGAATCTCGCATCGGGCAGCGAGCGGTCTACGACATAAGCTCCGCGGGTCACGGCGCGGGTGATGACCTCGAAGGCGTCGCGCACACCGGGGCCAGGGTGTCCGCTCACGATGCTGATGTCGCGTCGTGCCGGCACAGCTTGCGGCGACAGCAAGGCGAACGCGGCACGCTGCGCCTGGAATACGATCGCGGCCATGGCGAGCGCGGATTGGCCATGATAGGCGGCCACCATCGGAAAGCCGATCTCGATGGGCTCCTCCTCGGCCAAGATGGTAATCGTAGGTCCTTGCTGAATTGGCGCGCTCACGGGGTCCCCACGGCGAAACGGCTGTTACGCGCATCGGTTATCTCGTGCGTTTGCCCGAGGTCAACAGGCCCAGCTTAGATTCAGTTCAAAGCGCGAGCAGGCGGAATGGCTCTTCCGCGTGCAGGGATGCAAGTGCGTGAGGAATGACCGTTTTGCTGCTCGAATGATCGCGCCCGCGGTTGGGCAATATCGCGCTCGACCCGCATGCACGCTTCGGTCGGTTAGCGGAAATCCTCCGGCTGCAGCTCGATCGGCTTGCCGTGCGGGGTCCGATCGGCGGCGTGGTCCCAGGCGTCGCGATAGCGGTGCAGTGTTTCCGTCGAGGCGACACCCTTGCGCGCAACAAGACCTTCAAGCGTGGCGAGCCAATGCAGGTAGTAGGTCTCACCCGTATCAGGATCGCCCGCCGCCTGGGCACGCTTGATCTCGTCAGCGAGTGCTGCGGCCCATTCCGGCCAGGTGAACACGCCGCGCTCATGAAGCGTCAAGGCCATCGCGAACGCATGCGCTTCCCAAGGCGCGCGGAACACCGGGCCTTCATCGTCGCGGGGAATGCTGGGGATCGCCGCCGTCGCCGCGGCGGCGGCTTGTGTGCTGCTGTTCATGCGGGGTCCAGATAGGGCTCGAACGCGTCGATCGAGACCTTCGTGGTTGGATCACCGTCAGGGCCCCAGAGATCGCGGCCCTCGAACACCACGGTGTAGAGCCATTGCGGATTCTCGCCGCGCTCCATCGCGGCCGTGTCAGGAAAGACGTGGCAGCCGTGGTTGAGCTCGACGACTCCGACATGGCCGCGCACGTATCGGGGCAGCCGCGTGTGCGTCGTCGGATGGATGTTCTTCGCGCGCACACGGTCGCCGATGCTGAATTTCGCCGGTGCCGGAGCAGGACGGTCGAACTTGCCCCGCACCATCACGCGCTCGACATTGGCGAGATCGAACCTGCCGTGCTTGAGCGCCTTTCCAGGCTGCATCGCATGGCCGGCGGCGACCTCCTCGCGGGTGAGGTAGCCTTTGTCGATCAGCATCTCCTCCAGCCCGAGAAACCACTTCTTGTAGTACGAGCTCGACAGGTAGACGTGCGGTGGCAAGGTCTCGCGATAAAAACGCGAGGTGTCGATGTTGAAGGCGCCGGCTGCGCCCATTGCGCGCACCATGGCCAGCACGCGAGACTCCCACTGCTCGTGAAACATCGGCTCGTTGGCTTCGGGCTCGACCTTGCCGAACCCGTCCATGCCGCCCATGTCGTGCACGCCGTTCATGATGGCGCTCCGGGCTTTCGCGGCAAGCCGGTGCCGATCATGGAATCGCGTGTGACGAGCCCGGCGAGTTGCTCTTCGCTCCAGCCCTCGGTGCCTTCGGGGCGCATCGGCAGCACCAGGAAGCGCGTCTCCGCAGTGGAATCCCATACCCGGATTTCCGTGTCCTTCGGCAAGGCGACGCCGAAATCGGCGAGCACCCCGCGCGGGTCCTTCACGGCGCGTGAGCGGTAGGGCGCGGCCTTGTACCAGACCGGCGGCAGCCCCAGCATTTCCCAGGGATAGCAGGAGCACAACGTGCACACGACCATGTTGTGGCGTCCAGGCGTGTTCTCGACGACGACGAGATGGTCGCCGACGCGGCTGACATGGCCCAGCGTGCCGATCGCCTTGCTGCCGTCGTCCAGCAACGCCTTCTTGAAGGTTGGATCTGTCCAGGCCTTGGCAACGACGCGGGCGCCATTATGCGGGCCGATCTTGGTCTCGTAGGCCTGGATGATGGCATCGAGCGCGGCCGGCTCGACATAGCCTTTTTCGGTCAGGATCGTCTCGAGCGCGCGCACGCGCAGCTCGGTCTCCGACAGCTCGGAATGGTCGTGATCGTGATGATGTTCGTGCTCGTGGCTCATGGGCGGAAGGATAGGCGCAATGGTCCCTGCCTGTCGAGTATTCGTTGCAGCGCAATCGGGCCTGTATTCGCAGCCAAGCTTCTGCGCTAGTATCGCCGCAGACGGGGTGGAGACGATGGTGACGGACTACGTGAAGATCGAGAAGGGCCTTGGGCCTGAGGGACGGATTGCGGTGGTGCGCTTCGACCGCGGCGACGGCATCAACGCGCTCTCGCCGGAAGCGTTGCGCCAGCTCACCGCGGCGGCGCGCAGCTTCGAGGACGACGCGGCGACCTCCGTCGTGGTGCTGACCGGCAGCACGAGCACATTCAGCGCCGGGTTCGACCTCAAGGACGCAGAGGGACGTTCGCGCAAGGACATGGATCTCGGCACGCTGCGGCGGCATCTCAAGCTCGGGCCGCGCTTGACGCAAGCCTGGCAGGAAATGGAGCAGATCACGATCGCGGCGATCGAGGGCTTTTGCGTTGGTGGCGGCGTCGCGCTGGCCGTGGCACTCGATTTCCGCATCATGGGCCGCGATGCGCATCTGCGCGTGCCCGAGATCGGGCTCGGCATGAACATGAGCTGGCAGAGCATCCCGCGCATGCTGCATCTGATCGGACCGGCCCGCACCAAGCAGGCGGTGATCCTGGCCGACCAGCGGATCAGCGCGGACGAGGCTCATGAATGGGGCTTGGTGGAGCAGGTGACCGAACCCGGCCACGCGTTCGACGCCGCCATGGAGCTTGCCCGGAAAGTCGCCGCACAGCCGCCGCTCTCGGTCGCAATGACGAAACTCACCGTGAACCGGCTCGCGCACGCGTTGGACGATCTCGCCAGCCACATGGACATCGATCAGTTCGCACTCGCGAGTCTCAGCGAGGACCACAAGGAAGGCGTCGAGGCCTTCCTGGCCCGCCGCAAGCCGCGCTTCAGGGGGCGCTAGAACCACTCAGAGCCCGTGAAGGCGTTCCTGGAAACTCGCTTCAAGGAACTGTCTGCCGACCTGGTAGAGGCGAGCGGTGCGCCTCAAGGCGCCAGTCTGGTGCGCCGCAGCGTCTCCGATGGCAGCTCGGAGAAATGGCGCTTGTAGTCGAGCGAGAACTGGCTGAAGTGCCAGAAGCCGTGCCGTACGGCGACGTCGTAAACGGAGGCGCCCGTGCCGGCGGCGCGCTTCAGATCACGCCGCACGCGGTTCAGCCGCATCGCGCGCCAATAGTGCATCGGGCTCGTGCCCAACACCTCCTGGAAGCAATAGCCGAGCTTGCGCGGGCTGGCGCCGACCGCCTTGCAGACCTCCAGCAGCGAGAGCGTACGCTCGCCGCTGCCATGCATCAGCGCCCGGGCACGTTCCACGGTGCGCTTGCGCGCCGCCGCGCTGCGGCCGGAATCGTTCGCGCGTGCGGTCGGCAGCATGTCCATGATCTCGACGAGGAGGGCGTCTTCGAGCCCCGCGCGGACGGCCGGTTGGTCGAATCGTTCGGGCGTGGTCGTGATGGTGTCGTGAATGGCCGCAAGGTGGGCTCGCAATCGCGCGACCGGCGCCTGTGCCATTTCGATCACCCGCAGCTGATGCCAGACCACGCGCGGCAGCTCGATATCGAGCCGGGCGGCGAGTTCCTCGATCAGCGCCGCGCTGGCGACGACGCCGCGCAGCTCGAACGACTTCGGCGTGCAGATGTCGATTTCGGCGTCGATGCAGGCGATGACCTGGGCGCCTGCAACGCTGGCGCCGTTGCAATTGATCTCACCGTCACCCTGCCACGGCAGAGCAATACCAAAGCAGCCGTCGCCCAGCAGACCGTGTTGGCGGACCTGCTGACTGGTGATCTCACGAAAGACGTCGAGTCGCGGCAGGGAGAGCTGGGTAAAGCTGCCCCTGAAGGCGCCGGCGCTGATCTGGTCGTAGCTCAGCCGCCAGCCTCCGAGCGAAGCGCAATGCTCGTCGACATCGCTACTGCTCGCCTGAAGCAGACTGGCGCCCGAGTCTTGAATCGGAAGAATTGCGCTTAAGGGCATGACAACACTGGAAATTTGCCATCCGGCACCTGGCAGGGAACCACGCCAGACTGGCACGGCCACGGGCGCTGTCCAGCAAAATATTGCCGGATCTCGATAACGCCTGCCGCGACCTTCAATGCACTCTCCGTTGGCGGCCGTTCCCGACATCGGGGTCGGGGCCGCTTTGCGGAGGATCGAGATGCGACCGACCGAGATCATGCGCGGCAGTCCGCCCGCGCCCGAGGCGCAGGTGACACGCGCCAACTGGCGCAGTTTTCCGGCGATCCGCTGGGGCTTTACCCACACCCGCGAAGTGCTGCCGACCGCGGAGGTCCGCCGTTCCGCTCATCCGACTCCGATGCGAAGCGCGCCGCGCGAACTGTCAAAGCTCGGCTTCACCACGCCGGACGGCCAGCCGACCACCGTCGAAGCCACCCTGCACGAGACCTTCGGCGATGCGCTGCTGGTCATGCACAGGGGCACCCTGGTCCACGAATGGTATGGCGACGGCATGAGCGCGACCACGCCGCATCTGATTTGCTCGATCAGCAAGTCGATCGCGGGCACGCTCGGCGGCATTCTCGCCGCGCGCGGCTTGCTCGATCCCGAGGCGAGGGTGGTGCGCTACGTGCCGGAGCTGGAGGCCTCGGTCTACGGCAGCTGCACGGTCCGCAATGTGCTCGACATGGCGGTCGCCATCAAGTTCGAGGAGGATTATGAGGACCCCGCCGGCGACGTGGCGCGCTACCGCTTTTCATCGGGCTGGGACGTGCCGCCGCAGGGTGTCGAGCCCAGCCACCAGCGTGCCTATCTCACAACGCTGCGCGGCACCGGCAAGCCGCATGG
The DNA here is from genome assembly GCF_001424605.1 of Bradyrhizobium sp. Leaf396. Lineage (NCBI taxonomy): Bacteria > Pseudomonadati > Pseudomonadota > Alphaproteobacteria > Hyphomicrobiales > Nitrobacteraceae > Bradyrhizobium > Bradyrhizobium sp. Leaf396. The sequence continues at coordinate 455,447 of NZ_LMQJ01000001.1, forward strand.
CAAGGTGTTTCACTACGTCTCGACCAATACCGAAGTGCTCGGCTGGGTCTATGAGCGTGCCTGCGGTGCGCCTTACCCGCGCATCCTCTCCGAATATCTCTGGCAGCCGATGGGCGCGGAGGAGGACGGCTCCCTGACCCTCGACAGCCACGGCATGGGCCGCATCGCCGGCGGCCTCTCGGTCACCGCGCGCGATCTCATCCGCTTCGGCGAGATGATCCGCTGCCGCGGCGTCGTCGAGGGCCGACAGGTGGTGCCGGGCTGGTGGATCGACGACATCCACGAGAACGGCGATCCCGACGCCTGGGCCGACGGCGATCTCGCCGACATCTTCCCAGGCGCGCGTTACCGCAGCAAATGGTACACGATCGATCCCTCGCGTAACGATCTTGCCGGGATCGGCATTCATGGCCAGTGGCTCTACATCGACGCTGCCGCCGACACCGTGATCGTCAAGCTCGCCACGCAGCCGAAGGCGATGGACGTGCCGCTCGACCATCGCTGGCTCGCCGCCTTCCGTGCCATCACCGCGCATCTCGCCCTGCGCTGAACGTTCGGACAGAACATGCTCGATCCCACCGAAGCGAATTCAAGGCTCCAAGCCGCCAGGCCACATCCGCTCGATCCGCTCACGGCTGAGGAAATCACCGCGGCCTGCACATGGGTGCGGGCGGCGGCGACCGCCCCGGAGAACTGCCGCTTCCCGATCGTTCGGCTGGAAGAGCCGACCAAGCAACAGCTCGCCGCGGGCCGGGGAGGCCGCCGCGCCTTCGTGCTGACACTGGACGCGATGACGGGCGAGGCGATCGAGCATATCGTCGATCTCGGCCGCGGCGAGATCGTCACGCGAAAAATGCTCCCGAACCGCGAGGCCCCCTATGGCCAGCCGCCGGTGATGCTGGAGGAGTTCTTCAAATGCGAGGCCGCGGTAAAGGCCGATCCTGGCTGGCGCGCCGCGATGCACCGCCGCGGGCTGACGGACAAGGATATCGAGCTGGTTCAGGTCGACCCGTTCTCGTCCGGCTTCTTCGACAAGGAGTTCGAGCGCGGCACTCGCATCGTACGCGCGGTCAGCTATTTCCGCGAGCATCCCCAGGACAACGGCTACGCCCATCCGATCGAAGGCGTCGTCGCAGTCGTCGATCTGATCGGAGGCAAGGTCATCGACCTCACCGACGAAGACCCGATCGTGCCGATCCCGCGCAAGAAGCGGAACTATGGCGCACATGAGGTTACGGACCCGCGCACCGACATCAAGCCGCTGCACATCGAGCAGCCCGAGGGCCCGAGCTTTCGCGTCGACGGCTGGAAGGTCGATTGGCAGAAATGGAGCTTTCGTGTCGGTTTCACGCCGCGCGAGGGCCTCGTGCTGCATCAGCTCGCCTACCAGGACGGGACGCGCAAGCGGTCGCTGATCCATCGCGCCAGCGTCACCGAGATGGTGGTGCCATACGCCGATCCGACCGCGAACCATTTCTGGAAATCGGCGTTCGATGCCGGCGAATACGGCCTCGGCATGCTTGCGAACGCACTCGAACTCGGCTGCGACTGCCTCGGCAACATCCATTATTTCGACGTGCCGGCCGCCGACAACAAAGGCGAACCGTTTGTCATGCAGAACGCCATCTGCATGCATGAGGAAGACTACGGCATCGCCTGGAAGCACTACGAGTTCCGCAACGGCCTGTTCGAGGTTCGCCGCTCGCGGCGGCTCGTGATCTCGTTCTTCGCGACCGTCGGCAATTACGATTACGGCTTCTACTGGTATCTCTACCAGGACGGCACGATCCAGCTGGAGACCAAGCTTACCGGCATCATCCAGACCGCCGCCGTGCCATCAGGCGAAAAGTATCGATGGGGCGGCATGATCGACGACAACCTGGGCGGACCCACGCACCAGCACTTCTTCAACGTCCGGCTGCACATGGATCTGGATGGCGGCGGCAACACCGTTACCGAGCACGATTTCGTGCCTCGGCCCTGGGGTGACGACAATCCGCATGGCAACGTGTTCGACACCACGACGCGGGTGTTGTCGCGCGAGTCAGACGCGGCGGCGGTTGCGAACGGCGAAACCGGCCGGTTCTGGAAGATCAGCAATCCCAACGCGACCAACTCGGTCGGCAATGCTCCGGCCTACAAGCTTGTCGTCAATCCGAGCCCGTTGATGCTGGCGCAAGAGGGCAGCTACGTGCGCAAGCGCGGCGGCTTCGCGACCAAGCACGTGTGGGTGACGGCGTTCGATCCCGCCGAGAAATACGCGAGCGGCGACTACCCCAACGTCCATGCCGGCGGCGACGGTCTCCCGCGCTACGCTGCACAGGATCGCAACATCGAGAATGCCGACATCGTGGTATGGCACTCCTTCGGCCATACCCACGTCTGCAAGCCCGAGGACTTTCCGATCATGCCGGTCGAATATGCCGGTTTCGTGCTGAAGCCGACCGGCTTCTTCGCCGCCAATGCGGCCGGAGACATTCCGCCCGACCGCAACAGCCGCAGCGTGCTCGCAAGCGGGAGCAACCGCGACGAATCGTGCTGCTGCGCCGGCAAGACGTAGAGCCCGCGCGGTAACGGGTCGACTATGTCCGGCCGTTGCCGATAAGTGAGGGCGTGTTTCCATCTAGAATTATTCCAAATGCTCGACGGCAGCGAGGAGCGAGATCGCTGCTCGCATGCACGTCGACTGCAAATCGCCGCCGGCGTCATTTGCCGTGGGCGCTTTCGCCGCACATGCTGCGCACGGGTCTGGAGAGATTCTAACCTCGTTCCTATCGCACTACGAAACGGCCTGAGTTACGGCGAGGCATCAAGAACGATACCGGCAAAGCCGGCAGTGCGTGGGGCTTCGAAAAACGTGACCGACTTCCAACTTTCTTCGCGTGGCAGCACGCGTCGTCCACCCATTCAGGTGCTTTTTCTCGGAGCGGTCAGCACATTCTCCCTCGTCGTTCCCATCGGTTCCGTGGAGGCGCAGACGCAAATTCCTGCAGTGACTGTGGAAGCGCCGGCGCAGCGCGCCCGTCCCGCGGCGATTGCTTCGTCGCGAAGAGCGGCGGCGACACGCACCGCACGCGCCGCTCGTCGCGCCCCGGCGCAGCAGCCCGCGCCGACCCAGTCGGCATCATCGAACGGCGCCACGGGCGAACGTGCCAATGGACCGGTGCGCGGTTTCGTCGCGACGCGGAGCGGCACCGCGACAAAGACCGACACGCCCCTGATCGAAACTCCGCAGTCGGTCTCGGTCATCACCACGGACCAGATCAGGAACCAGGGCGCGGTCTCCATCGGCGAAGCCTTGCGCTACACTGCCGGCGTCAGCGGCGACGTCAATGGCGGCTCGGACACCCGTTTCGGCGGCCTGCAGATCCGCGGCTTCGACATGACCATGCCCGGTCTCTACATCGACGGCCTGCGAATTCCGTCCAGCAATTACGTGCATTTCAACGGCCTCGATCCCTATGGCGCCGAGCGCATCGAGGTTCTGAAGGGCCCGTCATCGGCGATGTACGGCGGCAGCGGCACCGGCGGCATCCTCAACTACGTGACCAAGCTGCCGACGGCCCAGCAGTTTGGAGAAGTTTCGATCTCCGGCGGCAGCTTCAACCGCTATCAGGGTCAGTTCGACATGGGCGGCCCCGCCAACAAGGAGGGCACCGTGCTGTGGCGTCTGACCGGCGTCGTCCGCGACGGCCAGACCCAGGTCGACTTCAGCAAGGACAACCGCGTCTTCATCGCGCCCGCCGTGACGTTCAAGCCGAATGAGGACACCACCCTCACCCTGCTCGCCAACTATCAGCGCGACCGGGCAGGGTGGGGCCTTCAGTTCCTGCCCGCCTCGGGCACTGTGTGGCCGAACAACGGCCGTACGATCCCGGTGTCCTTCTTCGCGGGCGTGCCGGGCTTCGACGCCTTCAACACCGAGATCGCGACCGCCGGCTACCAGCTCTCGCACAATTTCACCGACAACATCACGTTCCGGCAGAATTTGCGCTACGCCTATCAGCACAACGAGGAGAAGGTGTTCTACGGCGGCGGCTATACCAACGAGGCCGCGGGTCAGCTCGCGCGCTACGGCAGCTACAGCAACTCCTACATCAATTCCTTCGCCGTGGATAATCAGCTCCAGGGCAAGTTCACCACCGGCATGCTCAGCCACACCACGCTGGTCGGCGTCGACTATCGCAACACCTCCTTCCGCGACACCGCCTTCGGCGTCACGACCTCGTCCCCCGAGATCAACGTCTTCAACCCGAACTACAGCTACGACTACGTCATTGGAACCATGAGCGACAACACGGGAGTCAAGCAGTCCCAGGTCGGCGTCTATGCGCAGGATCAGATCAAGCTCGGCCGGCTCTCGTTCCAGCTCGGCGGCCGCCAGGATTTCGTGACCACGCAGGTCGACAACGGTCTCGCGAACACCACGGCGTCGAAGGATGCCTCGGCTTTCACCGGCCGGGCTGCCGTGATGTACAATTTCGACAACGGCATCGCGCCATATTTCAGCTATTCCGAGTCATTTCTGCCGGTGCTTGCCACTGCTTCCGGCCAGTTGCTGAGCCCCGAGACCGGCGTCCAGTACGAGGTCGGCGTCAAGTACCAGCCGCTCGGATGGAATGCGCTGTTCACCTTCGCCGCCTTCGACCTGACACGCGACAACGTCGTGACCTATCCGCCCCCCACCTTCGTCGCTGAGCAGACCGGGCAGGTGAAATCGCGGGGCGTCGAGCTGGAAGGCACCATGTCGCTCGCCGACGGCTGGAACCTGCGCGCCGCCTACGCCTATGTCGACGCCGTGGTCACGCAGGATCCGGTCAATGTCGGCAAGGCGCCGGTCACCGTGCCGCTCAACCGCGCCTCGCTGTGGAGCGACTATACGCTGCAGACCGGACCGCTGGCAGGCTTGCAGTTCGGCGGCGGCATCCGCCATGTCGGCGCAACCTGGGGCGATGATTCCAACACGTTCAAGGTGGGAGCCTCGACCGTCCTGGACGCGCTGCTCGCCTACACCCGGGACAATTGGCGCCTGTCGTTGAACGTCACGAACCTTGCCGATACGCGCTACGTCGCTGCCTGTTACAGCCTCTCAGGCTGCTTCTATGCCGAAGGCCGCAAGGCGATCGGCAGGCTGACCTATCGCTGGTGATGCTTGATGGCGCTCGTTCATGACCTTTCACAGGCGATCGTCATGCCCCGGCTCGTCCCGGGCATCCACGTTCTTTGTGCTCCGTGGCGCGGCGTGGATGGCCGGGACAGGCCGGCCATGACGCTGGCGGAAAGTAACCGACCAATCTCTCACGTCGTGCGGCGTAAGGAGACAAGGCGATGAGAGCGATGTTCGGCAAACTGCACCGCTGGGCGGGCCTGCTCACGGCCGGGTTCCTGTTCTTCTCCGGCATCACCGGCGCAATCATCTCCTGGGATCACGAGCTCGACGACGTCCTGAACAGCCATCTGTTCGACGTCTCGACCAAAGGACCGGCGATTCCGTCGATCGAGCTCGCCAAGATGATCGAGCAGCGCGATCACCGCGCACGCGTCGTCCATCTCTTCATGATGCCGGAGGAGGGCCATTCGTTGTGGTTCTTCGTCATGCCGCGGATCGATCCAGCGACCGGCAAGCGTTATGCACTTGACTACAACCAGGTCTTCCTCGATCCCAACACCGGTGCGGAGCTTGGGCGCCGCTATTGGGGCGCGGTCTGGCCCGTCACGCGAGAGAATTTCGTCTCGTTCCTCTACAAGCTGCATTACACGATGCACATCCCTGAGTTCTGGGGCAGCGATCGCTGGGGCATGCGGGTGCTCGGCATCATCGCCATCATCTGGACCATCGATTGCTTCGTCGGGTTCTACCTGACGCTGCCCTCGCGGCGGCGCGCCAAGGCGGCGCGGGCACCTGAAGTCGCACGCCAGCTCGAGCGCGGCTTCTGGGCGCGCTGGGCACCGGCCTGGACCATCAAGACCTCGGGCAGCGCCTACCGGATCAATTTCGACATCCACCGCGCCTTCAGCCTCTGGACCTGGGGCTTGCTGTTCATCGTCGCCTTCACGGCGTTCTCGCTGAACCTCTATTTCGAGGTGTTCTCGCCGCTGATGAAGATGGTGTCGAACTACACGCCGACGCCCTACGAGCAGCGGCCCTATCGCGATCTCGACGATCCCATCGAGCCCAAGGTGACCTTCGCCGACATCGCCGCGCGCGCCGCCGCCGACGGCAAGGCGCGCGGGTGGACCACCCCTGTCGGCTCGATCAATTATGGCCCGGCCCACGGCGTCTATGCCGCGGCCTTCTTCCACCCTGGCGACGATCACGGCGCCGGCGGTGTCGGTCCGGCGCAGCTCTACTACGACAGCGAGGACGGCCGCCCGATCGGCGAGCGGCTGCCCTGGGTCGGCACCGCCGCCGACATCTTCGTGCAGGCACAGTTCCCGCTGCACTCAGGCCGCATCGTCGGACTGTTCGGACGCATCCTGATCTCCGTCATGGGGCTCGTGGTGGCCGCGCTCTCGGTCACCGGCGTCGTGATCTGGTGGCGCAAGCGCCGCGCCCGGGTCCGCGTGCGCGAGACCACGGCAATGCGGCTGAGCCGGCAGCTGACACCGGCGGAGTAGGGCATTCTAACTCCCTATGCAGATGAACCTCGCCGCCCCGCGCCAGCACAAACACTGGGAGATCACTCCCAGTCGTTCCGGAAGCTGAAATTGAGATCCCTTGCCTTGGTCTGCCTGCTCGTCCTCGCCGCGCCGGGCCATGCCGCCGCGCCCGAGCAGCACTATCTCGAGCTGCGCGATCGCTATATCGCCAAGTTCTCGAAGGCAAAGGAGAGCGACGAAACATCCAAGCAACATGATACGGCTCTGAAGGAGCTGGCCGGCGTGCTGCGTGGCCTGGTAGGTCCGGTCGCCATCAAGGGGCTCCCGGCAGAGGGCAAGTCGAACGTCGACACGCTCTTCAGGGATGACGTCGGCTTCGGTCACCTCGATGGGCTCAGCTTCGCCTCGGAAGACTATAGGACGCAAGCCGTGGTGACCACGATGACGCTGCTCGGGCACTGGCTGCGCGAGCATCGCGAGGACGGCATGCCGCAGGAGATCGCGGCCGCGCTCAGGTCGGACCGCTTCTACCATTACGCCATCCAGGACGCCGCCTTCGCGAAGTACGCCGAGCTGCCGGTCACCAAGCCCGCGTCTGCCAGCGCTGCGGTCGCCGTGCTGGGCCTGCGCGGCAACGGCGACCTGAAGGGCCTGCCGAGCGAAATTGGCATGGTCGCGATCCAGGGTGACAAGGTCTACTTCATCGCCACGTCGGATGCCGTGAAGACGGCGGAGATTCCGGCCTGCGAAAAGGTCTGGAAGCAGATGATGGCCAGGAAGACGCCACAGGATGCCATGGCGCGCGAGGACCAGGCGATGGACGCCTACACCAAGTGCTTCGCGAAGGAAGCACCGAGCCAGAGCTGGTTCGCGGCGGCGGTGAAGAAGGCGCAGGCACAGCTGGATTCGTTGCTGGCGCGCTGAGACTTGGACTGGCGTTAGAACGGATAGTGCCGTGGTCCGGTCTGTACGGTGATCCAGCGCAACTCGGTGAACTCGTCGATGGCGGCCTTGCCGCCGAAACGCCCGTAGCCCGACGCCTTGGTGCCGCCAAACGGCATCTGGGGCTCATCGTGCACGGTCGGTGCGTTGACGTGACAAATGCCGGCCTCGATCCGCTTGGCGACGCCAAGGGCGCGTGCGATATCGCGGCCGAACACGGCGGAGGAGAGACCGTATTCCGTGTCGTTGGCGACGCGGACCGCCTCGTCCACGCCGCTGACGCGGACCACGGTCACGACCGGACCGAAGCTTTCCTCGCCATAGATGCGCATTGCAGGCGTGACGTGATCGACGATGGTGGCCGGCAAGATCGTGCCGCTGCCATGTCCGCCCGCCGCAACCACCGCGCCCTTGGCGACGGCGTCGTCGATCAGGCCTCGGACGCGGTCGCAGGCTGCGTTGCTGATCAGCGAGCCGAGCACGACATTGCCCTTGCCAGGATCGCCGTGAGGCAGGCTGTTCGCCTTGGCTACGAACTTGGAGACGAAAGCATCCGCCACCTTGTCGTCGACGACGATCCGTTCCGTCGACATGCAGATCTGACCCTGGTTCATGAAGGCACCGAAGGCCGCAGCGTTCACGGCGGCCTCGAGGTCGGCATCGTCGAGGATGACGAGCGGGGCTTTGCCGCCGAGCTCCAGCAGCGCGCGCTTGAGATGCTTGGCGCAGGCGAGTGCGATGAGACGGCCGACCCGTGTCGAGCCGGTGAAGTTGACGCGGCGGATCGCGGGATGGGCGATCAACGCTTCGACGACCGCCTGCGCATCCTCCGGCGCATTGGTCACGACGTTGACGACGCCGTCGCCGAGCCCGGCCTCCGTCAGGCAGCTGCCGATCAGGCGATGCACGCCCGGGCTCATCTCGGACGCCTTCAACACCACGGTATTGCCGCACGCAAGGGGCATCGCGACGGAGCGCACGCCCAGGATCACGGGCGCATTCCACGGCGCGATCCCGAGCACGACGCCGACCGGCTGACGGAACGCCATTGCGAGATTATCAGGCTTGTCGGTTGGAATGATCTCGCCCGATATCTGCGTCGTCATGGCGGCGGCCTCGCGCAGCATGCCTTCGGCGAGATGCACGTTGAACCCGGCCCAGCCGTCGGTGGCGCCGGTCTCGGCGACCATCAGCGCGGTGAACTCCGCCGCCCGACGTGCCAGGATGTCGGCCGCCGCGCTGAGCCGCTTGCGGCGCTCGGAGGGGGCGAGCTGAGACCAGGCCGGAAAGGCGGCGGCTGCGGCATCGGCGGCGCGCATCGCATCGTCGATCGAGGCCGCGGCCACGATGGTCGCGATCTCCCCGGAGATCGGATTGCGGCGCTGGAAGGTGCGCTGGTTGCTGGCCGACTGGTCCTTACCGCCGATGAGAAGGTCGATCGCGTTCATGGCGTTCTCCGTGAGGTGCTGGGGAGGATTACGTTGGTGTTGACGCGCCGCGCGCCTTGCCGAGATAGGCGCGCTGGATCTCGGGATCGTTCTTCATCGCGCTGGCAAGCCCGGTGCCGGCGTTGCGGCCTGACTCGATCAGGTAGACGCGATCGGCAATATCGAGGCTTGCCCGGGCATTCTGCTCGACCAGGAGCACACTCAAGCCGCTGCCGCGGATCTGCGTCAATGCACGGAAGACCTCGCGGCTGAGGAGCGGCGATAGACCGAGCGAGGGCTCATCGAGCAAGAGCAGCAATGGATTCGACATCAGCGCCCGGCCGATTGCCACCATCTGCTGCTCGCCGCCGCTCATGGTGCGGACGGCCTGGGGCAGGCGCTCGGCGAGGCGCGGGAACAGCTGCAGGATCTTTGCGAGCCGGTCTGCCTCGCCAGCGCGGGCACGAGCGGGATAGGCGCCGAGCTGGAGATTCTCGGCAACGGTCAGATCGCCGAAGACGCCGCGGCCCTCCGGCACCAAAGCGATGCCGCGCTCCACGATCAGATGGGCAGGCAGTTCGGCGATGCTCTGTCCTTCGAATCTGATCCTTGCGCCCGCGGCAGGCCTGACCAGCCCGGCGATGCTCTTGAGCAGGGTGGACTTGCCGGCGCCGTTGGCACCAAGAATAGCGACGATCTCGCCTTGTTCGATGCCGAGCGCAACATCGGCCAGGGCCTGGTGCTTGCCATAGAAGTGGGAGAGGGCGGCGACCTCAAGCATCGTCGTCTCCGAGATAGGCGGCCACGACCTTTGGATCGGACAGCACCTCGTCCGGCCCGCCGCGTGCAATCACGCAGCCCGCGTTCATGACGATGCAATGGCCGCAGAGCGCGCGGATCGCGTCCATGACATGCTCGACCATGATGATGGTGAAGCCGCGGTCGCGCAGCTTGGCAATCAGGGCGATGCCTGTTTCGAGCTCGCTCGGATTGAGCCCGGCCAGCCATTCGTCGAGCAGCACGAGGCGCGGCTGCAGCGCCAGCGCGCGGGCAAGCTCCAGCCGCTTCTGGTCGATGTAAGTCAGGTCGCCTGCGGGGGCGGCGTGCACGGTGCCGAGCCCGACGAGGTCCAGCAGCTCGCTTGCCGTAGCGCTTGAACCGTTCGACGTGGAGAACAGCTGCGCCGCCGCGACGTTTTCGGCAACGGTCAGATCCGGCATCACACGCACCAGCTGGAACGTGCGGGCAAGGCCCAGGCGTGCGATCTGGTGCGCGCGCAGGCCGTTGAGGACGATGCCACCGAACCGGATCGTGCCCGACGAGGGCTTCAAGGCGCCGGAAAGCGTGTTGAGAAGCGTCGTCTTGCCGGAACCGTTCGGGCCGATGATGCCGACGATCTCGCCCGGTGCGACCTTGAAGCTGACATCATCGACGGCACGCAACCCGCTGAACGACTTGCTGACGCCTTCGACTGCGAGGAGCGGTGCATCGCTTGTACCCGCGCGCGCGGCCACGGGGCCGCCGGTCGGGACGCGCCAGCGGCCAGTCCCGAACAGGCCGATCACCCCATTCGGCAGCACCATGACGATGAGCACGAAGATGAGGCCGAGCACGATGCTGAAATGGTTGGGCAGCGTCGCGCTCAGCACCTCGAACAGCAGGACCAGCGGAATGACGCCGAGCACGGGCCCGAACAGCGAGCCGGCGCCGCCCAGCAGAGCCATGATCACGACCTGGAACGAGATCGTCGGATTGAATGCGATGGCTGGATCGATATAGGTCCAGCGCGGAGCCATCACCGCGCCGGTTACTGCCATGAAGGTTGCACTCAGGATGAAGACGCCGAGCTTGACCCGCGTGGCGTCGATGCCGGAATGGCTGGCCGCGGTCTCGTCGGCACCGATGGCGCGCAGCGCCAGCCCGTAGCGCGAGCGCCCGAGCAGCCAGCCCACCAGGAACACAATCGCGGTCAAGCCCAGGAGCTGCCAGTAGAGAATATCCTGCGTCACCGCACTGAAGAGATAGCGGCCGACCGATTTGTGGATGTTGACCTCGTACCAGATCACCAGCTGCCGGATCAGCTCGGCAAGCCCAAACGAGAAGATCACGAAATAGATGCCTGATAACCGCAGCGTTGAAAGGCCGGTGATTGCGGCGGTGAATGCGCCCACGCCCGCCGCGGCCAGCAGCACGACTGGCCAGGGCATGGTCTCCCCGAGCACTGCGGCGGTGTAGGCGCCGAGGCCGAAGAAGGCGACCGTCGCAAGCGAGATATAGCGGGTCGGACCTGAGAACATCGCCCAGGCGGTCGCCAGAATCGTGAAATAGAGGACGCTGATGCCGAGCGCGAGATAGTAACCATTGGCATAGAGCGGGTAGGTGACGGTGGCCGCGGCGAGGGCAAGCCCGGCGCACCACAACAATGCGCGCTTGGGCCCGGTCATGACGCAGCTCTCCCGAACAGGCCGGTCGGTCTGATCAGGAGCACGCCGAGAAACAGCGCGTAGGTGGCAGCCAGCGTCAGGCCCGGATCGACCAGCCGCGCCACCGCGGTTTCGACCACGCCGAGCAGCAGTCCCGCGACCAGCGCGCCCATCACGTTGCCGACCCCGCCCATGATGACGACGACCAGCGCCTTCATGGTGAATATCACGCCCATCGCGGCATTGAAGGTGAGGAACATGCTGACCAACACGCCGCCGACCGCGACCAGGCCACCGCCAAAGGCGAACGCGAGCCCCGACAAGGCGGCCACGTCGATCCCGACGAGGCGCGCGGCGTTGGCATCGACAGCGATGGCGCGTACGGCCGTGCCGATCCGCGTGCGGGTGAGGGCGAGATACACGGCGCCGCCGACCAGGGCCGCGAACAGCAGTGCGACCAGGCGATTGACCGCGAGCGTCGAGCCCATGATCGTCAGCGGAATGGAGAGATAGCTATAGCTGTAATACTGGCCGCCGAAGGCGACCAGCATGGCGCCCTGGATCACGAACAATACGCCGAAGGTGACGAGGATGCTGTCGATCTCCTGCGCGCCTCTGTCCTTGCTCCGCCGCATCAGGCGCTCGAGCAGGAAGCGATAGAGCAGCCAGTTCACCACCATCGCGACAGGGACAGCCAGGAGCAGCGCAGCCAGCGGGCTCAGCCCGAGGCCACTGTAGAGCGAGAACGCGCCGAACGCGGCCGCAACGAGCGACTCCCCATAAGAGAGGTTCATGATCCGCGCCACGCCATATTGCAGCGTCAGCCCAAGCGCGATCAGCGCGTACATGCCGCCAAGCACCAGGCCCGGCAGGACGATGTCGACAAGCAGCATGAACGGGGTTCCTAGTGGATGGGGGCAGGCCTCGCAGCGCAAGGCCTGCCCGCCAGCCTTGCCTTACTGCCACTGCGCCTTCGGCACGACCGGCGTACGCGCGCCTGAAAGCGAAGCGGGTGCGAGGGCGTAGAATTCGCCGTTCTGCCACTGGCCGACGCTCCAGACCTCCTGGAGCAGACCGTCCTTCAGCTTGACCTTGCCGATGATGGTGTCGAACGTGCCCGAGCGGATTTCCGCTGCGACTGCGGCGCGATCGAGCTTACCTACCTTTTCGATCGCCTGCTGGAGCACCTGGAGGCTCGCATAGGTGATCGAGCTTGCCCAGCGATCGGGCTCCTTGCCCGTCGCGGCCTTGTGGCGCGCGAGATAGTCCTTCAGCCGCGGCGAGTCCGCGTTCCAGCCACCGATCCCCATAACGCCCTCGCTGTTGGCGGCAAACTTGCCCTTGTAGAGCGGGAATGCGGTGCCGACGCCGACGTAGAAGATTTTGGGGTTGAACTTCAGGAGCTGCGCCTGCTCGGTCAGCGCGATCGTGTCCGGCGGATAGCTGAAGGCGACGAACGCGTCCGGGTTGGACGCGATGGCGTCCTTCACCAGCGGCTGGAGATCCTGCGTTCCCATCGGATAGGTCTTGTCGTAGGCCAGCGTGAAGCCGTGCTTCTTGAACGCTTCGCGCCCCGCAGCGGACAATTCGATGCCGAACTGATCGGCGATGCTGACCATCGCGATGTTCGCCCCGATCTTGCCTTCGCTCCTGAGCTTCCCGAGCAGATCGGCCAACGCCTGGGAGATCTGCGCCGACGTTCCGAGCCAGAACGTCGCGTTGGACCAGCGCTTGGCAAGTTCTGGCGCCTTGTCGGTCACCGAGGTCACCGCGAGGTGAGGGTAGCCGAGACGGTTCAGCGTCGGGCCGACCGCGAGGTTGAGGCCGGTGCCCCAGGGCGAAAGAATGAAATCGACCTTGTCCTGATTGGCGAGGCGCTCGATCGCCTTGACGGCTTCCTCAGAACTGCTGCGGTCGTCGTATTCGACCACTTCGATCGGCAGCTTCTTGTCGCCGAGCTTGATGCCGCCGGCGGCATTCACATCCTTCACCCACAGCTCGTAATTCGGCAGCGTGGTGATGCCGGCGCCGCCGGCATAGGGCCCCGTTTTGGAAATGGCATAGCCGATCCGGATCTTCTCCTGCGCCTCGGCCGTGGATGCCAAGGCTCCCAGCACTGCCGCAACCAGGCCAGTTGCGCGCAGCAACGTTCGACGGTTCGCCGAAAACATGTCGATCCTCCCTCGTGTTTCACGCAAGCGATTGTTCGCAAGCGGTATGAGTGGTCGTTCCTCTTGGCCTGATTTCTTCGGCGCAGCTTCGTTTAGCCGGCCGCGACCAGGACTTGACCTAACAAGCACCGCGCGGTTTGTTCGCACAATGGACAGATCCGGTGAAAGATTGGACGCTTCTGGTCGCGACGGGCAGGTGCGTCGAGGCGTCGCGGGGACCGTTTCGGCGGCCGCGAGCGGCGCTGCGCCTGTCGGCGCGGAGCTGATCCGTTCGCATTACGTTGCGCGCCGCTGGATGCTGTCGTCGAAGGCCGCCAGGCCGTTCATCCATCTGCTTTGCCTGCATGAAGGCGCCAGCATCGACGTCGGCGAGCCCGGCAGGACGATGGCCTTCACCGGGCCTGCCATCGTCTGGCTCCCGGCGGGTTCAGCCGAATACCTGGAGGTGTCAGCCGGGGCGACGGCCGAGTTGCTGCAACTACGCGCTGGCATTTGGCACCGCTATCTGCCGCCCTCGGCCGAGCCTGCCTATCTCGCGCTCGAAGCCGCCGGCGGCATCATGGCGCTGCCGGTCGAACCCGACCTCGTGACCACGATGTCGCGATCAATCGCGGCAATCGCCGCGGAAATCGCATCGCCCGCACGCAGCGCTGCGGCATCGATCATGTCGGCCGAGCTGACGCTGTGCGTGCTGCGCCTCTGGCGGCTGTTCGCCGACAGCGACCGGAACGAGGAGGGCAGTAGCGCCGAGATACTGAGCCGCTTCCGCCGGCTGCTCGAGGAGCGCTATCAGCAGCATCTGCGCGTCAGCGATTACGCCAAGCTTCTCGGCATGACCCCGGACCGTCTGCACGCCCTCTGTAGCCGCGAACTGAAGCGTTCGCCGAGCGAGCTGATCCAGCAGCGCGTCGTCAAGGAGGCCGCGACACGGCTCGAGGCCGGCACCGTTGCCGTCAAGCAGATCGCGTTCGCGCTCGGCTTCAAGGACACCGCCTATTTCAGCCGCTTCTTCCGCAAGCACACCGGTGAGGCACCGGGCGTCTGGCGACGGCGCGTTGCCGCCCGCTCGCGAGCCGGACAGTCGAGGCCGACCCTCAACTTTGCCGACTGGCCGTGAGCGTGGTGTGGCCTGCATCGTTGATGAGATCGACGCGGTCGATGCCGGCACGCGGCAACAAGGATCGAATCTCCTCTTCCTGCATCAGGCTGAACGCCGTCGACAATGCGTCCGCCGCAGTCGCGCTGCGGGACACAGCGGTCACGCTGCGATAGCCCGTTGCGCAGCTTCCTGTTCGGGGATCGAACAGATGGTTGAACTGCGCCTTGGCGCCGAACTGTAGGCCGTAGGCGCCGGACGTCGACACTGCGCGGTCGACGATCGGGAGCACCGCTTCGGCGTGGCCGACATGATCAGGGTCGGCGATGCCGACTTCCCAAGGCTGGCCGTCCGGACGGGCGCCGATCGCGCGGGCCTCGCCCATGTCGACCAGGCTGTGAGAGATACCGTGCGCCCGCAGCAGATCGACCACCTTGTCCGTGACATAGCCTTGCGCGATCCCGTTCAGGGTGACGGCCATGCCGCGGGGCATCGTGATCCGGTCGCGGCTGATCGACAGCCGGCTGCTGCCGATGCGCGCGAGCGCTGCCTGGATCTCCTTTGCGGCAGGTCCCGCCGGATCCGCCTCATCTCGTGAGAAGTGGCCGGCATAGAGATCCCACAGCGGCTGCACGGTGACATCGAACAGACCGCCTGTCAGCGTGGAGTAATGCTGCGACGCCGACAGCAGATCGACCATTTCGGCGGCCGGATCGATCAGGATGCCCTTCCGGTTCAACTCGACCAGGGCGGAATCGTCCAAGTAGAGGCTGAACAGCCGTTCGAGCCGACGCGCCTCGGCGCAGGCCAGCGTTATCAGCCGCTCGGCCCGGCGGCGGTCTTCGTCGTGGATCTCCATTGTCGCGACGGCGCCCAGCATCGTGCCGCGCCAGGTGACTGGCGCGATGTCCGCCCGGAGCCGTCCGCTGATGGACAGCGGGCCGAGGCCCGCCGCCGCCGCGCTGATCCGGATGAACCGTCGGCGCGTCAGCGCTTGCGTCATGGCGTCCTCCTCGATCCGTCGCCGGGCGGCCCTTCGGCTTCGCCGGGCCCAGCGCCGCCGCCGGCATTCGCCGAGGCCAGGACATAGTCGCGGGGCACCTCGTCGAAGCCGACGATCCTGCCGCCGTTCTCGCCGGCGAATTTCTCCGCGGCCGCCCGGTCCGAGAACGGAACGGCCTCGTCCCCTCCCATGCCGCTCTTGACTCGACTCTCGATCACGAACAGCGCCTTGCGGGCCTCCACCCAGTTGTCGGAGCCGGGCGCATCCCAGTTCGCCGCCTTGCCCATGTCGGACACGTAGATCGCCTGAATGTCCTTGGGCTCGTCCGGCAGCATGGTGAAGGCGAGGGTGTCACGCGCCGACGAGAACCATACCGGCTGAATGAGGCTCGCAGCGAAGATATGGCCCTTCGGTCCGGGGTGTTCGAGCACGTTCATGCCGCAGTAATGCCCGATGTCCTCTGCCGTCATCCGATGCGGCGGCGGGATCTTCGCGGTCTGCTTCTCGTTGCAGGCCGCAAGCGCGAATGGCAGCAGCAAGGCCCAAGCGATGGCCACGCGCCTCATAGCTCCCTCCTCGAAAAGGCGAGCGCAGCAAGCCCCAGCGGCAGCAGCGTCCAGCAGAGCAGGGCGGCGAGAAGGACCGGTATCGTCAGGGACGTGCTTTGAGCAAGGCCGGCCATGCCGGCGAAGGTGCTGACATTGGCGAATCCGGTCAGGTTGATCAGCCGGTAGGCGTCGGTCGGGTTCGACAGGAGCAGGGCGTTGAGCACGGTCGCTGAGATGCTGCGCCCCTGGTCGAGCGCAAGCACGCCCAGCAACGCCATGTCGTAGATCAGCACCAGCAGCAGCCACAGCCCGATGCAGATGCCGGCCGCAGTTCCGCGGTCGCGTACCAGCGCGCTGACCAGATAACCGATGGCGACGAACGCAGCGCCGAGCAGCACCGAGGAGCCCACCATCGCAGCGAATGCCAGGAGACTATCGCTGTCGATGTCGCTGCCCGTCGCCGCCAGCGCTCCGGCGGCGGCGCCGTAACCGAGGCACGTCGCAAAGCCGAGAACGGCGAGGTGGCCCAGGAATTTGCCAAGCAGCACCTGCCATCGCGCGACCGGATAGCTCAGCAGCAACAGCATCGTCCCTCGTTCCATTTCGCCGACGACGGCATCATGGGAGATCAGAAGCGCTATCAACGGAACGAGAAAGATCGTCAGGCTCGACAGGCTGACGATGACCACGTCGAGCGCGCGAACGCCCACGTTCCCCGTCGGCGCGCTGCCGAGAAAGGTCAGCGACAGGGCAAGGCCGGCGAGCAGGAGCGTTGCTGCCAGCACCCAGCGATTGCGGATGGCTTGGTGGATTTCCTTGGCGGCGATGATCAGGACGTTCATGGCGCCTGCTCCGATTGCCGAAGAAAGTGAGCATAAAGCTCGTCGAGGGTCGGCGGGACCACGTCGACGTCCTCGACGGAGTTTCCGGCGGCCGTCGCGCGATGCAGAAGCTCGATCTTCCGCTCCGGCGCAGCGTCGATCTCGACGATGTGGCCGTTCAAGCGACGGCAGGTCGCGTCCTTGGGCGCCCAACCCGGCAGCTCGCTCGGAGCGAGGCCCGCCACCCTCAGGCGAATCCTGGTGGGCAGCCGGGCGAGGCGACGCAGTTCGTCGATCGATCCGTCCGCAACCTTGATGCCGCGGTTCATGATGATGACCCGGCCGGCGCGCTCCTCGAGCTCGGTGAGCGCATGCGACGACAGGAGTACGGTCGCGCCGCCAGCTGCAAGCCGCGCGATGATGTCGTAGAACGTCTGCCGCAGCTCCGGATCGAGACCGGTGGTCGGCTCGTCCAGCAACAGCACGCGCGGATGCCCCAGCAGCGCCTGCGCGAGGCCGAGCCGCTGGCGCATGCCCTTCGAGTAGGTGTTCACCCTGCGGCGGCTGGCTGCGCCGAGGCCCACGGCATCGAGCAGCTCCAGGGCTTTGGCAACCGGCTCCCGCTTCAGCCTGGCGTAGAACGCCTGCGTCTCGCGGCCGGTCAGGGCAGGGTCGAAGGAGACGTTTTCCGGCAGATAGCCGAGTTGCCGTCGGCCCGCGAATTCACCGGCGGCGGGATTGTCTCCGAGCACCTCGATGGAGCCGCTTGTCGGCCGGATCAGCCCGAGCATGAGCTTCATGAGCGTGGTCTTGCCGGCGCCGTTGTGACCGATCAAGGCGACGAGCTCGCCTTGTCCAAGCGTGAACGAGGCATCGCGCACGGCCGTGAGCCGGCCGTACGTCTTGGTGACCTCGCTGACGCGTACCGTACCGGTCATCGCGTTTCCTTCGGTGTGCGGCTGTTCGGCGGCGATACCAGCGGATGGCTGTCGACGACGCCACCCGGCAGCAGCGCCGGGAACTGCGCCTGCGCCCAGCGGATCACCTGGACGGCGGGGCTGTTGATGAGAACCTTGGCAGCGGGTGCGGTCCACAGCACGCGGTCGATCATATCGTTCGGCCGGTACGCGGTGTCCGCGATTCCGTCGCCGTTCAGGTCGAATGCCGGGTTGTCGCTCCAATAATTGCCGCGCCCGCCGATCGACCAGTCGAGATGCCGGGTGCCGACATATTTCACCTGGTTGGCGTTGCTGACGAAGGAATTGCCGGTGATTTCGTTGCCTTCGGAGCCGGCCGTGAAGTGCACGCCGATGGAGCAACGCTCGAACCAGTTGTTGCGGAACTTGTTGTGATTGGTGTTGTAGATGAAAACGCATTTCTCCGGGCCGGTCCTGAGAGAGCTCTCCCGTTTCGGCTGCGGAAGCATGCCTCGCTCATCGTCCGGAGCATCCTCAGTCTTCTGCATGACCGGATTCAGCGGGCCGCCGGTGACACGATTGTTCTCGATCCGCGCATAGTTCGCGTAATTCAAAAGTAGTCCATAGTCGCGATCGCGATCGGAGGAATTGCCGCGGATCACCAGGCGGTTCGAATACATGATGGCGTAACCGACATGGTTGCCGATCGACACGTTGCCGCTGACTTCGCTGTCGTTGGTGTACATGTAGTGGACCGCGAAGCGAACCTGCTCGAAGCGGTTGTCGATGAAGCGGTCCTTGCTGCTGGAGATCGAGAAGATGCCGTCGCGGCCGTAGCGGAACGTGTTGTTCGCGATGGTGACGTCGGGTGCATTCCACAGCGAGACCCCGTTGCCCGCCTCGCTGAGGCGCCCGCCGCGCAGTCCCTCGATCTCGTTGCGGACGACTCGGGAGCCCCTGGCACCGTGCACGTAGACGCCGAACAGGTTTCCGACCAGCCGGTTGTCCTCGATCTTCGCACGCTCGGCCGTCTTCTGCAGGAAGATCCCGGAATCCATCGCCTGCAGGTCGCGACCCGACCCGCGAATGGTTACGCCGCGGACGACGACGTCGGGCGCGCTGACGGTGATCACGTTGCCGGAGCCATCGCCGTCCAGCACCACGCCCTCGGTCCCAACGAGCTCCAGGGGACGGTCGATCCGGATCGAGCCGTGATAGTCCCCCGGGGCAAGCTTGACGACGTCGCCCGCGCGCGCGCGATCCAGCACCGCTTGCAGCGGCTGGCCGGGCGCAGCCGTCAAGGTCTCCGCTTCAGCGAAGCTGGACAATCCGGCGGCGACCAGCACCGCCGGAAACATGCGTGACAGGAGACGCACCAGTTCGCTCCGGTCAGACCGACTTCGGTTCGACGAACATGCGGCCCTTCATCTCCATGTGCATGGCGTGGCAGAACCACGAGCAGTAGTACCAGTAGACGCCTGGCTTATCGGCCGTGAAGGTCACCGACGAGGTGGCCATCGGTCCGATCTCCATGTTGATGCCGTAGTTGACGATGCAGAAGCCGTGCGTCAGGTCTTCGACCGCATCGATGTTGGTGATGAAGACGGTGACCTCGTCGCCTTGCCTGACCTGGAACTGATCGAGGCCATAGGCCGGCGCGGTCGACGTCATGTAGACACGCACCTTGTTGCCGTCGCGAATGACCTTCGAATCCGCCTCGAGGTTGATGCCGTCGGCCTTGGCCTGCTTCACCGCATCCGCGAACATCGGATCCGCACGATCCCAGATCGAGATCGGATTGATCTTGGAACGATGGACGATGGTCGCGTCATGCGGTTCGGCGAAGCTCGGGCCGTCATGCACCAGCTTCATCTGATCGCCTGAGATGTCGATCAGCTGATCGTTCTCCGGCTTGAGCGGCCCGACGTTCAGGAAGCGATCCTTTGAGAACTTGTTCAGCGAGATGAGCCATTTTCCATCCGCCTCCTTGGTCTGGCCCATCGAGGTATGGTTGTGGCCCGGCTGATAGTGCACGTCCAGCTTCTGGAGGATGGGATTGACCTTCTCCCCCTTGAAAGCCCGCTTGGCGAGGTCGATGTTCCATTTGCAGACCTGGCTGTCGAGGAACAGGGTCGTATAGGCGTTGCCCTTGCCGTCGTAGGCGGTGTGTAGCGGCCCGAGGCCAAGCTCGGGTTCCGCGACGACGACGTCACGTGGCTTGATCTTGTCGTCGAACAGCTGGTCGAACAGCCGCACGTCCATGACGGTCACGGTGGGCGAGAGCTTTCCGGCTGCGACGACATGGATGCCGTCCGGAGCCGTGTTCATGCCGTGCGGGTTGTTCGAGACCGGGACGTAGCGCGTGTAGGCCGATCCCTTGCGGCCATCGACGACGGGCACGCCGTTCATTTCCTTGAAGTCGCCCTTCTTCACGGCCTCCTCGATCCGCTTGATGTTGAAGATGACGACCCAGTCCTGTTCGGCGGCAGTCATCTCCGCCAGCGTGACGCCTTCTTCGGCGTTGTAGCAGGTCGCGAAGCAGTATTTGCCCTGGTAATCGGCATCGACGTTGTCGAGGTTGCCGCTGACGATCACCTGCCAGGCGACCTTCATCGTGTCGCCGTCGATCGCACTGAAGATGGAACGATACTGTTTGGGATCGTCGAGGATCTTGCCGTCGTTGGGCAGGGGCACCCCATCCTCGCCGTTGGCGAACACGTAGCCGGTGCGCGGATATTTCTGCACGCGCAGGCCGTGGACCGTATGCTGGTTCGGAAGCTCGATGATCTTGTCGCACTTCATGACGTCGAGCCGCACGCGCGCGACGCGACTATTGGCCTTGTCGTTCATGAAGGCATAACGCCCGTCATAGGTGCCGTCGGTAAAGGAGATGTGCGGGTGGTGGAGGTCGCCGTTCAGGTAGGTACCGCCGCGGTTCTTGAGGAATTCGCGCGTTGCCGGCTGCATCCCTTCTGTCAGAACCTTGATGCTTTCGTTGGTCTGCCCCCAGCCGGTCGCGCTGCAGCGATTGAAAACCGGAACGCGCATCAGTTCGCGCATCGAGGGCAGGCCGATGATCCGCATTTCGCCGGTCTGGCCGCTCGAGAAGAACACGTAGTATTCGTCGAGCTCACCGGGCGCCACTTCGGCCTTCTGCACCGCCGGTCGCGCCGCCGGCGCCTTTGGTGCCGCTGTCTTGGTCTGAGCGTCGGCGGACGAGACGAAGCCGCTGCCGGCGTTCATCGCCACTCCACCGGCCAGCCCCACGCCCGCTGCGGCCGCCGTCGTTCCCAGCACAGCTCGTCGGCTGACGCCTTTGGTCTTTTCGTTCTCGCTCATGATTGCCTCCTGGGCTTCCGGTTCAGTGTGGTGGTGGAGAGATGGCGGCTGAAGCGCCGACGGGCTTACCGCCGGCGGTGATGACGGTCGCCGGACCCTTGCCGCCTGAACGCATCGAAGGCGACGACATGGCCGCGAATTTCTCGCGCTTGAGCCGGACCTGGATCATGTGCGGACAGCGATGATCGTCGTAGTAGAGTTCCTGGCAGTGCATGCAGTAGATGCACTCATTGACGTTGATGTGCCCCTCGGGATGGATCGACTGCACCGGGCATTCCTTCGCACAGCGTTGACAGGGCGAACCGCATTCTTGCCAGCGGCGCAGCCACTCAAATGTCCGCATGCGACCGGGGATCGCGAGCGCGGCGCCAAGCGGACAAAGATAGCGGCAGAAAAAACGCTCGATGAAGAGGCCGATGACCAGCAGGGCGACTGCATAGGCGACGAACGGCCAGCTTCGTGAGAACTTCAGAATGATCGCGGTCTTGAACGGCTCGACCTCGGCAAATCGCTCGGCCATGTCGACGGAGTAGAGCGATAGCCCGAACAGTCCGAGAAAAATGATGTACTTGATCGGCCAAAGCCGCTCGTGCAGTCCCCACGGCACCGTTATTTGCGGCACCTTCAGCCATTTCGCGGCCGTGTTGGTGAGTTCCTGCAGTGCGCCAAAGGGACACAGCCAGCCGCAGAACGGGCCGCGTCCCCAGAACAGGAGCCCGCCGGCCGTCGCGGCCCATAGAATGAAGATCAGCGGAGCGGCGAGGAAGAATTCCCAGCGGAAGCCGGTCACCAGCGCGTTGGTGAAGGTGACGACGTTGACGACGGAGAGCTGCGCGTTCGCGTACCAGCCGAGCCAGACCAGAACGAAGGCGAGATAGCCTCGCCGAACCCAGTTGTACAACACAGGTCGGCGAACAAGCAGATTCTGGAAGAAGAAGATTCCGGTGAGGCCGGCCAGCATGAATGCGGTAATGGCGATCGACACCGTGCTCGATCGCCAGATCCGCATCCACAGCGGCTCGTCTGCCTCTGGCGGGGCGGCAGAGGCAGCAGCGGCAGGCTGCGAAGCAGGAGGCGGTGCATTCTCCGGCACCGTCACCGCACGCTGCTCGCGGCGGATATAGCGGTCGGGCAGGGCGTAGCTGAGATCGAAGGTCAGGAAGGCCTTGTCGCGACCGCCGAGGCTCCGTTGCACGAGCAATTGGAGCTGCCACGGCTCCGTCGGATCCAGGGTGAATTCGGGAGGGGTGACGAATAGGGCAACTTCCCTGAACTCGGGCGCGCCGGCGGCCTCCAACGCACCAAGCCGGGTATGATTGCGATCGCGGAAGCGGGTGCTGTTGCCTTCCTGCAGGATTTCGATGCGATCGAAGATGCCGCCGCGCACATAGGCGGAACCCTTGAAGGAGTAGAGGCCGTTGCCGGCGACGACGATGGCCTGCTGCCCAGGCTTCAAACGACCCTTGAGACGCTGATAGCCATCGTCGCCGAGCAGGCTGCGGCCGATCGTAGGCGCGCTCACGAGCGCCACATAGAGGTCGATGAAGGTCTCGCTGGCCTCGCCTGGTTCGGGATATTGGCTCGCTGCCGCACTACCAGATTTTGCAAACGCCTCGTTGACGTCACCGATGCCGAGATGAAGCCGGCGCACCGAGCCGTCGCCAACGAGGCTCTCCCAGTCACGCACTTCACTATGTTCGAGATCGAGAGTCTTGACGACAGGGGGCAGGGCTGCCGAAGCCGCAGCGCCGTCGCCGGCGCCGACGCGGCCGCTCCGGATCAGCTTGGAGGCGGCGCGGACGATACTGTCGTGCATCACCAGCACGGTGACGGTTGCGCCGCTCACGATGTCGACCTGAGGCGGCTTCTCGGCGCCACTTGCGACCGGCCTCATGTCCTTGCCGATCAGCGCGTTCACGGCAGCGACGATTCTGGCCTCAGGAATGCCGACCAGCACGATCGGCTCCTTGTGATCGACGAGCTTGATCCCTGTGATGACACCCTTCGGGTCGATCCCAGCCAGCAGGTGAATCGGTTTTCCGGAGTAGCCGACTGAGTTCGCGAAATCGGAGTTGAGGAAGACAAACCCTTGCAGTTGATCGCCGCGGTAGACGGGCACGATTGGCGGATCGCCCTGTGGCGGGCCGAAGCGATCCGCGCTGGCGAAGAACTCGCCAGGTGCGATCTTCGGCAGGTATGTCTGCAAGTCACCGGCCGCGCATGCGGGCGAAATATATGTCAGACACGCCAACAGCAAGCCCGCGAGCGCGAGCGCTGCACGCCTTGCCAAGGCGATATCGTCAACCGGGCGCTTCGACATGTCGATTCAAATGCCATCTGCGCGGCCAACCGGGCCGCGGATGCGTTGCGATTCTTGGTCGATGATTTGTCGCCGCTGACGTGTCACAATCATCGCGCGCGCCCGCATCTGTCAACCCCGACGAAAAGGATTCGTGTTTGGGGAACCGAAGCAAACGACTGCATTGGGAACCAAGACCATGCCATTTCTACGCACTTCATTACTGAGCGCTGAGCCTGCCGGTGTATTGAAGTCTCTCGACGAGCTCTTTGCGCTAGCGCACGCAATGGAGCAGGAAGCGGCCGACAAGTACGACGCTCTTGCCCAGGACATGCGCGCGCAGGGCAAGGATGATCTTGCCGACGTGTTCACCCGGCTTGCCTCGGCTGAGCGCGAGCACGTCGATAGCGTCGCACAATGGTCGCATTCGCGCCGGGGCAAGAGCCCGGATCCCGCGTTGGTACGCTGGGAACCGCCGGAAGCCCTTGATAAGGAAGCAGCCGCAGAGGTGAAAGCATCCCGCCTGATGACGCCGTACCGCGCGCTCGCCATGGCGGTCCGTAACGAGGAGCGCGCCTTTGCCTTCTGGTCTTATCTGGCAGCCTACTCGCATGATCCCGAGGTCAAGAAGGCGTCCGAGGCAATGGCCAGGGAGGAACTCGGTCATGTTGCCACGCTGCGACAGGAGAGGCGCCGCGCCTATCATCAACAACACGAACGGGAGAGCGCCGATGCATCCGCCGCGCCTCAGCTGCCCATCGATGCGCGCCGACTAGAGCTTCGTCTGGTGGAACAGCTTGGGGAGATTGAACAACGTCTGCGCGGCCCGGCCGCCGTCCGGGCACGAGATATCCGCCAGCAAGCAACCAGGTTGGCTGACGAGGCCGCCGGGTTCGGGAGCTTTCCGGCCGCCATGGAGCGAAAGGATTCGCTGGAGATCGCCGAAGCCTTGGCCGACGCCTACCTCGACGGCGCCGAGCGCGCGAGCGATGCGGCTCGCCTCGCGAGCCTGCAGCGGCTCGCAGAACAGGCCATCTCAAGACTGGCTTGGATGCGCTCGCTCATGGAAGATTAGCCTTGCCGTCGCAGCGCCGAGATCGCATCGCGGCTCAGAAGGGGGCGGCGGTTGCCAATGCTACTGGACGGTGTCGCAGACATCCGCTTTAGCACCGGCGAGTTTCGAGTTTCATTCGAGTCACCCGTGACTTCACCCCAGTGCGTCGATGCTCAGCGCCGCACCAGGAAGCTTGTGCTTCCAGCCGAGATCGCAGGAGCCGGGAGTTGCGGTCTGACATAGATCAAACCTTGCGCGGCTAGACTGGTCAGAATGGCACCGGGTCACGTGCTGAGTTCCGCCTCACGGCTCGGCGCATGAGCTTAGGGTGGCGACCTGCGAAATCTGGTTCGAGGTGCTCTAGACGGACACTTCAGGAAAACGCGGAGCGCCGACATTGGAGCCTCTGTCGTGTGTCAGGCAGCTCGCGGGGGGACAAAATGAGTGCCGTCGTAACAGACAGTCAAGCGCCTCATCCTGGGTCGGGGTTCTGAATGTTCGAAGCGACAGGCCACAATTCGATCGATGCGCTACTGCCGCGAGAGATGGCAGAACGCGCGGAGCAGATTGGTGTCGACAAGACGCATCTCGAAACCGGGAGCTTGATGGCGCTTGCGGTGCTCGCGGGTGCGTTCATCGGTTTTGGTTCAATGTTCTCCGTTGTGGTGACCGCCGGCGCCGAAGGTGTGTTGCCATACGGTGTCATACGCCTGCTGGGCGGCACCGTTTTTTCGTTAGGCCTCATCCTGGTGATCGTCGGCGGCGCCGAGCTCTTTACCGGCAACAATCTCATGATCATGGCTTGTGCGAGTGGCCGCGTCGCACCAGGTGCTCTCCTGCGGGCATGGACGCTGGTCTATATCGGAAACTTTGTCGGCGCTGCCGGTCTCGCGCTGCTCGTCTTTTTAGCCGCCGGTTACGACCACGGGAGTGGAGCGGTTGGGCTGACCGCGTTGGCGGCCGCCAATGCAAAGGCATCCTTGTCGGCGACCCAGGCAGTCATTCACGGCATTCTTGCCAACGTACTCGTCTGTCTTGCAACCTGGCTATGCTATGGCGCACGATCGACGACGGATAAGATCCTAGCCATAGTTTTCCCGATTGCGGCCTTTGCCGCGACCGGTTTCGAGCATTCGATCGCGAATATGTATCTGCTGACCGTTGCACTCCTGACCAAGTCAGGCGCAGACGGTACGTTTTGGGATCTGATCGGGAAGACGCCCTCCCATTTTCCGCATTTAACGGTGCGCGGCGCCGTGTTCAATCTCGCCTGGGTAACAGTCGGCAACATGGTTGGAGGTGTATTGGTTGGGATTACCTACTGGTTCATTTTTTTGCGAAGGTCACGAAGCAAGGCCGCTACTGGAGGGCCGGCTCCATGATCCCTATCGCAATCTCGCGTCTTGAAACAGACGACGAAATCGAGATCGTCGAGCGTAAGGGCATCGGTCACCCCGACACCATCTGTGACGCGCTGGCCGAGATGCTGTCTCGGAATCTCTGCCGCGAGTACCAGAAGCAATTCGGTCGGGTGCTCCATCACAACGTCGACAAGGCGTTATTGTGCGGAGGGCAGGCGGTGCCGGCCTTTGGAGGAGGAACTGTCACGGTCCCCATCCGAATCTTCCTGGCTGGGCGCGCCATCGCCGAATTTGGAAGCGTGACTGTCCCAATCGACACAATTGCCGTCGAAGGTTCGAAGTCCTGGCTAAAGGCCAATCTGCACGCGCTCGACGTTGATCGCCACGTCCGGATCGAGGCTCTCGTCCGTCCGGGTTCGCACGACCTGCGGTCAATATACTCCCGGCGGCGCATCGAAGACATTCCGCTTGCGAACGACACGTCGTTTGGTGTCGGTCATGCGCCGCTGAGCCCACTCGAGCGCCTGGTGCGCGCCATCGAGCAGCGGCTAAATGGCCGTGATCGCGGATCTGACCATCCCGCGTGGGGCGAGGACATCAAGATCATGGCGGTCCGCAACGGCAGCCACCTCGATCTAACCATCGCCTGTGCCATGATCGGAGGATTTCTTGCCGGCATCGACGACTATCTGGAGGAGAAGAGCGCACTGGCCGCTAGGGTCCGCGACTGCGCCAGTCAGTACGGCTTTCCGGAGTGCCACATCGCGATCAATGCCGCCGACGATCCGGCATCCGGGTCGGTCTATTTAACGGTCACGGGAACGTCCGCCGAAGCCGGCGATGACGGGCAGGTCGGCCGCGGCAATCGTGTCAACGGCCTGATCACGCCGTGCCGACCCATGAGCCTCGAGGCTGCAGCCGGCAAGAATCCGGTCAGCCATGTTGGTAAGATCTATAATGTTCTCGCGACGCAATTGGCTGAAACGTTGGTGTCGGCCATTGCGGACATTGACCACGCGCACTGCCTCCTCGTCAGCAAGATCGGCGCACCGATATCTGAACCGGCGCTGGTTCATCTCAGGCTTGCAACGCGGAACGGTGCGTCGCTCGCCCAGTTGAGAAACCCGGTCGAGGCCCTCGTGTCGGACGGTCTCAGCCGAACTCCCGAACTCGTCGCCCGACTGGCCGCTGGCACCGTGGACGTCTTCTGATGCACGCCTGCAGCCGCGCGGGAGAGTGGAGGGCAGACCGGGCGCCTGGGTGTGCGTTCAGTGTTCTACGCTGCGCCCTCGTGCTCGGTTACCGCGGCGCGATGGAACATCGTGCGCTGATTCATAAAGCCGATCCAACGCTTAATCCACGTTAAAGAGACTAATCTATTCTGCGCTAGCGCCGATCGAATGAGGAACATCGGTGGCGCGCTTCGGTTCTGACGGCTGGCGCGAACGCGTCCAGGCGGGTCGAGCACTCGCCGTGTGGCCTCCAACCGGAGCAATCACATGAGCAGGCGTTTCCAGGATCGGCATCATCATCACTCCGTCGACGAAACCATCGCCCAGACCTTCGACGACTATCTTCTCTTCATTGGTGACCGGCACTCTGACCGGTTCGCGGGCTCCGATGACCAGATGAGCATAGCGTTCGGCCGCGCCGGAAACGACCGCCTGTCCGGCGGAGCGATGGACGACGATCTCATCGGTGGAGTTGGCAACGAGCATCTCGTAGGGGCCGCGGGGAGCGATCATATCGTTGGCGGCGCCGGAAACGACCAACTGGACGGTGGCGATCAGGCAGACACGTTGATCGGGGGCGACGGCAACGATGTCCTGGACGAAGGTGCGGGTCATGGTGATCTCGAGGGCGGCCGCGGTAACGACGTTCTAACCGGCGGTCCGGGAGCGGACGCGTTCATGATCTCTCCCGATAGCGGCCACGATATCATAACCGACTTCCGCACCGGTCCGGGGATGTTCGACCATCTTGCGGTCATGGACATCGAACCGGAGCAGTTCCGCTTCAACGATACGCGGGACGGCGTCCGGATTAGTTGGCATACGAGCAAGGGCGACGGTTCGGTGCTGCTCGAGGGTGTATTCAAGGCGGACCTCGCACAGGATGACTTCATGTTCGCCGACGATCGGCACCTGATTGACCCGACGAGTTCTCATTCCGACCGCGTCGCCGCGGAACACTTCGTAAAGGACGAGGGTAACGAGGATGCGCCGCCGTCAGCGGGCGAGACGCCGGCGCAATTCCAGCGCTCTTTCGATGGCAATCTCGTCAAGTACGGCAGCGATGGACAGAACGACGTGTTCCATGCGACGTCCAAGAACGATCACTATTTCGGTTTGGGGGGCGATGACCATCTCTCCGGCGGGAGGGGCGACGACCATCTTGCGGGAGATGCCGGCAATGACGTCCTGGACGGCGGAAACGGACGGGACGACCTTCGCGGTGGCGACGGGGACGACAGCCTCTACGGCGGAGCTATGGCCGACAACCTCATGGGCGGCGCGGGCACCGATCATCTGAACGCCGGGGCCGGACACGACATGCTCGAAGGAGGACCGGGTGACGATATCTACAACGGCGGCGACGGCGCCGACGCTTTCATGGTTTCCCACGGCAGCGGTAACGACACTGTTGTCGCGGGTTTCGATCCAGGACCGGGCGCCTTCGATCACGTCGCCTTCATGGATATCATGCCCAACGAAGTGAGCGTCATTGATTCGCTATCTCCCCACGGCGATGGACACACGGGGGTCCTGGTGAGCTGGGGCGACGGATCAATCTTTCTGGAGGGCATCCAAAAGAGCCAGATGGCGCAGGATGACTTCATGTTCAACGCGGTAGAAGGGGGCGCGTTCGTTCCCGACCCGTCGATCAGCACCGAAGGAAGCCAGATGATCTTCCAGGGAACTCACGGCGATTGGCACCTGGCGTAGAGGCGGTTTCTTTGGGGACCCGCCGGTCGCCAACGGCCGCAGATAAAATGAAAGGCGAACGACATCGGCTCGGTCAACCGCGCCCAGCCTAAAAGTCGGATTCGCATAAGGTATATTATGGAATAAATTTATCTTCCACCGGATCAGACACTTAGATCGAAATGTTGCCGCGCTACCTTCGCTCGGCACCGTTTCGCCTCCACGCATCGACGATCGCGTCAGATCCTTGACGGCTACTGTGCATGGGGTTGTTTTTCAGGTTTGGAGATTGGACCGGTGCGCCGAAAGCCGATGTTGCCGTGACTTCGTCCGGCTGCAATAAGCGGGGCCCGCGAGATCGCTGATGACCTTCAGGCTGACCGTCCGTATAGGTTTGCATCTCACAACAACAACAACACACTTCCCAAGGAAGCAGACCCATGAGCTTTTCCCGACGCACGCTTCTCAAGGCCTCCGCCGCGACGGCGGTCCTGGGCGGCATCGGTGCACCGCATGTGGCCCGCGCGCAGAGCGCCGAGTTCACCTACAAATACGCCAACAACCTGCCTGACACCCATCCGCTTAACGTCCGCGCCAGGGAAATGGCGGCAGCGATCAAGAGCGAGACCAACGGCAAGTTCGACCTCCAGATCTTCCCGAACAACCAGCTTGGTTCCGACACCGACATGCTGAGCCAGATCCGCTCCGGCGGCGTCGAGTTCTTCACGCTGTCCGGCCTGATCCTGTCGACCCTGGTTCCGGCCGCGTCGATCAACGGCATCGGCTTCGCGTTCCCGGACTACGACACGGTCTGGAAGGCCATGGACGGCGATCTTGGTGCCCACGTGCGCGGCGAGATCAAGAAGGCCGGCCTCGAGGTCATGGACAAGATCTGGGACAACGGCTTCCGCCAGACCACGTCCTCGACCAAGCCGATCACCGGCCCTGATGACCTCAAGGGTTTCAAGATCCGCGTCCCGGTGTCGCCGCTGTGGACCTCGATGTTCAAGGCGTTCGACGCGGCGCCCGCCTCGATCAATTTCAGCGAGGTCTATTCCGCGCTCCAGACCAAGATCGTCGAGGGCCAGGAGAACCCGCTGGCGATCATCTCGACCGCCAAACTCTACGAGGTGCAGAAGTACTGTTCGCTGACCAACCACATGTGGGACGGCTTCTGGTTCCTGGCCAACCGCAGGGCCTGGGAAAAGCTGCCCCAGGATGTGCGCACGGTGGTCGCCAAGAACATCAATGCCGCTGCCGTCAAGGAGCGTGAGGACACCGCCAAGCTCAACGCCAGCCTCCAGCAGGAGCTCGCGGGCAAGGGCCTGACCTTCAACCAGCCCGCCGTCGCGCCATTCCGGGACAAGTTGCGCACTGCCGGCTTCTATGCCGAGTGGAAGGGGAAGTATGGCGAGCAGGCCTGGGGCCTCCTGGAAAAGGCCGTCGGCAAGCTGTCGTAACGCGTTGCGGCCGTCATGGCTCATGTCGGGATCGAAATGACCGAACTGGCGGGTGAGGCGGCGTCTCAGTCCCCTCGCCGACCTTCGTTGCTGGCTTCGGCCGAGCGCATGCTCGGTCTCGTCGTCGAAATCCCGGCGGCGATCCTGGTCGTCGCCGAGATCGTGATCCTGTTTGCCGGCGTGGTCGCGCGCTACGGCTTTCACCGGCCGCTGATCTGGTCCGACGAGCTCGCTTCGATTCTCTTCCTGTGGCTCGCGATGCTCGGCGCGGCGGTCGCATTCCGCCGCTCCGAGCACATGCGCATGACGGCGATCGTCGCCAGCGCCAGGCCGGCGATGCGGGCGTATCTCGATCTGGTCGCGACCTCGGCGGCGCTGGCGTTTCTATTGCTGATCGTCTGGCCAGCCTGCGACTATGCCTATGAGGAGAGCTACATCACGACGCCGGCGCTGCAGATCTCCAACATGTGGCGAGCTGCGGCGCTGCCGGTCGGCATCGGCCTGATGGCGGCCTTCGCCTTGTTGCGCCTGCTGCGTTCCGCCGATTACCGGATGGTCGCCGCGGCGCTCGTCACCGTCGCCGCCGTGATCGGCCTGTTCTGGCTTTCGGAGCCGCTCCTGCGGCCGCTCGGCAATCTCAACCTCGTCATCTTCTTCGTCGGCGTCGCCGGCTTCTGCGTCTTTGCCGGCGTTCCCATTGCATTCGGCTTTGGCCTCGCGATCTTCGGTTATCTGGCGCTGACCACGCGCACGCCCGTCATGGTGCTGGTCGGGCGAATGGACGAAGGCATGAGTCACCTCATCCTGCTTTCAGTGCCGCTATTCGTGTTTCTGGGCGTTCTGATCGAGATGACGGGCATGGCCCGCGCCATGGTGGCGTTCCTGGCAAGCCTGCTCGGCCATGTCAGGGGCGGCCTGCACTACGTGCTGGTCGGCGCGATGTACCTGGTCTCCGGCATATCAGGCGCCAAGGCCGCCGACATGGCGGCGGTGGCGCCCGTCCTGTTCCCGGAGATGAAAGAGCGCGGCGCCAAGCCGGGCGATCTCGTCGCGCTTCTTGCGGCCACGGGCGCCCAAACCGAGACCATTCCGCCGAGTCTGGTGCTGATCACGATCGGCTCCGTGACGGGCGTCTCCATCGCCGCCCTCTTCACTGGCGGCCTGTTGCCCGGTGTCGTGCTTGCGATCACGCTGTGCATGCTGGTTTGGTGGCGCTATCGCCACGAGGACATGAGCCATGTCCGCCGCGCCACGGCATCCGAGATCGGCAGGACCTTCATCGTCGCCCTGCCCGCGCTCGCGCTGCCCTTCGTGATCCGCTACGCCGTGGTCGAGGGTATCGCGACCGCAACCGAAGTCTCCACCATCGGCATCGTGTATGGCGCCCTCGTTGGCCTCCTCGTCTACCGCCGCTTCGACTGGCGGCGGATATTTCCGATGCTGGTGGAGACCGCATCGCTCTCCGGCGCAATCCTCCTGATCATCGGCACAGCGACGGGCATGGCCTGGGGTCTGACCCAATCCGGCTTCTCGCGCTCGCTGGCATCCGCCATGACGGGATTGCCCGGAGGCGCCGCGACCTTCATCGCCGTCTCGATCCTGGCTTTCACCATTCTCGGCAGCGTGCTTGAGGGCATTCCGGCCATCGTGCTGTTCGGGCCGCTGCTGTTTCCGATCGCCCGCGCCGTCGGCGTGCACGAGGTGCACTATGCGATGATCATTATTCTGGCCATGGGTATCGGACTATTCGCCCCGCCCTTCGGCGTCGGCTATTATGCCGCCTGCGCCATCGGACGCGTCGATCCGGCCGAAGGTATCCGGCCGATCTGGGGCTACCTGCTGGCGCTGCTGGTGGGATTGATCATCGTCGCGATCTTCCCCTGGATCTCGATTGGATTCCTTTGACGCCATTTAAGGAGTGAGTCGATGAGTGAGCGGCAGAACCCGTACAATGTCGGGCTCGACAAGACTCCGGCCAACTACGTGCCGTTAAGCCCGCTGAGCTTTCTCGCGCGCAGTGCCGCCGTCTATCCCGATCATGTCAGCACGGTCTACGAGGGACGCAGCTTCACCTGGGCGCAGACCGCCGATCGCTGCAAGCGTTTCGCGTCCTGGCTCTCGAGCAAGGGCATCGGCGTTGGCGACACAGTCGCGGCCATGCTGCCGAACATCCCGGCGATGAACGAGGCGCACTTCGCCGTTCCCATGACGGGCGCCGTGCTCAACGCATTGAACATACGCCTCGATGCACCCTCGATCGCGTTTCAGCTCGACCATGGCGGCGCCAAGATCATTCTGGTCGATCCCGAGTTTTCGGGCGTCATCAGCGACGCACTGGCTCAGATGAGCGGTCCGAAACCGCTGGTGGTCGACGTCGACGACGCCGCGTTCAAAGGCGGCAAGCGCATTGGCGAGATCGAATATGAGGCGGCGGTCGTGCAAGGGGATCCGAACTTCACAGCGATCCCGCCGCGGGACGAATGGGACGCCATCGCGCTCGGTTACACCTCGGGCACGACGGGCAATCCCAAGGGCGTCGTCACCCACCATCGCGGCGCCTATCTCAACGCCGTCAGCAACATCCTTGCCGGCAATCTCGGTCAGCATCCGGTCTATCTCTGGACGCTGCCGATGTTCCATTGCAACGGCTGGTGCTTTCCCTGGACGATCGCGGCCGCCGCCGGCGTCAATGTCTGCCTGCGCAAGGTCGAGCCGACCAAGATCTTCGAGCTGATCAAGCAGCACGGCGTCACCCACATGTGCGGCGCGCCGATTGTCTACAACACGCTGATCAACGCGCCCGATGCGCCGAAAGGAAATGCTGTCCGCCGCCTGGTGGGCCTGATCGCAGGCGCAGCGCCACCGGTCGCCGTGCTCGAAGGCGCCGAAAGCATCGGCATCAAGCTGACGCATGTCTACGGTCTGACCGAGGTTTACGGTCCCGCCTCCGTCTGCGCCGAGCAGCCCGGCTGGGACGAGCTTGCGCCTGCCGAACGCGCCCGCATGAAGCGCCGGCAGGGCGTGCCCTACCCGCTCCAGGAAAGCGTCACCGTGATCAATCCGCAGACCATGCAGGAAGTCCCGCGCGATGGCGAGACCATCGGCGAGGTCATGTTCCGCGGGAACATCGTTATGAAGGGCTATCTCAAGAACGAGAAAGCGACCAAGGAAGCCTTCGAAGGCGGCTGGTTTCACACCGGCGACCTCGGCGTGCTCGACGAGCACGGCTACGTCATCATCAAGGACCGTTCCAAGGACATCATCATTTCCGGCGGCGAGAACATCTCCTCCGTCGAGGTCGAGGACATCCTCTACAAGCACCCGGCCGTCTTGTTTGCAGCCGTGGTCGCAAAGCCCGATCCGAAATGGGGCGAAGTGCCCTGCGCCTTCGTCGAATTGAAGGACGGTGCACACGCGACCGAGGCTGACATCATTGCGTTCTGTCGCAGCCACATGTCGGGGTTCAAGACCCCGAAGGCCGTCGTGTTCGGGCCGATCCCCAAGACCTCGACCGGCAAGATCCAGAAATTCCTGCTGCGCAACGAGGTTGGCTCGGCGCAGGCGATTTCGAGCTGATTCAACTGCCGGATGGCCTTCCGCCCCAGCGCCGGAAAGCGGTGAGCGGAAGGCCGCATCGGTCTCACATCTTCTTGTAGGCGTCGACGATAGCCTGGCCGTCGGCCCCGGCCTTCTTGAGCCAGTCGGCCGTGAGCTGCTCACCAATCTTCTGGAAGCCGGACTTGAGCGCCGGGCTCGGCGGCTCGACGGTCATGCCTTTCGCCTTGAGTTGATCGAGGTACCAGGTGCTCTTGTCCTGCCAGGCCTTCCAGCCGCGGGTTTCCGCGGTCGCAGCGGCCTTGAGAATGGCCTCCTGGGTCGCCTTGTCGAGTGCCTCGAATGCGGCCTTGTTGACGAAGGTGTAGTCTTTGGGAATCCAGGCCTGCACGTCATAGAAATACTTGAGCGACTCCCAGGCCTTCACGTCGTAGCCGGTGCCCCCCGAGGACATGAAGGAGTTCACGACGCCGGTCGCCAGCGCCTGCGGCAGCTCGGCCGCCTGGATCGTGACCGACTGGGCGCCCACCAATTCGCCGATACGCGCAGTCCCGACATTGTAGGCACGCCACTTCAAGCCCTTCATGTCTTCGATCGCCGCGAGCGGCTTGTTGACGTAGACGCCCTGGGGCGCCCATGGCACGACGAACAGCAGTTTGAGACCCTGCGCGTCGAGCTTCTTGGCGATCGCGGGCTTGGACGCCTGATACAGCTTCATCGCGTCGGGGAAGCTGGTCGCGAGAAACGGTACGACGTCGACGCCGAACAGCGGGTCCTCGTTCTCGTGGATCGACAACAGCACTTCGCCCATCTGCGCCTGCCCGGTTACCACCGCACGCTTGATGTCGGGTGCTTTGAACAGGGAGGCGCCGGGATGAACCGTGATCTGGAGCTTGCCGGAAGTGGCGGCTTCGACATCCTTGGCGAAGGCCACCAGGTTTTCGGAGTGCGGATTGTCGGCAGGATACGCTGCCGGCAGATTCCATTTGGTCTGAGCCAAAGCGGGGGTTGCAGCCAGCATCGCGCCAGCGATCAAGGATGCGCGAACTAAACGAGACATCATCAGGCTTCTCCTCACAGTCAATCGGAAACGGCTATATCAGTCTGGGAAAGCAAGCTTGGGCAAGAACATCACGATCTGCGGATACTCCGTGATGATGAATACGGCAGCCAGCAATAGCACGAAGAACGGGAATGTCGCCCGCGCTACAGTGAACGTATCACGACCGCTCATGTTCTGGAGCACGAAAAGATTGAAGCCAACCGGCGGTGTGATTTGCGCCATCTCGACGTGAATGATGAGATAAACGCCAAACCAGACCAGATCGAGCCCGGCCTGCCTGACCATTGGCAGCACGATGACGGCAGTCAGAACGATCATCGATATGCCGTCGATCAGGCAGCCCAGGATGATGTACATGATGCTCAGATACAGTGCGAGCATGCTCGGCGTGAGCTGCTGGCCCTGCACCCAGGTGGCGAGCGCGGCCGGAATGCCCGTATAGGCCATCGCAGCCGTGGTGTAGGCCGCGCCTGCCAGGATCAGCATGATCATGCAGGTGAGGCGCGTCGCGCTCATGATGCTCTCGAGGAAATTCTTGCGCGTGAGCGTGCCGCTCCACCATGCCAGCAGCAACGCGCCCGTGACGCCCCATGCCGCGCATTCCGTGGCCGTGGCGAAGCCCAACACGAGTGAAAGAAAGACGGCCAGGATCAGGAGCAGGCAGGGTGCGAGCTTGGCCGACTCTCGCAATTTCTGTCGGAACGGCATCGGCGGATCGCGCGGCGGGACCTTGTTCGGATTGAGCAGCGACCAGATGATGATGTAGCCGGAATAGAGCACCATCACGAGGACGCCCGGCAGGAATCCGCCGAGGAACACCTGAAGCACCGAAACATTCGCGGTGACCGCGTAAACCACCATCGGGATCGAGGGCGGAATCAGCAGGCCGAGCGTGCCGGCGCCTGCGAGCGATCCGAGGCTGAGGCTCTTGTCGTAGCCGCGCTTGTCGAGCTCGGGCAGCGCAATCTTGCCGATGGTCGCGCAGGTCGCGGCGGACGAGCCCGACACTGCCGCGAAGATTCCGCAGCCGATCACGTTGACATGGGTGAGCCGCCCGGGCAGCCACTGAACCCAGGGCGACAGTCCCCGGAACATTTCTTCCGACAATTTGGTGCGGAAGAGGATCTCGCCCATCCAGATGAACAGCGGCAGCGCGGCCAGCGTCCACGAGGAGCTGGCGCTCCAAGTTGTGGTGGCGAGCACGGCGCCGAGCGGCAAGCTGGTCGTCAGCGCCATCGCTACGAAGCCGACGAGGCCGAGCGAGACTGCGATCCACACGCCGCTTCCCAGCAGCAGAATCATTACGCCGAGCAGGACGAACGCCAGCTCGATCATGCCGAGATTGGCCATGGTCAACCTCCGCCGCCCTGCGAGATGCGCTCGATGAATTCGTCCGGCGTCTCGTCCGGCGAGCCCTTCTCGTAGCTCGGGCGATTGCCGCCGGCGACATTGACCAATTCATCGATGAGCGCGATCGACAGGATCGCGAGGCCACCGGCAAAGCCGAGCTGCGGAATCCAGAGCGGAAGTGCGACGACGCCCTGGGCCACATCGTTGAAGCGCCAGGAGTCGTAAGTCATCTGCACGGCATAGCGCGTGAAATAGAGAATGAAGGCGGTGGCAATCCCGAGCGCCAAGATCTCCGCGATCTGCTTGGTCCGCCCGTGCAGGCGTTCCAGCAAGAGTCCCACCCGGATCATCTCCCCGCGCTTGAATGTGTGCGCGAGACCGAGGAAAGCCATCGCCGCCATGCACCAAGACGCGAAATCATCGCCGGCGGGAATGTTGATCGCGAACTGGCGCCCGACGGACATGGCCATCATGATTGCGAAGATTGCGACCAGGAAGACGCCCGCGGCGTAGCCCGCGCCGAGATAAAGCAGGTCCAGAGCGCGGCGCACCGGTCCTCGAGCTCCTACATCGTCTCCTGCCAACGCAATCCCCATCCTCACACGAAGCGATTCAATCGACCACGCCGGATCGTGTCTGAATATCGCCCCACCCAACGCCTGTTAGATCAACATGATGCGGCCTGTGCAAGCAAGGAGTGTGCCGGCATGTGCCGGAATTTCTACCTCAGGTTCAATGCGTCTCCAGCCGCAGCCCGTCATAGGCTGGCACCACGCCGGCCGGCAGCGACTGCCTGATGACCTCGTAATCGACATCGGCCGTCATGTTGGTGATGACTGCGCGCTTTGGCTTGAACCGTTCGATCCACGACAGCGCGTCGTTGATGCTGAAATGGCTGACATGGCTGGTATAGCGCAGACCATCGACGATCCAGAGATCGAGATTTTCCAGTGCGCCCCAGCTCTCGCGCGGGATGTCGTTGAGATCAGGCGTGTAGGCGGCATCGCCGATGCGGTAGCCGAGCGCGGGAATGTTGCCGTGCTGCACCAGGAAGGCGGTCATCGTCACCGCCCCGCCCTTCCCCAGGATGGTCTGGCTTTCGCCAGCTTCAATCGAGTGCCGGGTCAGGATCGGCGGATAATCGCTGCCCTCTGGCGAAATGAAGCAATAGGAAAACCGGGACAGGATGTCTTTGGCCGTCGACTGGTTGAAATAGGTCGGGATACGCCGGCGCATGTGCATGACGACGGAGCGAAGATCGTCCATGCCGTGGGTCTGATCGGCATGCTCGTGCGTCAGGAACACCGCGTCGATGTGGTCGACATTGGTCGAGAGCAATTGCTCGCGCAGGTCGGGCGAGGTGTCGATCAGGATGCGTGTCGTGCCATGCTCGGAGATCCGTTCGACCAGCAGCGAACAGCGACGACGGCGGTTCTTGGGATTGTTGGGATCGCAGGCGCCCCAGCCGAGCGCCGGGCGGGGAACGCCGGCGGAGGAGCCGCAGCCCAGGATCGTCAATGTCAGCGTCATGTAGCTCCCAGTCTCAAGCTTTCACCTTCGAGAACAGACGGAAGAAGTTTTCGGTCGTCTGGCGCGAGATCTCGTCGAGCGAGACTCCGCGAGTCTCTGCCAACACCTTTGCGACCTCGACCACGTAAGCGGGCTCGTTGCGTTTGCCCCGAAATTTACCCGGTGCGAGATAGGGCGAATCCGTTTCGACCAGGATGCGATCGGACGGCAATTCGGCGGCGAGCGTGCGCAAGGCCTCCGATTTCTTGAACGTCAGGATGCCGGTGAAGCCAACATAGAGCCCGAGCGACACCGCCTTCAGCGCCAGCTCTCGCCCGCCGGTGTAACAATGCAGCACGGCGCGAAACGATCCCTTTGCTGATTCCTCTTCCAGGATGCGTGCGCAGTCCTCGTCGGCCTCGCGGGTGTGGATCACCAGCGGCAGGCCGGTGGCACGAGCGGCGGCGATGTGGGTGCGAAAGCCCCTCGCCTGCGCCTCCGGCGAGCCGTTATCGTAGAAATAGTCGAGCCCGGCCTCGCCGAGCGCGACGACCTTGGGGTGCTCCGTCAATGCAACAAGCTCGTCCGGCGCGATGCCGTCTTCCTCGTCCGCGTTGTGCGGATGGGTGCCGACTGAGCAATATACGTCGTCGTAACGGTCGGCGATCGCGAGCAGGTCCTTCAGCCGCCGCACCCGCGTCGAGATCGTGACCATGCGCACGATGCCGGCAGCTCGCGCCCGCGACACGATCCCGTCGAGATCTTCCGCAAAGTCCGGAAAATCCAGATGGCAGTGGCTGTCGACCAACATTGCGCGAACGCCTCTAGGCCGCCGGCTCGACGTAGCGCGGGAATGCCGGCGTCGGTGCCGGCAAGATCGAGCCGGGCGCGATCCGCTTGGCGCCACCGAGCATCGCGAAATTGCGTTCGTCTGCGGGGATGCCGAGGCTGTCGAGCAGCAATCCCGAGGCCGTCGGCATCGCCGGCTGGGCCAGGATCGCGATCTGCCGCACGACCTCGGCGGTGACATAAAGCACCGTCCTCTGCCTGACGGGATCAGTCTTCGCGAGCGCCCACGGCGCCTCTCCCGCAAAGTAGCGGTTGGCTTCTGCGACCACGGCCCACACGGCGTTCAGCCATTGATGGATCTGCTGCGTCGCCATGGCTTCGCGTGACGTGGCAACCATGCCGTCGGCCATCGCAAGGATTGCCTTGTCATTGTCGCTGAACTCGCCGGGCTCCGGCAGCACGCCGCCGAGCTGCTTGGCGATCATCGACAACGAGCGTTGCGCGAGATTGCCGAGGTCGTTGGCAAGATCGGCATTGATCCGCGCGACGATGGCCTCGTGGTTGTAATTGCCGTCCTGCCCGAACGGCACCTCGCGCAGGAAGAAGTAGCGCAGCTGGTCGACGCCGTACTGCTCGGCGAGGTTGAAGGGATCGACGACATTGCCGACCGATTTCGACATCTTCTCGCCCCTGTTGAACAGGAAGCCGTGGGCATAGACCCGCTTCGGCAGCGGAATCCCGGCCGACATCAGAAACGCCGGCCAATACACGGCGTGAAAACGGATGATGTCCTTGCCGATGATGTGCACATCGGCCGGCCAATAGCGCCAGTTCGCATCCTGCTCGTCGGGGAAGCCGACGCCCGTGATGTAGTTGGTCAGTGCGTCGACCCAGACATACATCACGTGCTCTTCGTCGCCAGGCACTTTCACACCCCAGTCGAAGGTGGTGCGCGAGATCGAGAGGTCGCGAAGACCGCTCTTGACGAAGCTCACCACCTCGTTCTTCCGGGAGTCCGGACCGATGAAATCAGGGTGATCGGCATAGAGCTTCAGCAGCTTGTCCTCGTATGCGGACAGACGGAAGAAATAGCTCTTCTCCTCGACCCATTCGACAGGCGTGCCCTGCGGTCCAAGCCTGACGCCATCATCGTTCAGGCGCGTCTCGTCCTCAGCGTAATAGGCCTCGTCGCGCACCGAGTACCAGCCGGCATATGTGTCGGCATAGATGTCGCCGTTCGCCTCCATGCGCCGCCAGATCTC
This sequence comes from Bradyrhizobium sp. Leaf396, assembly GCF_001424605.1. Classification (NCBI taxonomy): domain Bacteria; kingdom Pseudomonadati; phylum Pseudomonadota; class Alphaproteobacteria; order Hyphomicrobiales; family Nitrobacteraceae; genus Bradyrhizobium; species Bradyrhizobium sp. Leaf396. The sequence continues at coordinate 495,360 of NZ_LMQJ01000001.1, forward strand.
CTGGCTGGAGCGGTGATGCTGCTCCTCCGTGGTGCGGATGAACCGGTCGAACGACACGTTCAGGCGTTCGTCCATCTCCCTGAAACGGCCGGCATTGCGGGTCGCAAGCGCGGCGGCGGACATGCCTTCGCCGGCCGCCGTCTGCACCATCTTCTGACCGTGCTCGTCGGTGCCGGTCAGGAAGAACACGTCCTTGCCGTCGAGCCGGGCAAAGCGCGCCAGCACGTCGGTCGCGATCGCCTCATAGGCATGGCCGATATGCGGGCTGCCGTTGGGATAGGCGATAGCTGTCGTGACGTAGAACACGTTGTCGCGCGAGGGGGTGGCAACGGGCGCTGCGGGCTTCGGCGCACGCGGCACCTTCGGAGTCGAGATCTTCGGCTTCGCTGCCTTCGGCGGCGTAACGGCGGAAGCTGGCTTGACGATCACTGCAGGCGCAGTGCCCCTCACCGTCCTGGCCACTTTCTTCGCCGGAGCTCCAGCTGCTCTCTTGGCCGCCCTCTTCACCGTCTTCTTGGCAGCCAGCTGCTTCCTAGCAGCCTTCTTGCCGGCCTTCCTTGCCGTCCTGGCAGCGCTTTTCTTGGCGTGAGCCGTCTTCGACTTGGCTGCCTTCTTTGCACTCTTCGCAGTCTTGCGCGTGCGCCCCCTCACGGCCTTCTTCGTGGCTTTCTTGACGGCTTTTTTCGCAGCCTTCTTGCCGCTCTTGCTCTTGACGGTTTTCCTAGCTCGCGTTGCCACCACGAATTCCTTTACCGGCTTCTCGAAATCTGGAAACGAACCTGAGTTCGATTGTTGATTTGCGCATGATCCCCTCGGAAAGCCGCTGCGCACCTTTTCGGATCATGCTCTAGCGCGTTGCGTCCGCCAGCCAGCCGAACACCGAGAAAACCAAGGGCTTGCGCTCCAGATTGTAGGTTTCGGTGTCGCGCGCGGCGCGGACGATCTTTTCCCATACCTCAGCTAAGCGCGCAAGGCGCGGCAGGTTCTGGTTGGCATTGACGTCGTCCGCATGCAGGCGCTCCGCGATCCAGCGATCGATGCCGTCGACGAAGGCGGCGAGCGCGACGCGGTCGCTGGTGCCGAGCGAATCGCCGAGCGTGTGCAATTCGCGCGGGTCGACCTGCGGCAGGCGGGCCAGCAGGGCCGCGGTGCGCTGCTGGAGCTTGAGCGCATCACCGCCGAGCAGCGCCAAGGCGCGCGCCACACTGCCCTCGGATGCTTCCGCCGCCTCGCGCAGCGCGGCATCGCTCGGATCGATGTTGGCGACTGAAGAAGCCGCTCCGATCACATCATCCGTCGCGAGCGGCCGCAGCCGCAGCTTGCGACACCGTGACTGGATCGTGGCGAGCACCCGAGCCGGCGCATGGCTCACCAGAAGGAACAGCGATCGCTGCGGCGGCTCCTCGAGAATCTTCAGAAGCGCGTTGGCCGCGTTGGGATTGAGTTCATCGACGGTGTCGACGATGCAGACACGCCAACCTTCGGCCGCAGCGGTCGAGCCAAAAAACGCAATCGTCTCCCGCGTCTCGTCCACGGTGATCACGGTGCGCATCACACCGCGGTCGTTGGCTGTACGCTCCAATGTCAGCAGGCCGCCATGCGAGCCGGCCGCCACCTGCCGCGCCACGGCATCGTCAGGATCGATCGCAAGATCTTCGGCGCGCTGCACGGCGGGCGCCAGCGGCTGCGAATGAGCGAGCACGAAGCGGGCCATGCGATAGGCCAGCGTTGCCTTGCCGATCCCTTGCGGGCCGCCGATCAGCCAGGCATGAGGAATGCGCCCGCTGCGATAGGCGCTCAGCAGCGCGGCCTCGGCCTCGCGATGGCCGAACAACAGCGACGTCTCGCGCGGATGCGTAACTGCGGTTTCTCGCTCGGCCTGACGTGGGCTCATGCCGACACCACTGACGCCGGCGTGGGAAGCAGACGCTCGCGCAGCGCGGTCCAGACCCGCGCGGCGACCGTGTCAGGGTCCGAATTGGCGTCGATCAGCACGCAACGCGCGGGATCCTCGGCTGCGATCTTGCGATAGGCCTCGCGCAGGCCCTGGTGGAAGCTGAGCTTCTCGGCCTCGAACCTGTCGGGCGTGCCGCTGCCGCGGCGCGCGGCGGCGCGTTGCAGGCCGATCTCGACCGGCAAATCGAGCACGATGGTGAGGTCCGGCTTGAGGTCGCCGATGGTGACCCGCTGCATGGCGTTGATCAGGCCATCGGGCACGCGGCCAAGGCTGCCCTGATAGGCCCGGGTCGAGTCGGCGAAGCGGTCGCACAGCACCCAGACGCCCTGGCTGAGCGCCGGCTGGATCACGGTGCGGACGTGATCGTCCCGGGCAGCGGCAAACAGCAGCGTCTCCGCTTCCGGGCCGAGCAGCTTGCCCATGCCCGACAGGACCAGATGACGCATGATCTCGGCGCCCGGCGAGCCCCCCGGCTCGCGCGTCACCCGGATGCGCAGCTTTGCCGCCTTGAGGCGGTCTGCGAGCTTCTTGATCTGGGTCGACTTGCCCGTGCCCTCGCCGCCTTCAAAGGTGATGAAGCGTCCGCGTCCGGACGGCCGCTGTAGCGAGCCCTCAGCCATGGTCAGAGCTTCTCGGCGCCTGCGCGGAACATGCCGATCACGAGCTCGCTGGCGCCGTCGATCGCGCGGCGCATGGTCGAACCGGTGCCGATCGCCTCGGCCGCATAGACCGGCGTCTCCACGGCGACGTTGCCGCTGCGCCAGACTTTGACCACGCCGACCCTCTGCCCGGGCTCGATTGGCGCACGCACCGGGCCGCTATAGACGATGCGCGCAATCAGCTTGTCGCTGCCGTTCTTGTGAACCATCACCTTCACCGGCGTCTTGGCTACCAGCTTGACGGAGCGGCTCTCGCCGCCGAACACCTTGGCGTAGCCGACCGGCTGCTCGGCCGCGAACAGCGTGCGCGTCTCGAAATTGCGGAAGCCCCATTCCAGCATCTTCTTCGCTTCGCTGGCGCGGTCGTCGGAATCGTCGAGCCCGTTGACGACGACGATCAGGCGCGTGCCGTTCTGGACGGCCGAACCGACCATGCCGTAGCCGCCCTCCTTGGTGTAGCCGGTCTTCAGGCCGTCGGCGCCTTCCATCGAATTGAGCAGCGGATTGCGGTTCTGCTGTCGTATCTTGTTCCAGGTGAACTCCTTCTCGCCGAACAGTTTGTAGAATTCGGGGAAGTCGAGAATGATGTGCCGGGCGAGCATGGCGAGCTCGCGCACGGTCATCTTGTTGCCGGGGTCGGGCAGGCCATTGGAGTTGGCGAAAGTCGATCTGGTGAGACCGAGTTCTCGCGCGCGCTTGGTCATGAAGTCGGCCGCGAAAATCCGCTCGTTGCCCGCCATGGCTTCGGCGAGCGCGATGCAGGCGTCATTGCCGCTCTGGATGATCGCGCCATGCAGGAGATCGTTGACCGAGACCTTGCTGTTGATGGCGGCGAACATGGTCGAACCGCCCGAGGGCGCGCCGCCTCGGCGCCAGGCATTCTCGCTGATCCGGTACTCGTCCGTCAGCTTGATGTCGCCCTTCTTGATAGCATTGAAGACGACCTCCGCGGTCATCAGCTTCATCATGCTCGACGGAGCGCGCAGCTCGTCGGCGTTCTTCTCGAACAGAACGCTGCCTGAGGAGGCCTCGATCAGGATCGCCGTCGGGGCATCGCCATCGAAGCCAACATCGTCCGCTTTCTTGGCGCCCTGGACGCTCTGGTTGGCAGCCAGAACCGCCCCGCCCCAGGCCATGCCTGCGATCAAGGCCGCCGCGATCAGGCCGCGCGCCAGCGTGCCGGCGGTGAACCGGTTGCAACGAAGCATAGGGAGACGAAGTGACATGGCGAAGCCCTGAGAGAGCGTTCTAACAGTTGGAACAGATGCGAACAACACGCGGCTGGACGCTTGTCCCTGAGATTGCACGATTCTCGCCGCGCCCCTATCGTGGTGCCTCATGTTTCTCGACCAAACCCCTGAAACAAGGCGGAAAAGCGAATGTCCTCAACCCGCATGATCAAGGCCAACGGGATCGAGCTGTTCATCCGCGAAGCCGGCCAGGGTCCGCTGGTCGTGCTTTGCCATGGCTGGCCGGAACTATCCTATTCCTGGCGTCACCAGATCCCCGCGCTGGCCGCGGCCGGCTTTCACGTCGTCGCCCCGGACATGCGCGGCTATGGCCAGAGCGCCGCGCCGCCCGACGCTGCGGCCTACTCGATCTTCGACACGGTCGGCGACATCGTCGGTCTCGTGCAGGCGCTCGGAGAGCGCGAGGCGATGGTGGTCGGCCACGATTGGGGCGCTCCGGTCGCTTGGCACGCGGCGCTGTTCCGGCCCGACATCTTCACGGCGGTCGCGGGACTGAGCGTGCCGCCGCCATTCCGCGGCCGCGGCAAGCCGCTCGATCTGTTGCGCCAGGGTGGCATCACCAATTTCTATTGGCAGTATTTCCAGACGCCAGGCGTCGCCGAAGCCGAGCTGGAGCGCGACGTCGCTAGCACCATGCGCATCGTGCTCGGCGGACGCGGCCTCGCCGATCCGTCCGCGGCCATGTTCGTGCAGGAGGGCAAGGGCTTTCTCGGCCATGCGGGCGCCGAAGAGCCGCTCCCCGGCTGGCTGAGCGAGGCTGACCTCGCCTATTTCACCGAAAGCTTCCGCAAGTCCGGCTTCCGCGGCGGGCTGAACTGGTACCGTAACATCGACCGCAATTGGGAGCTGACCGCGCCCTGGCAGGATGCCCAGATCTACCAGCCTTCCCTGTTCATCGCAGGCTCGAAGGACGCGGTGATCACAGGCCTGATCGGCGCCAAGCGCGTGAACGAGCTCGAACGCGTGCTGCCCAACCTGAGGCGGAAGCTGATCATCGAGGGCGCCGGGCATTGGGTGCAGCAGGAGCGACCTGACGAGGTGAACACGGCGCTGGTGCAATTCCTGAAGGCGAGTGCGGCTCAGTAGAGCCCGCGACCACTCAGGATGCTGCGCGCCTCGGCCGCACCATTCGCCGGCGAGCCAGCGCTCTCGGCGGCGTAGCGGCCATCCTCCTCGTAGGACACCGCCCGAGCGTTCTGGAGTGCCCGGCCCCGGCTGCGTCCCGATGCCGACATCTCCGTCGTCGCATTGAGCGAAGCCATGTCGGCCTGGCTGTTGCCGAGATTGTAAGGACGCCCTTCCGGCATCGGGACCTCGCCGCGAATGGCGCCGCGGCTCGAGGACGACAGCTCCGGTACGAACGGCTTGGCCGAGGCGACCCGCACCATCGAGGGTGACGGCGCGGGAACGCCAGTGCGCAGCGTCGCCAGGAGCTGGCGGTCGTCCGAGCCCTCAAGCGGTGCCCGGCCGACATATTCGACCCGCACCTTGGCGACGCCATTTCCTTTGAATTCAAGGAGTTCGGCGGCCTTGTTCGACACGTCGATGAGGCGATTGCCGTGATAGGGCCCACGATCATTGACGCGGACGATCAGCGACTTGCCGTTCGAGATATTGGTCACCCGCGCGTAGGACGGCATCGGCAGGGTCGGATGCGCCGCCGTCAGCGAAGTCATGTCGAACACCTCGCCATTGGCCGTCAGGCGGCCATGAAAACTGTCGCCGTACCAGGACGCCATGCCCTCGGCGCGGTAGTTGACGTCCTCCTCCGGCACGTAGGTCCGGCCCGCCACCACATAGGGCTTGCCGACTCGGTAAGTGCCACCCCCCTTCGGGACCGGGTCACCCCAGGCCACGACCCTGGGGCTCGAGGACACGCCGTATTTCGGATCGACGCGGCCGGCGAACTTGTTGGAGGAGGCGCAATTGGCGAGCGCAAGGCAGGTCGCGACCGCCGCAACACCGCGCGCGGCCCGCAAAACCGAATCTGACCGTCGGATCCCCATGCGCCCCAAATACCACTTCGCCGGAGGCATACCCAACCCGCTTTGGCTACGGGGCGCGCTGTCCGGTCCTTCAAATACCGAGGCGGCCCACCACCGCATCGGAAGTGGTAAGGATAACGCAACCGGAACACGGCGGAAATGGGGAGCCCACAGCGATCACGTCAGGATGGTAAACGGGAGGTTCGCTTCTTCCCGTTGATCTACGGGGCGCATGCCCCCTGCTCTGTGCCAGGGCTGGACATTCTGTTGCGCCAAAACCTCACCCCGCCCCCATTGTCGCGTCGCTGACCGAAATTCTTTTGACTGTGCAAGGCCGCACGCGTTCTCTCGGATGCAAGGGTGGGATTTGGAATTTAACGATGATCGAGACGGTTTCGGCACTGATGGGCTTGGTGAGCGCGGGGATCTTCCTGGCCCATGCGTTTGAAGGTTACCGCACGAGGGCGTGAAGGCACTCGCGCGGGCGGCAAGCATCACCTCTTTCAAGGCGGGGCGTTCGGGCGATTTTGATCGATCCGTTCAAGCATCGAAAACGAGAGCGGCAGGTGTCCCATGCGTAACCACGACTTTGTATCCGATGGCTTCCTGGCATTGACTGCCGGCGGTTTGGTTCTGCTCTGCTCGAGCCTCGTTGCCCTGGCGTTTGCCTGAGCGCTCTCTTCCTGTGTGAGCCCAGCCAGCTCAATTGCGACACAGCTCGCAACCTTTCCAGTTGACCGCAAGCGCCGCTGACACGCCGCTTGGCGTAGCCCCAATAACGAAGGGCGATAGAAGCTGGCGCGGGCCTCCGTCGAGCCGCCGGCGATAAGTGCAGCGGCTTTCGCGATCCCGGCGGATCATTTGCCGAATGGCTTCGAGACGAGTCCCCGCCTACGCTCCCCCGTGCTCCGGGGCGCCTGCATAGCGGCGCAGGCAACAGCTCCGCGCCAGCAAGATCGGCGACACAGAGGTGTTTACCATTCGTTAAGGAGACTCAGCGCCGCATGGCGTTGGGACATATCGAGAGCTGACGCATGAACAGAGAGCTGCGGGAGTTTCGACGGCTTGAACGGGTCTGCCTGGAGCAGGCCGCCCTCTCCACCATGGATCTCACGCGAAGCGGGCTGCTCAAGGTCGCGGACGATTGTCGCATCGCCGCCGAGACCATCGAGGCACAATTGCCTCGCGGGCCATTCGCAGAGGCCGTCCAGGCGCTCAAGCTCGCCTTGGGCGCCAAGACGAGGTCCTGGCGGCACTAGCGCAGGTCTGGACCGCCGGACGCGAATTCAGGATTTTGAGGCGGCAGCTTCGCGCGCAAGCCGCTCGGCCCTCAGCCGTTCCTTGTTGGCGTAAAACGCCTTTTGCGCCGCTTCATGGTCGCGCATGGCCTTCTCGGCCTCGATCCGGCGTGCCGCGTCGCGGGCCTGGCGCTGTTCGGGGGTCAGGGGTTTGCGTCGGAAGGAAAGGTCTTCAGTCATGGCCATACAACCCGGCAGCGAGACAAAAGTTCCGCATGGCCAGGCGGAGGCATGGACGCGGACATTGAAACCGCGAAACAACCCCATGCACAGTAGCCAAGTCGCTCGGGATGCAAGCGTTTCAACTAGGCGCAGCGGTAGTTGACGTGTCGGGCAAAACAGCCGGGTTCTGACACCGGAAAATCATCCCGGGCCCGACCGATCCGGATGACCGGCACCTTCCGTTTGCGGAATCTCGATCTCCGCAATGACCGGCAGATGGTCCGAATAGGCCCTCGCCTCTCCGTCGGTCCAGACTTTCCCGATCCGGCTGTCGGGCGTGGCATAGATCCGGTCAAGCCGCATCAGAGGCAGGCGTGACGGGAAAGTCCGCAGCTGCGTACGGTTGGGACAGGCCTGTGCGAGAACGCGCCGCACGGACCGGACCCAGAACCAGTCGTTGAAATCGCCGAGGACGACGGTTCTCACCGGTTTCACCAGGCTCACAAGGGCGCGTGCCTGGGCATAGCGCTCATGAATGCTCAAGCCGAGATGCGTGGCCACCACGCGCACATCGCCGGCAGGCGTCAGCAAATCCGTCGCAATGGCCCGGCGTGGTTCCCGCTCCTGATACGACACGTCGACGATCTCGGGCACGCTGGAGAACGAAAAGCGACTCAGCAGCATCTGACCGTAGTCGCCATCCTTCGTGACGATCGACTTGGCGTGAACACGGTGATCGCCGACGACACTCGCCAGCTTCGCAAATGGATCGTCCGACCGGGATCGCGAATCCACCTCCTGGAGTGCGACGACATCCGGCGACCACTTGCGAATGATGGAACAAACACCCTCCAGATCGAACCTTGGATTGAGATTGAACGTACCGTGCACATTCCACGTCATGAATCGCACGGGCGCCATCAGCGCCTCCCGGCGAGCCACGTCGTAACGAACTGCGCGCCGGCGCAGAGTGCGAGCCAGCCGAGGAATGCCAGTGCCAGCAGCAACATGTTGCTCCAGGACGCATTTCTGGCGAGTTCTGCGATCTGCGAGCCCAGAACCGCCATGGCGAGGATACCGGGCGTGCTGCCCAACAGAGTTCCGAGGATAAAGTCACGAAGAGGCAGTGTGCTCGCACCGGCCACTACGTTCACTACTGAGAACGGCGCTACGGGGAGCATCCGGATGACGACAACCGCCACGACCCCCTTCCCAACGACACGCTCCTGGATGCGCGCGGCACGTCGGCCCAACAGACGCTGAAGGCGTTCTCGGCCGAGGACGCGGCCGATCGCAAAAAGGATCAAAGCACTGACCAGGACGCCCGCCATCGCCGTGACGAAACCCAGCCATGGGCCAAGGGCAGCGGCAGTTGCTGCAATCAGCACGAGAACTGGAAAGACGACGAGCCCGCCAACGACAAAGGCCGCGACTGCCAATGGCGGCCCCCAGATGGACTGCGAATAGGCAGACAGAAGCGTCGAAAGATGACCTGCATCGGCGAAATCGCTCAAGGAGGTGTACGACCAGGCCATCGCCAGCCCGAAAAGCGCCACGGCGATTGAGGCGATCCCGATTAACGTTTTCGTGCTCCACATGCGAGAGGCCGCGCGCTCCAGATGAAGAGGCAGCTCAGGGTCCGCCACCGGCTGAACCAGGGTGGCCAGCGTACTGGTTAGAACCGAAGACTCGACTTTCCGCAACGTCTGGGGGCCACGAGCTTTCGACACCTCGTCCAGCAGGGCGAACAGGCGATGCTCGTTCTGCGTGATGGCGTGTTCGTCGAGACCGCAGAAATGGCCGATCAGGCGACGGCGCACCGAGGTGATGAAATCCCGATGCTCCTCCGTTGCAGCTTCAAAGATCAGGTCGCATTCGCTGTCGGCGCCCATCGACCGATTGTTCAGGTTGGCCGAGCCGATCCTCAGGATCCGGTCGTCGACGACCATGAGCTTGCTGTGGACCATCACCGCGGCTTCCTTGTTTCCGCTGCGCGAGACCGGGTAGACGAAACGGATGCGATCGGCGACGCCAGTCTCCCCGAAGCAGTCCATGAAGGCGCCCCGGCCGTTCTGCATTGCCTGGGATTCCAGCCACGAGGAATGCAGTTTGGGCGCAACGATCAGAGCGCGAAGCGACGGCACGCGACGCATCTGCTCCGCCAGTTCGCGCGCCATCCTGGTCGCGCTCGTGAATTGATTCTCGATGTACACGAAGTTCGTCGCCGACCGGATGCCTGCAATGAACGAGCGTTCGACCTCCCTGATCGTCGAGCCCGCAGGAGAGACCACATCGGTCCTGGCAATACCCACAGGCAAGTGCTCGGTTTCGACCGGTACATTCGTCGGCCAGCGAGCGCTCTTCAGGACGCGCCGTTCATCAGCCTGTTGGCCCGCCGCCCGCCAGCGTTCCTCGGCGAGTTCGAACAGCCGCTCCGCAACATCCCCGTCGACCAGGCACTGAACGTCGTGAAACGGCGGGTATCGCTTCCGCTGGGGATCGCAGCGCATTGCATTGTCGGCGCGGTGGTCACTCGTGTCCCAGCGCCTGACCGTCAGATCGAGCCCGCCGACGAATGCCAGTGAGCCATCAACGCAGACGATCTTCTGGTGTTGCGCCGAACCAAACGGAAGCGTCGCGTCGAGGTGAAACCGCACGCGGTCGTCCGTGTCCGCGGTGAACTTCGCCGCCGAATTCCATTCCCTCTCGGAGGCGTAGAACGAGACGAAATCCCAGACCAGAATGTTGATGCGCAAGGCGGGACGTCGCCGAACGAGCGCGCGCAGGAATGGACCAAGCTGCTCCGGCAATCCGTCATCCGCCCGCCCAGACGCGCCGACCAGCGGGGTCTTGCTATGGATATCCCACCCGATGATGTAGACGACGTCCTGCGCCTCCAGCAGCGTCTCCCGCAGGGCCGCGAAATATGCGGCCGCATCGTTCAGAACCGCTACGCGAGCGGCTTCGCACCGCCGCCAGACGGTGTCGCCGGGGATCAGTGTCGATGCAGTCTGAAGCAGGTGGACCTCGCAACTGGGATTCGCGTCTAAACGCCTCGAACAAGCAACGGGTTCCACGCCTCAGGGGCCGGGGTTCAACCGGCGCGATGCCGCAGGTCCGGCGCACATCGCACACTGCCCTCATTTGGTGCGGACAGTCTTTGCGCCCGCGCTCCTCAAGGCATCGGCGATTTTCTCCGGGGCGTCGCCGTGGAAATCGACGGAGACTTCAATCACACCTTCGAGCTTTTGTCGCCCCTCCGGTGCGGGCGCAGCCTTGACGTCAGGGCCCGCCGGGCGTGTTCCCACCGTGTTCGCATCGCCGGCGGGCTGGACGAAGACGTCGCCTCGCGGCACGCCGCATTCCTGCACGACGTGCTCGACCGCGAGCTCGGCGCCGCGGCGCGTGTCGAATTCTCCGATGATGGTCGTTTCCAAGGAGGCTCTCCGTGTGATCGAGTGCGAACAACGGGCGAGCCGGGGCCGAGTTCCTGAAGCCGCGCGCGCAGCATATCTCGAAGTCGAAGATGACGGATTGGCAGTGAGCGGCGATGATCAGAACCGAATTATTCCGAACAGGAGCAGCAGCGCCACCGTGATGAAGCCGGAGATCAGCAGCGAACCGAGACATCCCAGCCGGTTCGAGAAAAAGAAGAACATGCGTTGCCCGCCATGACGCTTCTTGTCAGGCTAATCTCTCAGATTGGATCGCGTTCCTGTGCAGCTTCGTACGTCCTGGTGGTCAGGCCCGGCACGCTTCGGACCAGTAGGTCGTTGAGGCAGGTCAATACAAGCAAGCCGGAGTTCTGGAATTCTGACGTGGCCAAGTCAACGGAGGCGGCCATGTCACAGCAGAGCAGCATGCATCACTATCTGAATTGGGCCAAGGAGCGGATCGACGAAATGGATGCCGCGTTGGCCTCGTTCGAGGTCAAGGCCGGCCAGGCCAAGGTTGAGTCCAAGGCGAAGACCGATCAGTTCCTGTTCGATCTGACGAAGCGCCGCGACGAGTTTCAGGAGATGCTCAAGGCCAAGGCGCAGGCCGGCGAAGCGGCCTGGGTGGAGGCCAAAGCCGACCTGGAAAGGCAGTGGAATGGATTCGAAGCGCAGGTGAAGGCCTACTTCGAAGGCGCGGGCAAACAGCTCGAGCAGCAGCAAGCGACGTTCAAGGATATTGCCGCTGCACAGGCCAGGGCCTGGCGGGAGGCCGCAGACAAAATCGGCGAGGCCGCGGGCAAGGTGGCCGCAGCCCGCACCGGGGACATCGACGCGGCGCTCAAGCAGATGAAATCCGATGCCTCCGAAGCCGAAGCGCGCCTTCAGAAGCTGAAGCAGGCAGGCAGCGAGTCCTGGTCGGTGATGAGCGCCGCGCTCGCCGAATCCCGGAAGGCGTTCGATCAGGCGAACAAGGCCGCCTGGGAGGCGCTGAAGGGCGCTGATACGAAGAGCTGAGACGCTTGAAGCTACCAGTCGTGAGACGGGTGCAGCCGCTCAAGACGCGGTGCGAATTATCAGCGCCCCAGAAGGCTCCTGAGTTAAGGTCCGATCACGGTCGGCAGAGATGAGCGGATACGTTGCGAGAAATCCGCTGTGCCATCGGCCGCATGTGCTGCTGCGTTGATCAAGGACCGCCGCCTCAGTTCATCAAACGGCAGCGTCGCCTCGATCCGGCCCGAGTGGTAGAGATAGCTGTCGATGAGTCCATTGAACAGATGTCGAATGTCGAAGCGTCCTCGCCTACCCGCCGCATTTGCATAGCGTACGATATTGATCGTGCAGCTGTTGGTCAGCAGATGGTAGAACTCCGGCTGATCGGCCAATTCGTTGATGCGCGTCAAATAGACCATCAGTAGCCGGCGCGCGTCCTCAACAGATGTATTGAGGCGATAAAGGTACACCGGCTCGTGGCGATAGTTGGTGCGCACACCTACAATATCATGCTCTTCACCTACGACGTAGATCAGCTCGAATTGCTTGAACAAGGAGGCGACAGGCGCGAAGCCTTCGCCGACCTCAGGACGTGTTTCAATGGAGATGGCGAGCGGTGGCGCATTGTCGAACACGAAACTCACAAACGTGTGTCCAACTGGACCTTCAGTAAAATAGGAAACATAGAAATCCAGGGCTATCAAGTGAGCCAACGACACCTCACGCTCCTCGTAGCTTACTGTGAACTCGTTCCGACTGCGGTAGCTGAAGTTACGCACACCGGATAGGCGCACGCGGTCGCCATCAATCGTCGCCCTCGGCATCACCGCAACTTCCGGCCGCCAGTGGCGATTGTGCGATGGAGGAATCGCGATCCACCATGCCACGACGCCAAGAAACAAAACGAGGAAGAGAATGGACATGCGCCGCTGGCGCGAACGCCAGAGCGCCCAAATCCCGAAGGCCGCAAATGCCAGAGCTAAAAACGTGCGCAGCCAGCTCCAAGGCAAGTTCGAGTAATAGATGGCCAGTGCGGCCCATGTGACTATCGCGATCCGGATGAGAACGCCGATTGTTGTTCTCAATAAGCCGAGCAACATGGATCCAGATTTAGTGATAGAGTTCACCTGGCTGCTCCTGCCGCGAAGCATTGGCGTGTCTTCGTCAACCGCCCGGTTGTGTCAGCTCGCCTGTCGTTTCATTCTTATGTGATACACGCTACAGTAGATTTTCGCTACGTAGAAGAGTGTGATCTTCCCCCGATAAAGTGGACGGGTTAAGCGGCTTTTAGCTCCATCTCGATCGGGGGGATATATCCGAGTGCGGAATGGAGCCTTGTCCGGTTATAGAATCCTTCTGATCTTCCCCCGATAAAGTGGACGGGTTAAGCGGCTTTTAGCTCCATCTCGATCGGGGGGATATATCCGAGTGCGGAATGGAGCCTTGTCCGGTTATAGAATCCTTCGATGAAGCTGAAGATATCGCGCTGGGCCTCAGTGCGGGTCTTGTAGTTGCGATGATGGACGAGCTCGGTCTTCAGGGTATGGAAGAAGCTTTCCATCGGGGCGTTGTCGTAGCAATCGGCCCTGCGGCTCATTGATGCCGTCATGCCGGCCTCCATAAGGGTGCTGCGATAAGCGTGCGAAGCGTATTGCACACCCCGGTCGGTGTGACAGATCAATCCGGCCTGCGGCCGCCGCTCCCGGATTGCCATCGTCAGGGCTGCGGAGGCGAGCTCGACCTGCATGTGATCGCGCATGGCCCAGCCGACGATCTTCCGACTGAACAGATCCATGACGGCGGCCAGATAAAGCCACCCCTCGGCGGTCGGGATGTAGGTGATGTCGCCGAGCCAGACCCGGTTCGGGGCTTCCGCCGTGAAGTCGCGCGCGACCAGGTTCGGTGCGATCGGCAGGTCGTGACGGCTGTCGGTGGTGCGCACACGGCGTGGCTTTGCGGTGATGGCGCGGATGCCATGCCGGCGCATCGTCCGCTCGATCCGGCCGCGGCTGGCGCTGCGTCCCTGCCTGCGCAGAGCGGCATGGACGCGGGGACTGCCGTAGCGGCCGCTGCTGTCCTGATGGACCTGCCGTATCTCGGCCAGCAGCGCGGCATGGGATTTTGCCCGCTCGCTCACGGGGCGGTCGCGCCAAGCGTAGTAGCCGGCCGGCGAGACCTCGAGCACGGCGCACATCAGCCGCACCGGATAGGTGTTGCGATGGTCCTCGATGAAGCGAAAGCTCATGTTCGGGTTCCGGCAAAGATCGCGATCGACTTTTTTAAAATGTCGCGTTCCATCCGCAGCCGCTCGTTCTCCTGGCGCAACACGGCGAGTTCCGAAGCCTGGTCCGCCGACATCGGCGTCGCCTGCGTGGTGGGGCGCCACGCCGCCGATGCCGGCTCGCGCCGGAGCTTATCGACCCAGCGCCGCAGCACTGAGTCGCGCAGACCGAGCTCCTTGGCTACCGACCCGATCGAGCGGCCGCTCGACACCACCAACCCCGCCGCCTCGCGCTTGTACTCTTCAGTAAACGACCGACGTGCACGTTCCATTCAACACCTCCAGGCTCAACGAGCCTACTACAGGTGTCCACTCATTCGGAGGAAGTTCA